>JAPYTU010000003.1:40392-50419 GCA_029940715.1 Cytophagales bacterium
CCTTTTCTATAAACTTTAAACCCCTTTAAGGTTTTGTACCTACAAAAAATATCTTTGACAGTTCTTGACATCACATGGTGAATTCCTGGCATTCCATTTGCAGAAGGAGGTCCCTCATAAAAAGAGAAAACATCTCCATTATTTCTCAAAGTAATTGATTTTTCAAAAATTTTCTTTTTTTTCCAAAAAGAAAGTATATCAGAACCTACTTCATAATAATTTATGGATTTATATTCATTAAATTTTTTATTCATCTATATACAAATTTAATTATTGGAATTATAGAAATATAAAATAATAGAAGGAAGTAAAGTTAAATTAGTAATCATAGCTACAAATAATATAATTGAAGTTAAAACACCCAATACTATAGTTCCGCCAAAATTTGAAAACGCAAAAATAATAAATCCAAAAAACAAAATAAAAGAAGTAAATATCATACTTCTACCAGTTTCTTCAATTGTTTTTATAACAGCATTTTTTACATTTTTGGTTTGTGTTAATTCATTTTTAAATTTCGCTAAAAAATGAATAGAATAATCTACAGAAATACCAAATACTATACTAAAAACTAATGCAGAACTTGGCTTTAATGGTATTCCAAAAATACCCATAATACCTGCTGCAATAATCAATGGAATAATATTTGGAATTAAAGATATAATAACCATTTTAATATTTTTAAATAAAAGCGATACAATTAAACTTATTATAAAAAAAGCAAGCAACATACTTTGAAGTAAATTTTCAATTAAAAAATTGATTCCTTTAATAAAAATAAGAGTAGTTCCAGTAAGTTTTACTTCATTATTAGTTTTTCCAAAAATATTATTTATTTCTGGTTGAATAACATTTCTAAGAATAGAATCCATTTTATGGGAACCTAAATCTGCTATGTTTAAAGAAATTCTAATTTTTTGTCCTAAAGAATCTACAAATGATTTTGAAATATTTTCATTTTCAACATTATCACCATAACCTGAAGATAAATATCTAAGAATAAAATTTTTATCTCTTGAATTTGGCAAACTATAAAAAGAAGGATTATTATTATAATACGCTTGCCTTGAAGCTTTAATAAAACTTACTATAGATATTGGATCTGATATATAAGATTTATCTTTTAAAAAATTTTCTAATCTGTCTATTTTTTTTAATGTGTTTAAATTTCGAACACCTCTTTTCTTTTTAGTATCAATAACAATTTCTAAAGGCATAATTCCTGAAAAATTAGATTCAAAAAATTTCATATCTTTCATTAAAAAACTTTCACTTGGAACATCATCTATCAAAAAAGAAACTGCTTTTATTTTAAAAACCCCATACAAAGAAATTACTATTAATATTCCAGACAATACAAATACTTTTTTTTGATGCTCAAAAGAAATACTTTTAAATAAGTTTATTAAAAAATACAAAAAATTATAATTCAAATAATTTATTTGTTTGGATTTTGGTTTTGGTAAGATTAAATATATCGTCGGAAACAAAAAAATACTAACAAAAAATGTGGCTATTACATTAATTCCAGCAACAATTCCAAATTCATTTAATACCTTAATGTCAGTTGTTGCTAAAACAAAAAAACCTACAGCAGTGGTAAGATTTGTAATTAAAGTTATCAATCCAATTGTTTTAATTACATGAGAAATTGCTTTTTTTCTTGAAGAAAATTTATTTAAAGAAAAATGATAGTAGTTTAACATATAAACACAATTAGGAATGCCAATAACAACAATTAAAGGAGGCAATAAACCTGTAAGAAGAGTAATTTTATAATTCAAAATTGATAATGTTCCAAATACCCAAACAACTACAACTCCAATAATTAATATTGGAACTAAAACAGAATCCCATGATCTAAAAAAAATAAATAAAATAATAGAAGTTATTAAGATAGAAATAATAAGAAATATTATTAATTCAGACTTTACACTTTCAGCCATTATGTATCTTGAATATGGCAATCCAGCATAATGTAGATTTATGTTATTTTTTTGTGAAAAATTTTCACTTACATTAATAAGCTTTACCATTAAATCATTTCTATCAGAAGAATTAAGAATTAATTTATCAATTGTTATTAATAATGTTATTGCCCCATTATCATTTAATATTTTATTTTCATAAAATTTCTGTCTTTTTGATAATATTATAAGACTATCAAGTTCATTTTGCGTTTCAGGGAAAGGATTATATAA
The DNA here is from genome assembly GCA_029940715.1 of Cytophagales bacterium. Lineage (GTDB taxonomy): Bacteria > Bacteroidota > Bacteroidia > Cytophagales > MED-G16 > JAPYTU01. The sequence goes on from JAPYTU010000003.1 coordinate 42,594, forward strand.
ATTTTCAAATTTGAAATTTTTATTTTTTGCATCCTTTGTTAAAACCTTCAAATTAGATAAACTTAATACTCCATTAATGCCTTCAATTGATTCTAACCTTTGAACGTATTTATTATAATTACTAAAAACTTGTAAATCAAAAATTGAAGAATCTTTTAAACCAATTGCAAAAACATTTCCATCCTCACCAAATATTTTTTTAAAATTTTTATAAAAAATCATATCTTCATCTGAATCAGGAACTGTTTGAGAAAAATTATAATTATATCTGACAAATTGACTCTGATAAGCCATGTAAAGAGTAAAGAAAAAAATTAATGAAATAAAAAAGATTCTAAATTTTAAAATAAAATTTGAAAAATTGTCAATCATTATACTTGTGTTAACAAATTATCAATTGATACATTATTAATGATATAATCCTTTGTTGAAGATAATAAAACTCTTTCCTGAACCATAGAATTTCTATTTCTTATAGTTACAGAATTATCTTTTAGCGTATCATAGTCAAACGTTATACAATAAGGTGTTCCAATAGCATCCTGTCTTCTATATCTTTTACCAATTGAATCTTTTTCATCGTATTGAATATTAAAAAATGTTTTTAGTTCATCGTATAATAACTTAGCTTTTTCTGGTAAGTTATCTTTCGCATTAAGTGGTAATATTGCAGCTTTAATTGGTGCAATTTCAAAAGGAATTTTAAGAAAAATTCTTTCTGTTCCATTTTTTAATTTTTGATTTTGATATGAAGCTGATAATACTGATAAAAATAATCTATCCAAACCAACAGATGTTTCAATAACATATGGAACAAAACTAGACTTAGTTTTTTGATCATAATAATTTATTTTTTTACCTGACAATTTTTGATGACTTTTTAAATCAAAATCTGTTCGAGAATGTATCCCTTCTAATTCCTTAAACCCCATGGGAAATAAAAACTCGATATCACATGCTGCGTTTGCATAATGAGCCAAATTTTCATGATTGTGAAATCTATATAAATGATCTCCTAAATCTAAACTCTTATGCCATTTCATTCTTTTATTTTTCCAATCATCAAAAAAATTCATCTCTTTTCCAGGTTCAACAAAAAATTGCATTTCCATTTGTTCAAATTCCCTCATTCTAAACACAAATTGTCTAGCTATAATTTCATTGCGAAAAGCTTTTCCAATTTGAGCAATTCCAAAAGGTATTTTCACTCTTGTTGAATTAACAACATTTAAAAAATTTAAAAAAATACCTTGAGCTGTTTCAGGTCTAAGATAAATTAAACTAGATGTATCAACATTTGATCCAATTTTAGTTGAAAACATTAAATTAAATTGCTTAACATCAGTCCAATTTTGTGTGCCAGATACTGGATCATTAATTCCTAATTCCAAAATCAAATTTTTTAGCTCAACTAAATCTTTATTTATTAAACAATGGTTTAATTTTTTTGATATTTCACTAATTTTTTTTGAATTTTCAATAACTCTTAAATTAGTTTTTAAAAATTCTTCTTTATCAAATTTATCTCCATATCTTTTTTCTGCTTTTTTAATTTCTTTAGAAATTTTAGAATGAATTTTTTCAATATATTCTTCAACTAACAAATCTGCTCTATATCTTTTTTTTGAATCCCTGTTATCTATTAGAGGATCATTAAATGCATCAATATGACCAGAAGCTTGCCACGTATTTGAATGCATAAATATTGCAGAATCTAATCCAACAATATTATCATTTAATTGAACCATAGATTTCCACCAAAATTCTTTGATATTATTTTTAAGTAAAGATCCATAAGGACCATAATCATATACTGCGCTTAATCCATCATATATTTCACTTGAAGGATATACAAAACCATATTCCTTAGAATGAGAAACTATTTTCTTCAGCAATTCTTGATTATTCATCTCACAAATATACCTTTTTGAAAAATTAAATTTTACTAAAGAAAAGACTAATCTAAAAAGAAGAAATGGATAGTATAAAAAACCACCTAATAATAAAATCGTCTGAAGATATATATGATTTAAAAATTCCAATATCTTGCATTATAATTATTACACAAAGTCGTTAAAATTAGTTCTTTAAAATATGTCAAAAAAAATTTGTGTTTTTTGTGGATCAAGCAATTCCAAAGACAATATTATTATTGAAGAAACAAAAAATATTGGTAAAATAATTGCTTCTAATAACATGTCTCTTGTATACGGAGGTGCAAAAATTGGTCTTATGGGATTAATAGCAAATGAAGTTCTAAAAAACAATGGAAAAGTTATAGGAGTTATTCCAAAAATTTTATACAAAAAAGAAATCATCAATACAAAAATAACTAAGCTATATACTGTAAAAAATATGCATGAAAGAAAACAAAAAATGTATGATCTATCAGATGTCTTTATTGCTTTGCCAGGAGGAATAGGAACTTTAGAAGAAATATCTGAAATTATAACATGGAAAAGTTTAAAGATAAAAAAAACAAGTATTCATATAATGAACATAAATGAATACTACACCCCTCTTATAAATCAATTTAAAAATATGATAAAAAATAATTTCTTATATTTTGATATTTTCAAAGAGGTTATTATTCACGAAAATTCAAATAATTTGATAAAACATTTAAAGCAATAAATTTTTACTCCTCCTTCACTTACCCAACTTATTTTAATAATTAAATTATGAAAGAAAGGTAATTAAAATTCCAGCTGCAACTGCAGACCCAATAACTCCAGCAATATTACTTGCCATAGCATAGTGCATAATATGATTGCTGCTATCTTCATTCAATGCTAATTCATTAGCAACTCTACTTGCCATTGGAACAGCGCTTAATCCAGTTGCGCCTATCAAAGGGTTAATTTTTTTCTTTATAAACAAATTATATATTTTAACTGCCATTATTCCACTAAATATTGAAATCATAAATGCAAATAGTCCTCCAACAATAATTCCAATTGTTTCCAAATTTAAGAATGAAGATGGTGTCATAGTAGCTCCTATAGATAAGCCAAGAAAAATAGTACTAGTATTTAATATCGTATCAGATGCAGCTTTAGATAATCTAACAGTTGAAACACCTATTTCTTTAATAAGATTTCCAAACATTAAAAATCCAATTAACGGAGTTGCTGAAGGAACTATAATTGATATCATCAAAGTCATTAAAATTGGAAAAATAATTTTGAGAGCATTCATGTTTTTAATTTTTACTGAACTAGGATACTCCTCATCTTGTTTTTTCATATTAATTAAAAGTTCTTTCTTGGAAACAGTTAATTTAACAACCATAGGAATTAATACCGGAACTAATGCCATATACGAATAAGCAGCAATAGCAATTGGACCTAATAAATGTGGTGCTAAAATAATTGCAGTATATATAGCAGTTGGACCATCAGCTCCACCAATAATAGCCAAAGCAGCAGCTTCTTGATTAGAGAAACCTATCCAACTTGCTAATATCAATACTGTAAAAATTCCAAACTGTGCTGCAGCTCCAAAAAAGACTAGTCTTAAATTTTTTAGCATTGGTCCAAAATCCGTTAATGCTCCAATTCCCATAAATATAATTGGTGGAAGAAAACCAGTTGTTATAAGAGAATAGTACAATAAATTAATTATTCCATGTTCTTTAGCGATTTCTAATAAACCAAGAGATTCTTCTATTTTAACTACTCCTAAATTAGCACCTGGAATATTTGCTATTAATACACCAAATCCAATTGGCACAAGAAGTAATGGCTCATATTTTTTAACTATTCCTAAATAGAGCAACAATAAACTTAATGAAATCATTAACAAATACTCTGGTTGAAAAATCAATTCTTCAAAACTTGTCATTTCAATAATTCTCTCTAAAAATTCCATATTAATCTATTAAAAATAATACATCATCATCATGTATTTCGTCCCCATCATTAAAACAAATTTTTGCAATTCTTCCAGAATATTCTGACTTTATTGCATTAATAACTTTCATTGATTCAATATAGCATAATACGTCTCCCTTATTAACAATATCATTAACTTTAATAGGAACATCATTAGATTCTTTTGTTAAAAAAAATTTTCCTTCAATTGGTGACAACATTTTTTCTCCATTACCACTAACAATATTATTAGAGGATTCATCATTTTCTATATTATATTCAATTTCATATTTTTCATTATCTATTTCCATAATTTCGACAATTTTAGGATTTGGAAATTTTTGGATGTAGTCATATTTTTTATTTGATTTTTTTCTTGAAATATCATTTTCAAAATTTCTTTTTGCTTTTCCAGACTTAAAATCTATGTATTGAGTTTTGTGTAAAGAATACTCTAACAATTCTTCATTATCTTTTCCAAGATCCCAACTCAATTCATTCATTTCATTTTTGTTTTTTTCTAAAGTATTTTCAAACAAATCCTGAGGGTTTTTTTTATAAAAAATTTTATTTAATTTATTAGATAGTTTAATTATTTCATCACCTAATTTTCCTGGTAGTTTACCTGATTTTCCAAGAAGCATATCCCAAGTATTATCATCTATAAGGCTCCATTTTTCTTTACCTTTAATATTTTGAATTATATTTCCGAGTGCAACATTTTTTACATATTGACTATAAGGAGTGACTAAAGGAGGATAACCTAAAATTGGCCAAATTAATTTTACTTCATCTAATAACAAAGAAAATAAATAATCTATTGAAATTTCATTTTTACTATTTTTTAATAACCACTTATTAACACTTTTAAGACTTTTTTCTAAATCATTCATTAAACTACCCATCATTCCTCCAGGTAATCCAGATTCAATCAGTAATGAATTCATATGTCTGTTTTTTGGATTTATATAATATCCCAAATTCTCATCAATAAATTCCTGAGTCAAATTTTTTACATCCATATATGACTTCATATTAATATCTTTCAATAAAAAGCCATCGTCTTTTAAGACTTCGTAAATTGTTAATAAATCAGCATGTGCTGTACCCCACGAAAGAGGATCCATCGAAACATCAATAATATCAGCACCTGCTCTAGCAACCTCAAGTGAAGAAGCTACTGAAAACCCAGGAGCAGAATGACCATGATACTGAACTAATGTGTTAGAACTAATTGACTTAATACCCTTAACTATTTTTCCTAATGAAGACGGCCTTCCAATTCCTGCCATATCTTTAATAGCTATCTCATCCGTTCCCATGTTAATTAATTTTTTTGCTAAATCAATATAATATTCTATATTATGTATTTTAGAGTGAGTTATACACAAGCAGGATTGAGAAATCATTCCCACAGATTTTGCATATTTAATTGATAATTCTAAGTTTCTAATATCATTTAGTCCATCAAAAGACCTTGAAATATCAGTCCCTTGTTTTTTTTTAACTACATACATTAGTTCTCTAATATCTTTTGATACAGGATACATGCTAAGAGCATTTAAACCCCTTTCAAGCATTTGAGTTTGAATACCAGAATCATTAAATGGTTGTGTCCATTCTCTAACTGCTTTATTTGGATTTTCACCAGCTAATAATTGAATTTGTTCAAATCCACCTCCGTTAGTTTCAACTCTATCCCAGCAATTCATTTTTATTATTGGCTCAGCAACTTTTACTAATTGATCAACCCTTGGCATATACTTCCCCGAAGATTGCCACATGTCTCTATAAAGTAAACAAAACTTGATTTCTTTTGGCATCTTTAATGCAATTTTGTGATTTTCAATACACGTCCTTTACCATTAGTTAGATTATTTATTTTATTTTCAATTTCGTTCTTTACATCTAATGATGCTTCATTCACATTAATAATATTTGAAAAATATATTAAAATTTTACCCAATACATAAACTAAAGAAAGAACTATAAAAACAATAAACATCCCAATTAAAAGCAGGTTTATTAAAACAGATATATTAGATATAGCATTCATACAATAATATTTAAAAGGTTATATGTTGTTTATAAAATAATGAACTAAATTATTGAAAGAATTGTTTTTATGAAACACAAATTAAATATAAATGAAGTTATTTCATGTAAATGATAAAAAAATTGAAAAAAAATTTATAAATGTAGCATTAAATATCTATTCTAATGAAAAACATTGGATACGTCCATTAGATAAAGACATAAATTCAGTATTTAATAATAAAGAAAACAAAACATTCAGACACGGTAAAGTTTCAAGATGGATACTTGTATCAGAAAATAGATTGATAGGTAGGATTGCAGCATTCTATAACAATAAAAGTTCAAAAAATAACAAATTATTATCAGGAGGATGCGGCTTTTTTGAATGCATAAATGATCAAAATGCTGCAAATCTGCTTTTTAATAAAGCTAAAGAATGGCTTATTAATGAAGGCTATCAATCTATGGATGGTCCTATAAATTTTGGAGAAAGAGATAAATGGTGGGGTTGTCTAGCAAAAGGATTTGATATCGAACCAAATTATCTTCAGAATTATGGAAAAAAATATTACACTAGTCTATTTGAAAATTATGGATTTAAAATTTTATTTAAACAATTCACGTTTTTAAAAAAAATTAAAACTCCACTCTCTAAAAATTTTCAATATAAAGCAGATAGAGTAAAGCATAATCCTAATTATAATTTTAAAATGCTAGAAAAGAGATACATCAATAATTATATTGAAGATTTTACGAAAATTTATAATGAAGCATGGGCAAAATATCCTGGTGTTTCTAGTTTAAAATTAGCTCAAGCTCAAGCCATTTTTAAGCAACTTAAACCAATACTAGATGAAAAAATATTGTGGTTTGCTTATGATAAAAAAGAACCTATTGGTTTTATGATTTGCATACCTGAAATGAATCAGATTTTCAAACATGTGAATGGAAAATTGAATTTAATTGGTAAAATAAAAACTTTCTATCATTTAAAAATTAAAAAATCATGTAAAAAAATAATAGGTCTGGTTTTTGGAATTGTACCAAAACATCAGGGAAAAGGAATTGATGGAGCATTAATAATGGCAAGTAGTGAAATGATACAAAAAAAACTTGCTTATACAGATATAGAATTAAATTGGATTCCAGATTTTAACAAGGCAATGATAAAAGTAGCACAACAAATTCAAGCAACAGATGAAATAAAACCAGGAAAAATTCACCACACTTATAGATATAACTTTGATAGATCTATACCCGTTGAAAGAATTACAAACAAATAAATTAATTATTAAGAGCTTCAGCTCCCCCTACAATCTCTAAAATTTCTTTAGTTATAGCAGCTTGTCTTGTTCTATTATAAGTTAATTTTAATTCTTTAAGCAATTCACCAGCATTATCAGTTGCCTGACTCATTGCAATCATTCTTGAACCTTGTTCAGAAGCGTTAGACTCCAAAACAGATTTAAAAAATTGTGTTTTTAAAGTTTGAGGAATTAATTCAGAAATAATTTTTGTTTTATCTGGCTCAAAAATATAATTTAAATTATACTCACTTTCTTTTTGAGTTTCTTCAACTGGCAAAAAATTTTCAGCAATTGTATTTTGCACCGCAACATTTTTAAATTCATTATATATTATATCTATACTATCATATTTAAATGATTCATATAATTTTAATATAACATCAGTTATATGAGAAGCTTTTTCATAATTAAAATCCCCTAAAGATTGCCAATAATCATCTATTAAAGAAAAATTTGTTTTTTTAAAATAATCATTTGTTTTTTTCCCTATTGGCAAAACAGTAATGGATTTATTTTTATAAGAAGCAGAAATAAAGGCATTAAATTCTTTATAAAGATTACTATTAAAACTTCCACACAATCCTCTATCTGATCCTATAACTACAATTAA
>JAPYTU010000052.1 GCA_029940715.1 Cytophagales bacterium
AAATTCTGGCCATACCTCTAGTTGTCTAAACTGCTTAGTTTTCTCATCATATCTAGTAACAATTCCTCCAAGGGGTCCATATCCTGATGCGCTAGACCATACAATATCTGGATTTTTAGGGTCTGCAGTTGCAAAACCACTCTCACCACCTCCAACTGCTCTCCACATACCTGACTGTATCATTCCAGGACCAAACCAGTTTCCTGTCCTACTCCTACTTGGTCCCTTCATCGATGGTCCATCTTGCCTATTAGTCAAAACATTATAAGGTACATTATTATCAGTAGTAACATGATAGAGTTGAGCTATAGGTAAAAACGTCCTTAACCACGATTTTCCTCTATTTTGAGAAATAGAAATTCCTCCATCACCAGCCACTGCCATCCTATCTCCATTATTAGGATCTATCCACATTTCATGATGATCCCAGTTAGGGGAAGACAATTGTGAACGATTTTCCAAAGAGACGCCGCCATCAATACTAGAAAAAAAACTGTAACTAATAAAATAAACTTCATTAGCGTTATCTGGTGAAGCTGTAGTTCTAGTGTAGTAAGCTTGTCTAGCACCTAATTCTCTATTAGAATTTATAAGCTTAAAAGTTTTACCGTTATCTTCAGATCTCCACAATTCTCCAGACTCTGTCTCTTTACCATTATAAGGAATACCATCTCCTGTTTCAATGAGAGCATATAATCTATCAGGTGAAGCTGGAGTCATAGCCAGCGCTATTTTACCAACATCTTTTTTAGGTAATCCATTGTCTTTAAGTCTATTCCATGATAATCCTCCATCAATAGACTTAAAAACACCGCTTCCGGGACCTCCACTTACCCTTATCCATGTTTTAAGTTTTAATTGCCAGGCACCTGCAAATAAAATCCTTGAATTATTAGGATCCATAACAATATCAGATATTCCAGTATTATCATCTATATATAAAGTGTGTTTCCATGTAACACCCCCATTATCACTCATATACACACCTCTTTCTTTTTGCGGAGAATAAGCATGACCTAAAGCACCTACATATACAAGATTAGGATTGTCTGGATGAACAACAATTCTACTAATTCTTCCTGAATTTTTTAAACCTAAATGTTCCCATGTTTCACCACCATCTTCAGACTTATATACACCATTACCAATTGACACATTAGATCGTATTGAACTCTCACCCGTTCCTACATAAATAGTCATCGGATCAGATGGTGCAACTGCTATTGCTCCTATAGAATGAACTTCCTGACCATCAAATATAGGTTTCCAGTTCAATCCCCCATCAACAGTTTTCCACACACCACCAGAAGCTGCCCCTACATAATATATTAAAGGTTCATTAGAAACTCCTGCAACTGAGGTTAGTCTATTACCTATTGGGCCAATATGTCTAAACTGCATATCCTTGATCATATCATTATCTATTTTCTGTGCTATAGAAAACAATGGAATAAATAGAGATATTAAAAAACAGCAATAAATTTTAATCAAATTCTTCATAGGTTATTTGGTTTTGGGTTATTAGGTTTATTATTTATAATAAATATTATTACATAAATATATATTTTATTTTACTAATAACTTAGTTAGAAAACTAAGTGAGGATATAACTAAGATTCCTACTAAGAGATAAATATAAATAATACCTTCACTTACAATGTAAGGAAGTCTTCTTCTAATGCTCTGAATGTATTTCTTTTCTAACTTCTACCCTAATTTCTTTCTTACCATCCTTTAAAGTACTATCAATTTTAATGGTCATATTTGGATCACCTTCTGCTTCTTTAATCATCTTGTCAATATCCATTTCACTATCTATGTTAATATCTATTGTACCATTTCCATTCTTAAACTTCTTGATAAAGACATGTTCATTTTTTCCATCACCCTTTAAAACATTTCCCATATGATCCATTCCCTTAATATTATCACCTATAAAAAATCCACCCATAGATTTATGTCCTTTAAAGCTATTTCCTACTAGATATCCTAGTATGAAAAATATAGTTGAGAAAAGAAATATTGATTTCCAGTTTTTATTTATTGATTCCATATTACAATTATTTAGTTAAACTTAATTTTATCATTATATATAATAATTACATAATTTTTTTTGCAAATTTTTGTTAAAAATTAACCACTTATAAAATCTTCATAAGACTTTAAATTTAGATCTTCAACTTTCACTTTTTTCTTTAATTTATCGAAAGTCTTAAAAGCTGTTTTAAACATATCTTTAACTAAATATAAATTTTCAAGTTCCGTATGAGAAGGTCTGTCATAACCCGATGCAATTTTACTATATAAATCAGCCATTTTTTCTCTGAGTTGTCGTTTAGCAGCCCCTACATAATTATCTCCAGTTGTAATTACAAGTGTTTCTTTTAACTCATTTAATTTAGACTTTGTTTTGCTATCAGTATTTTCATCTAATAAAATAACATCTAATTGGTAAACTAAATAAGCTAGTTCTTGAGTCATATTATATAATTTCATTATTGTTTGATGCTGTAAATTTCTATCCTCAGAGCTTAAACCAGAAGCATCATCATAAATTACATTAAATTCATTTTCAAAAACATCTTTCCCTTTTTTAATAACTGCTTTATACCTCCCAGCAGCTACTCTAGGAGAAGTAAAGCCTCCAAAACTAAATGTTTTTCCCTTTGCAATTTTTGGTTGTTTAATAGTGTAATTCCACTTTACAATGTTTATTCCCTTCGATTTACCTGCCCCTAATTTTGAAATAACATTACCATCTAAGTCTTGAATTTCAAATGTCATTTTTCCAAAAATATGCCTTTTACTAAGAAAATATTTAATATCACAAGCAGTTGATGGATTTTCCCCAACAAATTGTGTTTCAAGACCAAAAAAACCAGAAAAACCACTTTGATCTTTCATTTTATATTCATCAGATTTAAAAAAGTGTAATTTTTTTGATAAAACATTAGAATTAATTTCTCTAAGAGGAGAAATATCATCAATTATAATTACTCCCCTTCCATGAGTTCCCATAACTAAATCATTTGTCTGTTTTTGAAGTTCTATAAAGTGTACAGCGACAGATGGCATATTATTTATGAATTTAGACCAAGATTTTCCACCATTAACAGTAACGTAAAGACCAAGTTCAGAACCTAAAAAAAGCAAATCAGGATCTACGTAATCTTCCTGAATGTTTCTAACAAATCCATTTACATCACTATTTGGAATAATATTTGTCCATGTTTTCCCTAGATCAGTTGTTTTGTATGCATAAGCTTTCATGTCACCTGATGTGTGTCCATCAAAAACCACATAAGCTGTGTTAGGATCATGAGAGCTAGCTTCGATATGATAAACCCACGTATTTGTTGGTACACCACTTATATTTGAAATTATATTAGTCCAAGATTTACCCCCATTATTTGTTACCTGAACATTTCCATCATCTGTTCCAACCCAAATTATATTTTCATCAATAGACGATTCTGCAATAGTAAAAATAGTAGTATGATTTTCTGCTCCTGAGTTGTCAACTGACAATCCTCCAGAATCTTCTTGTTTTTGTTTTTTAGGATCATTTGTAGTTAAATCTGGTGAAATAATTTCCCAAGTATCGCCCATATCTTCTGATTTGTGTAAAAATTGACTGCCAATATAAATTCTATTGGATTGATTATTAGTCACAGTTATCGGAGTATTCCAATTGAATCTAAAATCTGGTAATCCACTTTCTTGAAGTGGTTGTATTGTCTTAACTAATTTATTATCTACATCATATCTCCAAACACTTTCTGCACCTTGCATTTCTGAATAAATAATATTTCTAGTGGGATGCCTTAATACTCTAAAACCATCTCCTTGACCTACTGTGTTCCAATGTTTTGCTTTTATTCCACCTGGTGCTGCAGATGGTCCATACCATGACCCATTATCTTGCAATCCACCATAAACATTATATGGGGTTTCGTTGTCTACACTTATATGATAAAATTGTGATAATGGAAGATTTTCTACAATTTCCATTGTATTTCCGCCATTCCAAGATCTGTAAACTCCTCCATCAGTACCAGTGTAAATTATATCTGAATTATTTATGTCAAATATTATATCATGTATGTCACTGTGCATGTTCCCTAAATCCTTAAAAGTTTCACCCCCATCTCTTGAAATAGAGCCATTTAATCCTCCTTTTACAATAACATTTTCATCTTTTGGATCGACAGATATTCTTGAAAAATAAAATGGTCTAACCGTTATTCCAAAGTCATTATTCATTTGTTTCCAGGTATCTCCACCATCAATGCTTTTATATAATCCCTTTTGCTCATCTTTTTCTGCCTCAATAACGGTATATAATACTTCGGGATTAGAATTAGCAACAGCTATAGCTAGCCTACCTAGCTTACCTTCTGGAAATCCATTGTGGATTTTTTTCCAATTTTTACCTCCATCTTCTGATTTATATAGTGCGCTATTTTCTCCACCAGAATTAAAAGACCATCCAGTTCTTCTAAATTCCCACATAGACGCATAAATAATATTAGGATTCTTTGGATCAATTACAAGATCAGCACATCCAGTTGATTCATTAACATATAATATTTTATTCCAAGAAATTCCACCATCATCAGATTTATATACTCCTCTTTCTTTACTATCAGACCATAATGCTCCTAAAACTCCAACGATTATTTCATCAGAATTTTTAGGATTTACTATAATATTTGCAATTCTTTCTGAATTTTCAAAGCCAATTTTATTCCATGAATTTCCTCCATCTATAGATTTATACAAACCATCTCCTACAGTTACGCTATTTCTTGGCCAAGTTTCACCAGTTCCAACATATACTGTATTATCTGGATCATTAGGATCAACTTCTATTGCTCCAATAGATTGACAATATTTATCAAATATTGGATTAAAAGTTGTACCTGCATCATTTGATTTCCATACACCTCCTCCAGCAGCACCAGCATAAATTATTTTTGAATTTGATGGGTGAATCTCCAGATCATTTATCCTGCCACTCATTACTGCAGGGCCAATATGTCTTGCTCTTAAATCACCAAAATAATTTTCTAATTTGATGTTTTGACTTGATTGCGCTTTTACATTAATTTGAAAGCACAAAAATGATGATATAATTAGTAAAATTAATTTATTCATAATTGTATATTATTTTAAAAAAAGATTAGTTTTCGTTTTGATTTTCCTCAGGAAAAGAGAACTCGCTATCATCTATTACTGGATTAATTTCAATATTATCAAATGATATTTGTTGTCCAGGTTGCCCTTTGACTCCCTGAATCATAGAAAATGGAAAATATATTCCACCAACTTCATCATAATCACTAAATTTTATTTCTGAAACCATCCCTTTACCTGGACCAATTACTATTTCTTGGTGAACTTGTAAAGGAACAAAATTTTCGCTATCAAAAAAATAATATGCAATATTCTGTACTTCTTTACCTTCAATTATATTCGGCTTCTTTATTAACTTAACTTTATAGGTTTCTACACCATCAACAGATTCATTACCCATTAATTCAACCTTATAGCCTTTTTCTTTATAATTTAAAAATGGAGATGGAAAATCTCCAATTTCATTTTTTACCATGTCAGTAGCTTCTTTATCTTTTTTTTCAGCTTTTTGTGACATAAAATTAACACTCCATAATACTTCACCATCAAAAACTCCTTGTTTTATTTCTTTACCTTGGAAATTTATTTTGGTCATCATCTTTCCACCTAATAGTTGAGTTATTTCTATAGGAATTTCCATCCCTTGTTGATTAATTTTCGCGCTCATTTTAAATCCTTCAATTTTTTCCCAATTTTCTAAGCCACCTGTATTCTCAAAATAGTTATTAATAATTTCATCAACAGATTGAACTTGAGTTATTGCTCTCTCTTTAGATACAAAAACTTTATTAGTCTCTACTTCATTTATAGTCTTTGGATTAGAAAATCCCTTTATAAATGAAAAACTTATGGTAAGTATTAGTAAATATATTTTCATATTATTATAATTTTTAATTTTTTAGTTTATTGTGTTCTTCATGAAGTAATCCTTTTCTTACTTTAACTTTTATCATCTTTTTACCATTAGAAAAACTGCTATCAATTGTAATAGCCATATTTGGATCTCCTTCAGCTTCTTTAATAATCTTGTCAATATCCATTTCACTATCAAACGCAGTGGAACTGCTGGTGATATCAATGTCTATTGTACCATCCTCACCTTTAAACTCTTTTATGATAAAGTGTTCATTTTTTCCATCACCCTTTAAAATATTTCCCATATGATCCATTCCCTTAATATCATCACTTAAAAAAACACCACCCATAGGTTTATGTCCTTTAAAACTATTTCCTACTAGATATCCTAGCACAAAAAAAATAGTTGAGAAAAGAAATATTGATTTCCAGTTATTATTTTTTGAATCCATATAATTATTATTTAGTTAAACTTAATTTAATTTTTTTCTTGAAGTTTATGTAATTTTTTATGTACTGTTTTAAATGAAGCAGCAGATGATAAATCAAAATCATCAATACTACCTGTTCCATAATGATAGACTTTGCTTGCAGAAGAAGCATCTACACTAATTCTATCTACAGAATAAATGTGAGAAGTTGATGCTCCAGAGGCAATTAATGAAATTGCATTCACAGTAAATTCTCTTCCATCAAATTTTGATGCACTACTAATCCTAATTACCAAACTTTCTCCTTTTCCATCAATATCTGCACGCGATGCACCTGATATTTTGAAATTTGAATCTACAACATTACCATTAATATCAAGATCTGAAGCTCCTGATAAATTAGCATTTAACTCAGAAATATCAGAATTTATATTTATATCAGAAGCGCCCCTTAAAACAAGTGTTAATTCTTCTATACTGGAGAATTCAATATCTGTATTGCTAGCTGAGGAAGTTTCAAGAGTATTTATGCTAGGTAGCTCTATCACTATTGAAGTTTTATCACTATTCTTCCAGTCTTTCAATCTCCATCTAGTATTCTCAGAATAAATTTTTAATACATCACCTTCTTGAGATGTTTCTACCACCAAATGTTTAAATTCTCTTTCAGTAGCATCTATCGTAACCGAGAATTTATCAGATTCTTTTATTACAACATTTGCTGGTATCCTAATTTTTACACCTTCAAAATCCTTTATATCAAAGATTTTAGTATAAGTCTGAACTTTACTGTTGTGATCTTCAATTATTCCTGTTTCTATCCACTCATCAATGAGACCATCATCATGCCATCTTTCGGCCATAACGGGAATTGCAATCACATTAAATAAAGTGGTAAATAACCAAACAAAAAATATAGTTATAGATGTTGGTAGTTTAGTTAGTTGTCTATTAAATAAAAATTTTGTAATCATCATAATAATTAGTGTTAAAGTTAAAAATAAGTTTAAGTAAATACCGCATATAATAGCAAATGGGATTTCATCAAAAATAACTGCAAGATTTATTCCGTCTAACATATAAAAATCTATATCTGAGTTTGTTATATGTACAGGTATATGATCAATTATTTCTAGTTGACTCAAAGCAAAAAATACAGTCAATACTATTATCGCTATAGAAATTCCAAAAAGAACAATGCTTAGTAAAATCCTTATTATAGGCACTATAAGTTTTATAACAGCATTTAGTATTGGTCCAATTAACCTAAAGGGAAATAAGATAATTTTCATGAGAATATTTTCTTTTTTATTCTCTGGATTAATCTTTTTCTTAATAAATTTTTCTATATTTTCGAGAGTAAGAGAATGTCCCGTCATGCTCATTTTTTCACCCACTGTCTTTGCTTCAGGTGTAATAAACCACAAAATGAAGTAAACTATAAGACCAATTCCACCAAAAAATATACTTATAAGAAATAATATTCTTATAATAGATACATCCACACCAAAATAATTTGCAATTCCCATCGCAATTCCACCAATCACTTTATCATCTTTATCTCTATAAAATCTTTTATCTATCCAATGTTCAGAGCCATCTTTAGCTGGGATGCCAATCCAACAAATTATATACGCTATCAACCCAAAGCCACCAGCAAAGATTAACGCTAAAAATATAATTCTAAAAATTATTGGATCAACCCTAAAGTAATTACTAATCCCTGAAGCGACCCCGGCAATTACTTTATCACTAATATTTCTATATAATTTTTTAGAATCTTTACCATTTGAAGAAAAAGTCTCTTCTTTCTTATTTTCATCATCATAAATTTCTTTAAAATCATCTAATGTGCCCATTATTTTTATAATATTCTGTACATCTAAAAGTGAGATTGAGTTGTTTTTATCAGAAAGTTTTGAAAGAAAATTTTCTGCTATCCTTGATTCGATGTCAGAAATTATTTCACCATCCTTATCTATTTTGGAAAAATATAATTTAATCGATTTTAAGTATTTATTTAATAAGTCATACGCGTCTTCATCTACGTTAAAAACTGTTCCAGCTATATTTATATTAATTGTTTTATTCATTTTAGTATTGGTCTAATTAACCTAAAGGGAAATAAGATAATTTTCATGAGAATATTTTCTTTTTTATTCTCTGGATTAATCTTTTTCTTAATAAATTTTTCTATATTTTCGAGAGTAAGAGAATGTCCCGTCATGCTCATTTTTTCACCCACTGTCTTTGCTTCAGGTGTAATAAACCACAAAATGAAGTAAACTATAAGACCAATTCCACCAAAAAATATACTTATAAGAAATAATATTCTTATAATAGATACATCCACACCAAAATAATTTGCAATTCCCATCGCAATTCCACCAATCACTTTATCATCTTTATCTCTATAAAATCTTTTATCTATCCAATGTTCAGAGCCATCTTTAGCTGGGATGCCAATCCAACAAATTATATACGCTATCAACCCAAAGCCACCAGCAAAGATTAACGCTAAAAATATAATTCTAAAAATTATTGGATCAACCCTAAAGTAATTACTAATCCCTGAAGCGACCCCGGCAATTACTTTATCACTAATATTTCTATATAATTTTTTAGAATCTTTACCATTTGAAGAAAAAGTCTCTTCTTTCTTATTTTCATCATCATAAATTTCTTTAAAATCATCTAATGTGCCCATTATTTTTATAATATTCTGTACATCTAAAAGTGAGATTGAGTTGTTTTTATCAGAAAGTTTTGAAAGAAAATTTTCTGCTATCCTTGATTCGATGTCAGAAATTATTTCACCATCCTTATCTATTTTGGAAAAATATAATTTAATCGATTTTAAGTATTTATTTAATAAGTCATACGCGTCTTCATCTACGTTAAAAACTGTTCCAGCTATATTTATATTAATTGTTTTATTCATTACTTATTTTAATTTAATTATTTTTTTCACAGCAGCATCAATTTCTTTCCAAGATTGAAGTAATTCCTTCATATATTTTTTCCCAGAGTCAGTAAGAGAATAATATTTTCTAGGAGGTCCATGCTTAGATTCTTTCCATTTATACTTAACAAAACCTAATGTTTTCAATCTATTAAGTAATGGATAAAGAGTCCCCTCAACTACAATTATTTTTGATTTTTTTAATTCCTCAAGAATATCCGAGGTATACACTTCTCCTCTAAAAACAATTTGTATTACACAAAATTCTAGTAGCCCTTTTCTTATCTGTATATCAAAATTCTGTGTGCTCAAGTAATTAATTTATTTTAAACAAATATTGCAATTTTAAAAATAATTGTGAGTTATCAGTCAACCAACTATCTTCAGATTCTTTTAAATGATTAATATTAGTATTTCCACCTATATAAAATACTGTCGATGGATTAGGAT
>JAPYTU010000053.1:0-3816 GCA_029940715.1 Cytophagales bacterium
TGGATTCTATCTAAATATTATTTTATTAGTATCTGTTTTTATATTTCTTTTTTTTCTTCAATTTTTTAGAAATCCTAAAATCAAAAAAACAATCGATAACAGTAAAGTTATATCTCCAGCGAATGGTAAAGTTGTTAATATTGAAGAAGCTTATGAAAATGAATATTTTGGAGAAAAAAAATTACTTATATCTATTTTTATGTCACCGTTTGATGTTCATATTAATAGACATCCTATTTCTGGAACTGTAAAGTATTACCAATATCATAAAGGAAAATATTTGGTTGCATGGCATCCAAAATCAAGCATATTAAATGAGAGAACAACAACTGTAATTGAAAACAATAAAATTACTTTATTAGTTAGGCAAATTGCTGGGATGGTTGCCAGAAGAATTGTTAACTACACAAAAGTTAAAGATCAAGTAAAGCAATCTGAAGAATTGGGGTTTATTAAATTTGGATCTAGGGCTGATATTTATCTTCCTTTAAATTTTAATGTAACAGTAAAAAAAGGAGATAAAACAGTTGGTGGTGTTACTGAAATTGGTTGCTTAAGTTAATTTTTTTTCAATTAACCTAACAATTTTTTCAAGATATGTTTTGTCTATAACATTAAATTGATTGAGCAATTTGCTGTCAACATCTAAAACAGCAAATACATCATTCTTTTTAAAAATAGGAACAACTATTTCAGACTTAGATAGAGAACTACATGCTATATGTCCTGGAAATTTGTCTACATTAGGAACAATAATTGTTTTTTTTTCTTTCCAACAACATCCACAAACTCCCTCGTTTTTTTTAATTCTAAAACACGCAACTGGACCCTGAAAAGGACCTAATACTAACTCTTCATTTTTTATAAGATAGAATCCAACCCACAAAAAATTAAAAGTCTCTTTTAATGCAGAGGAAACGTTTGATAGTATGGCAGTAATATCATTTTCTTCTTCTATTAGATGATTAATCTGAGTTACTACTGTTTTATAATTTAATTCTAATGAGTCAAGATTTAGTTTTTTCAAATTATGCATTATTATTTGTTATGTGTAATTCATCACCATTTATATCTTCTTTATTAGCATTTTCAAAATTTAGATTAGGAGCAATAACACCTTTTTTAAATTTTTTATTAGAAACAAAAATACGTGCTTCATGCCATAAATTTGAATTTATAAAATAATTTATAGTTTTTGTTCCCCCCTCTACCATTATACTACTTATTCCTTTTTTATAAACGTCTTGTATAATGTTATGAATAGAAAATGGATTTATTTTAATAAAAAAATTACTTTTCTTCTTTTTTGTGGTTGTTGTATTATAAATTAAAGTAATAGGTTTCTCTTTCAATACTTTTGCTGTATTGTGTAATCTATTATTTGGGTCAACAATTATTCTAATTGGGTTTTTACCTTTCCACCTTCTAACAGTTAATTTTGGATTATCTTTAATGGCGGTTTGCACACCTATTAATATTCCAGATTCTTCAGATCTCCATTTGTGAACTAAAGTTCTTGATACATCATTTGAAATCCATTTTGATTCTCCATTTGTCTTGGCAATAAAACCATCTTTTGTTTCTGCCCATTTTAGAATAATATATGGCATTTTGTATTTTTGATTTAAAAAAAATCTTTTATTTAATTCTTTTCCTATAACATCGTTTATTCCTTCAATTACATTTATATTATTTTCTTTTAACTTTTTTATTCCTTTCCCATTAATTTTTGGGTTTGGATCTTTATTTGAAATAATAACTTCTTTTGGTTTATAATTAATTATCTCATCTACACAAGGTGGTGTCTTTCCATAGTGGCTACATGGTTCAAGTGTAATATAAATCGAACTTCCTTCTATTGTTTTTTTGTTTTTAACACTTTTTATTGCATTTATTTCAGCATGGGGTTTTCCAAATTTTTTATGATATCCTTCACCTATAATATTTTCGTTTTTAACAATCACACACCCTACCATAGGATTTGGTGCTACAGAACCCATTCCTTTTTGGGCAAGATAAAATGCTCTGTTAATATATTTTTTATGTTGATAATTCATTTATTTTTGAGTAATGTCTAAAATAAGTTTACAAAAACTTTATAAAAAATTACTTGATCTTTTCAAAAATTATTCTAAACAAGAAGCTATAAACATAATTCAAAAATATTTATATCTAAAATTTAATGCTTCAAATACTGATCTTCTAATTGATAAATTTATTTCATGGAATAAATCTATAGAGAAAGAGGTTGTTTCTGATTTAAACAAAATATCACAAGGTATTCCCATTCAGCATGTTTTAAACAAAGAATTTTTTTATAATAATTTATTTTATGTTAATCACGATGTGCTTATTCCAAGGCCAGAAACTGAAGAATTAGTAGATATGATCATTAAAAATGAATCCACAGATAAAATAAAAAGCATACTTGATATAGGCTCTGGTTCAGGGTGTATTGCAATCACTTTAGATAATAATATAAAATCAAAAGTTATAGGTATAGATGCTTCAGAAAAAGCTATAATTATTGCAAAAAACAATAATATTAATGTTGGAACTAATGTTACTTTTCTTGAAAAGAAAATAGAGGAGTATAAGCCAGATATAAAATTTGATTTAATTATAAGTAATCCCCCATATATATCAATTGAAGACATTGATTGTGTGGATGATAATGTTAAAAAATTTGAGCCTAAATTAGCATTATTTGTAAATGATGATCCTATATACTTTTATAAAGTAATTATTAATTTTTCTAAAAAGTATATTAATAATAATGGAAAAATTTACTTTGAAATTAATGACAAGTATTATTCTGATTTGTTTAAATATGTTCGTGATGCCAACTTATCATATTCTTTTGTTAAAGATCTAAATAGAAAATTTCGATTTTTAATTATTAATTTTTGAATATTTAAATTTTGATATTTAAACTAAATATATAATTTCTTCCAGCTTGAGGATAAAGATAATTTTCTCTTACTTCATAATCTGTACCGGCATAGTACCCAAAAGTATATCCATTGCTTGAGTACATTTTATTAAACATATTATTTAATGAAAATTTTATAAATAATTTTTTAAAACCCTTAGCATTTAATCTTGCCTCAACATCAAATGAATTAATTAAATATGAATTTATAGATCGATTTATATTTGAGGTATTGTCTAGGTATTGTTTTCCTACATATTTTGTTTTAAATGACATTGTAACGTTCTTTAATGTTTTATATTCAATTTTATTATAACCAATAATTTCTGGAGAAAATGCAATATTTGATTTTAAATATGTGTTTTTTATTATGTTGTATTGATCAAAAGCACTACCGTAGTCATAGAGGATTTCATTAAAGTTATACACAAAGTTTTTTGATAGTGTGAGAGAAGATGAAATATTAAATTTTTTTATACTAATTCTATTTGAAATTTCAACACCAACTCTTCTGCTTTTTTTTGCGTTTGTTCTTATGTAGCCACCTATGTCATTTAATTCACCTGTTGTAATGAGTTGATTTTTATATTCCATCCAGTAAAGATTTGTTTTAAAAAAACCAAGGTTATAATTAATATTATATCCAAACTCGAAATCATATAAAGTTTCATGTTTTGGTTTTTCGTAGGAATCTAAAAAATCAATTCTAATGGGTTCTCTATTTGCAACTGAAACGGAACTATAAATGTTTGATTTAGGATTTAATTTTAAATTAAATCCTATTTTAGGATTAAAAAAAGTGTTTTTGGAATCAAAATTAATTATTGATCTATCGTTATCTGAACCATCGCTGTTATGGGAATAATTTCTTATTTGCATATCAG
>JAPYTU010000053.1:3916-8138 GCA_029940715.1 Cytophagales bacterium
CTATCGTTATCTGAACCATCGCTGTTATGGGAATAATTTCTTATTTGCATATCAGCAAATAATTTTAATTTATAGTTTATGCTCCAATTGTATTTAATAAAAATATTTGCGTCTTTTTTATCAGATCTTGAAAGATAGTATGGATTTTTAAGTACCATATTTGGAATATTAGTTGATATAATTTTTCCGAAATGATTACCTTTGTATATATTATATGCTCCACCAATAGTCAATTCTGTTTTTGTTGTTCGTTTAAAATAAGAATATGTGAATCCAAAAAAATCATTATTTAACCATCTTCTTCGAACTAAATTTGTATAAACATTTTCATAATCATTAAAATAATTAGATAAAGGCTCGTTTTTTCTAAATTGCTCATAAAAGCCTCTTCCATAAGTGTAATGAAGTGCAAAATGTAAATTTGAAGAATTTGAAATATCATGATTAAAATGGAATTGATAATGATCTTGTTTATAATCATCAATTTCGTTTTTGTAAGTGTAATAGTTATATGTTCTCCCAGAGCTTAATAAATTATTTTTTTGTTCTTCATCAAAATCATTGTTAACAATTACTTTTTGCATTCCATTTAGATCATTAAATACTCTGGACTCAGGAGTTCCCCACCAAGATTGATAAGTTTTTTCTTTTCCGGAAAAATTTATAAGCTGAAAGGATGATTTTTTTGTGAAATATGTCGCTGACGCATAGTATGACCCTAAGTTACTGAATGCTCTATCAACATATCCATCAGATGTTATTTTTGATAATCTTAAAGCAAAGTTCCAATGTTGTTTTATTATCCCGGAATTAAGATTTAATGTATTTTTAAATGTATTGAATGAACCCATTGATGTTCCATAATCTACGTATGCTTTTTCTGATGGAGTTCCTGTTTTTATACTTATAGTTCCTCCAAATGCACCTCCGCCATTTGTTGAAGATCCTACTCCTCTCTGAATTTGAATGGTATTGGTTGACGAAGCGATATCTGGTAAGTCTACCCAAAAAACACCATGGGACTCGGCGTCATTGTATGGAATACCATTAATTGTAACATTAATTCTATTTGCATCACTTCCCCTTATTCTTATTCCAGTGTACCCAATTCCACCACCAGCATCAGATGTTATAGTAACGGATGGGGTAAAATCTAATAAATATGGGATATCTTTTCCTGTATTATTTTTATTTAATTCATATAATGTTAGATTTTCATAAGCATACGGACTATCATCTTTTGCTCTTGTTGATAAAACTTTTATTTGATCTTTTAAGAGAATTCCATCTTTTATTATAAAAATTTTTTCTTTGGTTTCTGATATATTAATGGTATCAAATTTTTTTAAATAACCAACATGTGTAATTTCTATATTGATAATATTTTTTTTGGAAAAAATATAAAAATCTCCGTTATTGTCTGTGTATGTTATGTTATTATCATCATCTTTGATATTTGCTCCCTGTATTTTTAATCCATTCTTATCAAGCACTCTACCTTTAAAATTATGTTGTGCATTTGCAGTCAAATTTATAAGTAGAAAACAAAGTAATACCTTCATCCATGTAAGATTTAATATTTTGAGATGAACAAAAAATAACTGTTTATGTCATACTACACCAGCATTACCTGGATCAGTTTTTTGAGTGTGATCTCAGTCTTGACATTTTAGGTACCCCAATTACAAGTGAAATTATATTATAAAATTTATATTATAAAATTTAGAGATGATTTTATTCTTTGATTAAGTTTTCCGTCTATTACAGTATAATTATAATTTCTTGTTGATAATAAATTTTTGTAAGCATTATAAATTTTAATTCTATCATTTGGATTTTCTCTTTGCTTGTCCCATTTCCATGGAATATCAGGTTTACATAATAAGTAACAATCAAAATTTTCTTTCTCTGATAATTTTTTGATTGATTTACTGAGTTTTTTATATTTTAACATACTCCATATTTCAATGACAATAACTGATGTATCAGCAAATAAAAAATTATTTTTTGTTTTGCTTGCGTTGTTAATGCTTTGGTTTTGTTTGAATGCAAAAATATCTAGATCATTTATAGTGTAGGTTTTATGTTTATTAAGATAATCCCTAGCATATTCATTTACATATATGCCTTTTAATATTTTTGATAAAAAAATAGCCAATGTGGTTTTTCCTGATGATTCTGGTCCAACTATAGATATTTTTTTCATTTTTTTATTTCTTTTTTCCAATTTCTATAACCTAGTATTGCTAAAATTAAAAAAATAAAAAACTGAAGACTTGTTGGATAAAGTTCTTTATACATATATAAGGGAATATAAATTATATCCGCTATTATCCAATAAATCCAATTTTCTAATTTTCTTCTTGCAAGTAGCAGCATTCCAGTTAAACTTAATGCTGTAGTTATGCTATCTAGAAACACTACATCACTGTCGGTTTTGTTTAATGCATATTGTATTATTAAAAAAAAGAATATACATAAAGATGCTGATATAAGATTTTCTTGTTTTGAACTGAAAGAAATTTCTTTTTTTATTTTTTTATTTTTAGTGGTCCATAAAATCCAACCATAAATACTCATAATAAAGTAATAAATATTTATTCCTGTATCAGCGTATAGTTTATTTTCATATGTTAAATACACATAAATTAAAACACTAATTATTCCAGTAGGAAAAACTAGAATTTTATTCTTTTGAGCATACCATACACTTAAAATGCCAAAAATAACGGCTATGTATTCTATCATTTTACCTTGTTTTTATTTGTTAAGTATATATCAAAATTTTTTAACTCAAGTATAATGTATTAGTTTTGGATGGCAAATAGGTAAAATTCTTATTTGTTATGACAAAAAATAATATATTTCAACTTGAAGCACTCACTTATGATGATGTGTTGTTGGTTCCTGCTTATTCTGAGATATTTCCTGGTGATACTAATGTATCTACCTTACTTACAAAAAATATAAAATTAAATATTCCTTTTGTTTCTGCCTCTATGGATACAGTCACAGAACATAAACTTGCAATAGCAATTGCATTAAAAGGAGGAATTGGTATTATTCATAAAAATATGACCATTAGAAATCAAGCAGAACAAATTAGACAAGTAAAAAGATCACAGAGTGGAATGATAAAGGACCCCATAACTTTAGATTCTCAGTCAACAGTTGGAGACGCACAAATGATTGTTAAAAAAAATAAAATTGGAGGTATTCCGATTATTAATGCTTCTAATAATCTTATGGGAATTGTTACCAATAGGGATCTTAGATTTCAGAAAGATCAATCTATGAAATTAGAAGATATAATGACAAAAAAACTTGTTACAGCTAAGTTAGGAATAAGCTTAAATGATGCTGAAAAAATTCTCAAAAAATATAAAGTTGAGAAATTACCTATTGTTGAGGAAGGAAAACTAGTTGGACTTATAACTTATAAGGATATACTGAAGAATAAATCTATGCCAGATGCATGTAAAGATACTTTAGGACGGCTTCGTGTTGGCGCTGCAATTGGAGTCACTGATGATTATCAAGAACGTTTAGAACGATTAATTGCTTCAAGTGTAGATGTGATTGTCATAGATACTGCTCATGCACATACAAAAGCAGTAATAGATCAAGTAAAAAAAATCAAAAATTTTTTTGATATAGATCTTATTGTTGGAAATATAGCAACTGGGGATGCAGCAAAAGCATTGGTAAAAGCTGGAGTTGATGGTATTAAGGTTGGTGTTGGTCCTGGGAGTATTTGTACAACTAGAATTATTGCAGGAGTCGGAATGCCTCAATTGTCAGCGATTTATGAATCAACAAAAGCTATAAAGGGATCAGGAATTCCTGTCATTGCTGATGGAGGAATAAGATTTTCAGGAGATGTTGTAAAAGGTTTGGCGGCAGGAGCACATAGTATTATGATAGGATCATTATTTGCAGGTACAGAGGAAGCTCCTGGTGATATAATTTTATATGAAGGGAGAAAATATAAAGCGTACAGAGGTATGGGATCAGTTGAAGCTATGGAGGCAGGAACAAGAGATAGGTATTTTCAACAAAATGAAAATGATCCAAAAAAATTAGTTCCTGAAGGTATTGTGGG
The DNA here is from genome assembly GCA_029940715.1 of Cytophagales bacterium. Classification (GTDB taxonomy): domain Bacteria; phylum Bacteroidota; class Bacteroidia; order Cytophagales; family MED-G16; genus JAPYTU01. Next base: position 8,019 of record JAPYTU010000053.1, read on the forward strand.
TCGTGTTCCATATAAAGGGGAAGTTTCTGAAATTCTTTATCAATTAACAGGAGGGTTAAAAGCTGGAATGGGATATGTTGGAGCAAATAATATTGCTACTTTACAGAAATCTAAGTTTGT
>JAPYTU010000053.1:8238-9805 GCA_029940715.1 Cytophagales bacterium
ATACTGTTTTCAGTTTGCGGAAAAATCATTTTTAGAAGATACTATTTGGGTTAAACTTGATGACATTATATTAAATAATCCATTGCTTTTGATAAATGATAAATCTCAATTTTTAAAGAGATATACATATGTAGAAAATGTAGATGAAAATCATTATTTTTTTTTAAAAATTCTTGATAAAAAATTAATAGGAGAAACTTCTCCATTATCATTTGAATCTAATGTTATAAATGCTATTATTTTAAATAAAAGAAAACAAAAATTATTTGATAAATTGCGGGATAGTATTTTTGTAAATTCTAAAATAGGAATTGATTATGAAATTTTTTAATATAAAAATTTTGTTTTTATTTATTTTTATTGGATCTCAGAATTCGATTTATGCACAAGAAGTTTCTAATGGTTTCGTCTTAGATAAAATAATTGGGAGGGTTGATGACTATATTGTTTTAAAGTCAGAACTTGAAAGTACTTACTTGGAAATTCTTTCAAGGGGAGAAAGAATTTCAGGAAATACGAAATGTGCTGTTTTTAAGGATTTAATTACAAGTAAGTTACTAGTTGCAAAAGCAGAAATTGATTCTGTAATTGTTGAAGATGGAGAAGTTAATCAGGAGCTTAATTCTAGAATGGCTTTAATTATTAATCAAATTGGATCGGAAGATGAAATTGAAAAATATTATAATAAAACAATTGCTGAATTTAAAAAAGAATTGTTTGATGATATAAAAGAACAACTTGTTGTTAGAAAAATGCGTCAAGAGATTTTAACAGATATTAGTGTTAGTCCTGAAGAAGTTAAAGAATTTTATGCTGATATTCCGAAAGATAGTGTTCCTTATTTTTCTACTCAGGTTAAAGTTTCTCAGATTGTGAAAATTCCTGAAATTGGTAAAAAACAAAAGGAAAAAATTCGCGAAGAAATTATGAAAATACGAGATAGAATTGGTAATGGAGAAAGTTTTGAAATATTAGCTACTCTTTATAGTCAAGATCCTGGAAGCGCTCAAAATGGAGGAAATTTAGGATTTGCGGGGAGAGGTTCATTTCAACCTGAATTTGAGGCTGCGACTTTAAAGTTAAAACCAGGAGAAGTTTCTATGCCTGTAGAAACTAAATTTGGTTTTCATCTTATAGAATTAATTGAAAAGAGAGGAAATCTTTTTAGTTCAAGACATATTCTTTTGCAACCCACATTTTCTGAAGAAGACATTACACAAACAAAAAATTATCTAGATAGTTTAGCGGATTTAGCTAGTAATGTGGATAGTATCTCTTTTGAAGATCTTGCTAGGTTATATTCAGATGATAAATTTACTTCTTCTTTTGGTGGGTACTTTACTGATGCTATGGGCAGCGAAAATGTTCTTGTTGAGGAACTAGATCCAGTGGTTTTTTTCACAATTGATACTATGGAGATAGGTCAAATTTCAGTTCCTATAGAAACAAGGCTTGATGATGGAACAGCTGCTTATAAAATATTGTTGTATAAGGAAAAAATTCCTCCACATTTGGGAAATTTAAGTGAAGATTATCAAAGATTTCGAAATTTTGCTCTTAATAGAAA
>JAPYTU010000054.1 GCA_029940715.1 Cytophagales bacterium
TTGGAAGTAAATCATCATCATCACCACAACTTATAAAAAAAGATGATCCTAGACTTGCAAAAAGCGCTGAAGATCCAGCTGTTTTTAAAAATTCTCTTCTTTTATTTTTCATAATTTTTCTTAAAAATACTTTTTTATTTTTATAAACTAATTAGATATTGAAATTTTATAAAAAATTGAGAATTATTCAAAAAATAACTATCATCATGATTTAAAAAGTTTTGATTACCACCAACATAAAATATAGTGAATGGATTAGGATTCCATTCGAAGAGAGGTTGAATATAGAAAGAGTCAGTAAAATTATTAAATTCTGAAGTTAATCTAATTCCTAAAGATTTATTGAATTGATATTTAGTATTTAATCTGTAGATATAACCTTTAAAGTAAAAGTCATTATTTTCAATATTTTTTAATCTAGAAAAATTAATTGAATTAGATATAGAAAAATTGTTATTCACCTGAAATCTTATGTTAGTAAAAAATACTACCTCTCTACCAATTTTTGGGTTATCTGCGTTGTAAGCAATATCTTTTCCAAAATTCAACATAGAATGAAATGATATTAGTTCAATAGGATTACTTCTAACAAATATTTTATTAGTACCATAAGATTTAAATTCATTATCTAAATATCTTTTAAATGCATCAAAATCATACGTGTAAGTTAGATTTGTATTGCCTTTTAATTCAGCTTTAAATATTCCATCAATACTAACTACTTCTAATTGATTGTTGAAGTTGTGTAGGATGTCAGATTTTATTCCATAAGAAGTCTTTTTTACAAAATTTTTATCATTATACTTTTCGTATCCTTGATAAAATGTTAACCATTTTCTATCATTTTTTACTACAAATCCAACATCAGCTCTATATTTAGGATCAATATATTTATAACCTAAGTAGGTTCTCCAATTTTCTGTACTTCTTAGAAATCCCAAGTACATAGCAGAACCATTAAATTTTTCACCATCTAATTTAATCGAATATTCATCAAAACTATCTTCTGATTCTACCCAGTTTGTATTGGGTTCTAAGTTATAATTTTTTATTAAATCAAAGTAAACTCTGATATTTTTTGTAATTTGAAATAGGCCATCAAAACCAAATAAATTTCCATAACCACCTCCTTCATAATATCTACTTGTAGAAATCATTCCTAATTTTGATCCATTTTTAAAGAGTCTTTGGTATCTAAATACATTGACAAGACTTTTTCCTCCTTCTCCAAAGTAAGAACGATCATTTCCAGCAATTAAGTAAGGTGAATTATTATCTAACGCTGATAATAAGAAAAATCTTGATTTTTTACCTTGATTAAGAAGTTTTGCAGCAAAAATCGGATCATTAATAGATCTTGAATAGAAGGGTTGCAAGTCTTCAGAATTTAACTTAAGTATGTCGGTTCCTTTATTAAAGAATGGTCTTTTTTCAGGATAAATAAGAGTGTAGGATGAATTAATATCAATTTTTGTTACATCAGCTTCTATCTGTGAAAAATCTGGATTTATTGTTAATTCTAGAGATAGGCTTTTTGACAATTCTGCATTTATACCAATACCAACATCTGCTTTTAGTTTCTCATAGTTTAATTTTTTTTCACCTGAATCTGATGTCCCAGAAATATTACTCGAAATATAAGGTAGTAACTCTATTTTTTTTTCTATTTTAATGTTTTTAAAGATTACTTCATCTTTATTCTGACAAGTGACACATGGATTATCTCTATCATTTTTTGAGCTCTGAATCATATAATCTTTATATTTTCTAAATAAATGAAATTTCCATTTTTGATTATTGCCATTTGGAAAAGGAATTGAAGAAAATGGAATTTTTATTTCTACAAAAAAAGAATTTCCACTTATGGTTCCTGTTGACTCATATTCTGTATCGAAAGCAGGATCATATCTTTTCTCTTCTTCAATCGTATTTAACATCCGAATATCATATTGTGAGCCATAGGCATTTGATCCTAGAAAAATATTATTTCTAGCATCACCATACGTATCTAAGTTAATACCTATTGCATCATCATTCCAAAATCCATCTTCATCTCTTTTACGAATAGAAGCTCTAATAGCTTCTTTAGATTCTGCTCTGAATCCGATATAAATATATTTTTTTGAGTATAATATATAGCCTGTTGTTTTTACTATAGGCTTTATGTTATTTCCAGGTTTTGTTTCATAATTTAGTGGCACTACTGTTGCATTTTTCCATTCTTCATTATTTAAAACTCCATCCAAAGTTATTTGATTATCCAGTATTTGTAATGGTTCATATATATTTTGACCATTAAGATTGTTAATAATGAAAAACAGAAATAAAATGAATATAAGATGCTTCATTTTTAATAATTCACGTGAAGTTAAATAAAATGAAATAAAATAAAACGAAATATTTATTCATTAGATGCTTTTAAGATTAATTTCTTTCAATAAAAAAATTAAATTTGTTAGATGCCTACTTACTATATAACAACATTAAATATTATTATTCCAATATTTGTAGTTCTAATTTTATTGGAAATATTTTATGCTAATATTATTAATAAATCATTTGTTATTAGGAGTATGGATACTCTTTCAAGCCTTTGCTCTGGTTTGACTAACGTTATTAGGGATGTTCTAGGATTAACGATTATAATAGTATCATATAGTTTCATGGTGGATAATTTTGCTTTATTTACTATTAAGACTACTTGGATTACCTATGTCGTTGCTTTTATAGGTATAGATTTTGCAGGGTATTGGGTTCATAGAATTAATCATAGTATTAATTATTTTTGGAATCATCATATTGTTCATCATAGTAGTGAAGAATTTAATTTAGCATGTGCTTTAAGGCAGTCAATTTCTAATTTTTTTTCTTTAACATTTGTTTTTTTAATTCCCACAGCTATTGTAGGAGTACCAGCAGAAGTAATTACGTTTTTAGCTCCTCTACATCTTTTTGCTCAGTATTGGTATCATACTAGACTTATTGGAAAGCTTGGTTTTTTAGAATATATTTTAGTAACTCCATCTCATCATAGAGTTCATCATGCTATTAATAAAGAGTATTTAGATAAAAATCTTTCTCAAATATTTATTTTTTGGGATAAGCTATTTGGTACTTTTCAAAAAGAGTTAAATGAAGTGCCTCCAGTTTATGGTGTTAAAAGACCAGTTAGATCTTGGAATCCAATTTTTATAAATTTTACCCATTTAATGGTATTAATTAAAGATGCTTGGAAAACAAATAATTGGTATGATAAATTGAGAATATGGTTTATGCCTACGGGATGGAGACCAAAAGATGTAGAAAATGAGTTTCCTATAGTTTCTATAGATTCATCAAATGATTATGAAAAATATTATCCTAATTTATCCTTGAAATTACAGATTTGGTCTTGGATACAATATACATTGGTTTTTTGTTTTATGATGTATTTTATAAATAACCTTCACAGAATTAGTTTTGTTGAGGGTATTCAATATGCTGTTTTTTTATATGTTTCTATTTATGGTTTAACTAGTCTTATGGATCAGGATTCCTATGCATGGATTTTTGAAATAGGAAAATCTTTGTTCGGTTTTGTATTAATAATTTTTTATGGGGACTGGTTTTTTATAAGTACCTATTCAGATTATGCAATAACACTATTGCAAATTTATTTTGCAAGTTCATCTACTATTGTACTTTATTTTTCTTTTTATGAGAAAAAACTAATTCCTGTTACTAATTAAATTATTTCTCATTCATAAAAGGATACCTATAGTTAGTTGGACTTTCAAATACCTCTTTTGTTGTTCTTGGTGATACCCATCTTAATAGATTTAGATAAGAACCTGCTTTATCATTGGTTCCGGATGCTCTACTTCCTCCAAATGGTTGCTGACCAACAACTGCACCAGTAGGTTTATCATTTATATAAAAATTTCCAGCAGCATATTCTAATTTTTTATTAGCTAAATTTATTGCATCTTTTTCTTTGGCGAAAACGGCTCCTGTTAGTGCATAAGGAGATGTGTTATTAACCAAATCAAGTGTTTCTTCATATTTTTCTTTATCGTAAATATGAATGGTAACTATAGGGCCAAAAATTTCTTCACACATTAGTTTACTTTTTGGATTCGAAGATAAAAATATTGTCGGTTCAATATAATATCCGTCAGATTTGTCATAATTCCCTCCTATTAAAAGTTCATGATCATTATCTTTCTTAGCAAAATCAATGTATGAAGTTATATTATCAAAAGCTTTTTCATCGATTACTGCATTTACAAAATTTGTGAAATCTTCTGGATCACCCATTTTTATAGTTGAAAGTTCATTTAATAGATTTTCTTTAATAGGTTCCCATAAATTATTAGGTATATATACTCTAGATGGCGCACTACATTTTTGTCCTTGAAATTCAAATCCTCCTCTAATGATTGCCGTTGAAATTGCGAGAAAATCAGCAGATTCATGTGCAATAATAAAGTCTTTTCCACCTGTCTCTCCTACAATTCTCGGATAAGACTTATAATTACTAATATTGTCACCTATTTCTTTCCAAAAATTTTGAAAAACATTTGTACTTCCTGTAAAATGAATACCACCAAAGTCTGGATGTTTAAATATAATATCTCCAGCTGTTTTACCATCTGTATGAATGAGGTTTATGACACCATTAGGTAAACCTGCTTCTTTAAAAACTTTCATTATAATATCAGCAGAATAAATTTGTGTTCGAGATGCTTTCCAGACAACTGTATTGCCCATTAATGCAACACTAGAGCATAAATTTCCAGCAATAGAAGTAAAATTAAAAGGACTAAGAGCAAAAACAAATCCTTCTAATGGTCTATAGTCTAAAGAGTTTTTCATTCCTTCAGGAGATAGAGGTTGCTCTTCATTTATTTTACTCATATAATATGGATTAAATCTTAAAAAATCAATCAGCTCACAAGCTGCATCGACTTCTGCTTGAAATATATTTTTTGATTGTCCAAGCATTGTTGTAGCATTAATTTTAGCTCTATATGGACCAGCAATTAAATCAGCAGCTTTAAGAAAAATTTTTGCTCTTTTAACAGCACCTAGTGCATTCCAACTTTTTTTAGCACTCATAGCAGCTTTAATTGCTAAATGAACGTGAGAGGTATCTCCATGATTATAACAGCCTAAGGTATGATTATGATTATGGGGAGGTGATATTCTAATTTTATTATCAGTTCTTATCTCTTTACCATTTATATACATTGGAATATCTACTTCTTTACTTTTAAAATCATTTAATACTTTTTTTAGCTCTTTTTTTTCTTTTGATCCAGGAGAATAATTTAAAATAGGTTCATTAATAGGTATTGATATTTTAAAAATTTCTTTATTCATGAGTTTGTAGTTTTAAATATTTATTTGTTAAATCTTGTTATAACAATTTTATGTTTGTGTAAAGAACATTTTTATTAATTAATTTTGCATGATATTTAAAATTAGTAACATTTTATATATGATGGTAAGAAATAGCTTTCTAATAATTTTTTTATTAATTAATATTTCATTTTACTCTCATGATTTATTTTCACAGGGTCAAAATAAAATTATTCAATTATCTGGAGTGGTAGTAGGTGAAGATAGTATTTCTGGAGTAGGAGGAGTTCATATATATGTTCCAGCAGCGGGTAGAGGAACAACTTCAAATCCATATGGCTATTTTGCAATGCCTGTACTTGCTTCAGATAGTATTATTGTAAGTGCTGTAGGTTATCAAAAGCAAAATTTTATTATGCCTGGTGATAAAGGTGAATCGGTAACTTTAATTATAGAATTAAAACCAGATACAACAATTTTACCAGAACTTGAAATTTTTCCTTATCCAACTGAGGATTTATTTAAAAAAGCAGTTTTAGCAATAGAATTACCTAATAGAAAAGATTTAGAAAATCTTGATAAATCCTTAAATAAGGATATGTTAAGAAAAATGTATGCAAATCAACCTATGAGTGCTAATATGAATTATAAGTATTTTATGGACCAACAAATGTTGTCAACTTCTCAAAAATATCAATTACCATCAAATCCTTTATTGAATCCTTTTGCATGGGTAAAATTTATAAAGGCAATTAAAAGAGGGGATTTTAAAAAGAAAGATTAATTACAGTTTGTTTCTATCATTTTTAAATTAATATTTTTTTTATCTAGTAAAATGGATTTATTCCAATCAAGACAAGCCTGCTCATAATTTTCTAGATCATAATTAATAGTTCCTCTGTTAACATAATATTTTGAATTTGTTGGATTTATATTAATGGCTTTATTGAAATCTTCTAATGCTTTTTTATTTTTGCCTAAAAGAAAGTATGATAATCCTCTTTCTGAAAAATTTCTATCATTTTTTAAATTTAAAATAATTGCTGAATCATAATAAGTTATAGCATTAATATTATTATTTATTAAGGAATATGAGTTGCCTATATAGAAGTAATAATCTTCTGTTTTTATAATTTTTTTATGTTTTAATAAAAATGTAATAGTTTTTTTATATTTCCCTTTTTTGTATTTATTAATTCCTTTTTTTAAATAATCTCCTGAGGAATAAAAAGAAAAAACAATAATGATAAAAAATTTCATAATTTTAGTTTTGTAGCCCCGACAAGAATCGAACTTGCATCTAAAGTTTAGGAAACTTCTATTCTATCCATTGAACTACAGGGCTATATAAAACAAAATTATATTTCATTAACCAAAAAAAATATAAATAAACAATATAATTTGTAGCTTTATATTTCTAATTAGAATTAAGTTTTAAGATGGCAGAAGAGTTTAAGAAAAGACAGGAAGAATTTCAAAAACTTGTTTTAGAATTTGAATTACAAGTTAAAAATAATATTGATTTTTATTATGATTCTGAATATTATGAAAGAATTGTAAAATGGTATATTGATAATCATAAATTTAAATTAGGGCTTAAAGTAATTGAAATTGCTCTTTCTCAACATAAATTTTCTTCGGATTTACTAATTCAAAAAGCAAATATTCTTATTGTATTACAAAAATTTAGTAAAGCACTTATATCTTTAGATAAGGCTCATTCACTTAATCCTAAAGATGAAAACATTTTTATTTTAACTGGTCAAGTGAAAATTATATTAGGATATTATGATGATGCTATCGAAACTTTTAATAAAGCTCTAGATATTTCAGAGAATAAAGATGAAATTTTTTATCAAGTGGGATTGGCATATCAGGCAAGTGGTAAATTTAATCATGCTACGGAAAATTTTAAGAAAGCCATTGATATAAATATAAATCATGAAAATGCGTTGTATGATTTAGCTTATTGTTTAAACCTTACTGGTGAATTAAAAAATAGCATTCATTATTATAAAAAATTTATAGATGAAGATCCTTATTCAGAATTTGCTTGGTTTAATCTTGGTAATATTTATAATAAATTAAAAAAATATTCTAAGGCTGCTGAAGCTTTTGAGTATGCTATAGCAATAGATGATGAATATTCAGCAGCCTTTATGAGTCTTGGAAATAGTTATAATAACTTAGAAAAATTTGACTTAGCAAAGAAATGTTTTGAAAAGGTATTAGAATTAAATGGTCCTTCTCCTGATATTTATTATAATCTTGGAAGAGTATATTATTTATTAAAAGATTTTAATATATCAATCAATTTTTATCAGAGATCAATAAAAATAGATCAGTTTTATAAGGATTCATACTATGGTTTAGGTAAAAGTTTATCTTCTATGGATAAATGGTTTGAAGCTATTTATTACTTTAAGAAAGCTCAAAAATTTGATAATAATAATATTGATTTTTTGAAATCGTTAGCTTATGCGGAATTTAAAGTTGGTAATTTAGTATCGAGCATTGATGTATATACTAAAGTAATGGAACTTTATCCTGAGGATGTAGAATCATGTTTAGATTTTTCTTTTATTTATTATGAAAGTGGTGATATTAAGAAAGCAATATCAATTATTAATGAAGGAATTGCCGAAACTCCTGGAGAATCTTTATTTTATTATAGGCTTGTGGTTTATCTTTTAGATGATGGTAAGTATAAGGAGGCAATAAATGTTTTAGAAAGTGCATTATCCATCAATTTTGAAAATCATGATGTTTTATTTGATTTTATTCCAAAATTTGAAACTCAGTCTGCTTTAATAAGGGTTATAAATCAATTTAAAAAAAATAATCAATTATGAATTATTACTTAAAAAATATTCCAGAGAGAGAACTTAAACCAAGGGATAGTGGTATTACGATGGTTATGGATAAGGGCTCAAGTATCAGACAATGTAAAGATTTAATCGAATCCAGTGGAAAATATATTGATTTTATAAAATTTGGTTGGACAACATCATATTTAGCTGAAAATCTTAAAGAAAAAATTAAATTATTTAGAGATGCTAATATTGAAGTATATTTTGGGGGAACTCTTTTTGAAGCATTTTTAATTAGAGATCAATTAGATGACTATATAAAGGTTTTAAAAAAATATAATTTAAAGTATGCTGAAGTATCAGATGGTTCCATTACAATTTCTCATAAAAAAAAGTGTGAATGTATTTCAAAAATAAAGGAACATGTTACGGTTTTGTCAGAAGTTGGTTCAAAAGATGCTAAAAAGATAATTCCGCCATACAAATGGATTAGACAAATGCGTGCAGAACTTGATGCTGGATCTTGGAAGGTTATAGGAGAGGCTAGAGAATCTGGAAATGTTGGTCTTTTTAGAGAATCAGGAGAAGTTAGACAAGGACTAGTAGAGGAAATATTAACTGAAATACCACAAGAAAAAATTATTTGGGAGGCTCCTAATAAAGTTCAGCAAGTATGGTTTATTAAGTTACTTGGTCAAAATGTTAATCTTGGTAATATCCGAGGGGATGAGGTAATTGCATTAGAAACTACTAGAATAGGTATAAGAGGAGATACTTTTGATAAATTCTTAAAGTAATTAATGTATTTAAAATCATTTATAATTTTCCTTAAAGGATCAGCAATGGGATTAGCTGATTTAATTCCTGGAATATCCGGTGGAACTATAGCGTTAATTTTAGGTATTTATAAAAAATTTATTAACTCATTAAAATCTATTAATTTTCAATCCCTAAAATTATTATTTGCTTTTAATTTTAAGGAATTAAATAAACAACTAAACTTAGTTTTTTTAATTCCATTATTTTCTGGGATTATTTTTTCAGTTTTAGTTTTTTCAAGTTTAATTTTTTTCTTTTTAGAAGAATTCCCTATTCATTTATATTCTATTTTTTTTGGTCTAATTTTTTTTTCTTCATTATACTTAATTCAAAAAACACCTTCTAATATTTTATCAAAAACAGTTTTAATATTAATTGGAATTGGGATTGGTTATGTGCTTTCAATTTTAAATCCTTTTTATATTTCAGATACTTATATGTCTATTTATTTATCAGGCTTAATAGCAATGTTAGCTATGCTTTTGCCTGGAATATCTGGAAGTTATATTTTGGTTTTATTAGGAAAATATAAGATAGTTTTAGAAGCATTAAATAATTTTAATTTTGACATATTAATATTTTTTTTATTAGGTTCTATTTCTGGAATTTTATTATTTTCAAGATTTATATCATTACTTCTAAGTAATTATTATAATGCTACAATCTTAGTATTGTCAGGATTGATGATTGGTGCATTAAATAAAATATGGCCATGGAAATATAATAATATTAATATTTCACCGAATGATTATCATAATTTAACTGGTAGTGCTGATTATTTTTATCATGCATTTATAATTTTTATATTATGTAGTTTATTTTCATTG
>JAPYTU010000055.1:0-7442 GCA_029940715.1 Cytophagales bacterium
AATTGATCTTGCTATGACTATTGAAAAAAATAATATTAAAGCTAGATCATGGTATGTTCAAGGAAATGTTTATTCTGCTATAGCTAAACAATTTTTAGATATTGATCCAAATGCTATAGTGAAAGCAGCTGAATCTTTTAAATCTATAGGAAATAAAATAAAAACTAATGACATAACACTGATACAAAATGCAAATATAGGATTACAAAATCTTTCATCACATTTTGTAAATCAAGCTATTGTCGCTCTTCAAGGTTCAGGAGAACCAAATTATGAAGTTGCTTATGAAAAATTTGTAAACTCTTTAAAAATATACCCAAAAGATACACTAGGTCTTCTCTATGGTGGATACGTTGCAGAACAATTAAATAAATATGATGTTGCTTTAGACTTTTATAGTCAACTTATTGAAATGAAAATATTAACAAAAAAAAATATAAATACTATATATCAAAATTCAATTAACATACTATTTAATCATTGTGACTTATTTGATGAATGTGAATCTTTTGAAAAATCTATTAAATTAATTACCGAAGGAAAAAATATTTTCCCAGAAAACAACTATTACCCTTCAATTGAAATAAATATTGCAATGCGATTAAATAAAGTAGACGATGCTAGAAAAAAAATAGACGATCAACTAAAAGAAGATCCTACAAATGCTAGTTTACACTTTAATAGGGCAGTTTTATATTATAATTTAGGGCTTGCATTAGGTGAAAATCAAGAATTTTCAGATAAAGAAAAATTAGATACTTTAAATATTGTTTATCAAATATCGATTGAGGCTTATCAAAAATCCTTAGATTTTGACGAAAATAATGATAAAGCAATTATTTATATGATAGATGCATATAAAGCATATGCTAAGCCATATTATGACAAAGAACGAAATCTTGATTTTATTGCTTTAAAAGGTAAATATCAATCAGAGTCTAATAGATTAAAAAAAGAAGGAAATAATAGATTATCTGGTGCTGTAATATACGCTAAAGCATATATGAACTTAAAGGGAAATGGAATTTCTGATGAGGATATAGGAAGCATTTACCCTGTTTTTTCAATTATTGAAGATTATGAAAGTCTGATCTCTATACTTAAAATTTCTATAAGTAGAGATAAAACTAATATTGAACATTTAGAAGTTTTAAGAAACGCATATATCAAAATAAAAGATTATGTAAATGCCGAGGAAATATATCAATTAATACTTGAATTAGAATAATCAAATATTATAAAAATTTTTCAATCACATTTTTCATGAACATCTGAAATAACACCTTTAAAATGAATGTGTTCTCTAGGTAAGTATATGCTAGCTAAAATCTCTATTAATGCTGCTGTAAAAGCTATCAAAGCCGTTAAATATGCTGATTCCATGATTGCTGAAAAGAATTCAATTATATGAAATAGTGAATGTAAACGCAGTCCCCATCTTAATATTCTAATAAATAGATTTTTCATTTAATCTGATTATTTTTTAAATATTCCTTAACTTCTTTTGTGTACTTAAGCAAAAGATCGTTTGGTATAGGAAATAATAAATTATACTGATCAATCTTCCACATACCATCTACTTTAGATAATACACCAGTTCCTCTAAATTTTCCATACTTATCATTAATTAGTATTTCATCAAACCATGCAGTAGTATTACTAGAATTTATAAAAATGTTTCTTTCTAAACTTTTATATGTCCAACCAGTACCAGTATTAAATCTATTTTGGGCATATTTTTTAAATTCATCAATTGACCATCTTTCATTTAAATCAGTTCCATGAAAAACTGCTTGATCATTGAATAGTTGAAAATATTTTTCTCCATTAGCTTCTGATGCATACTTATGAAGATTATCTAAAACCTTATTAATTTGTTCATTATTACTTAAGTTTAATATCGTAATGTGTATTAATAATATATATACCATAGTGATTTCTTATTTAACATAATATAAATTATCTAACAAATATCATTTAATGCTAATATCCTTATTAAAGTCTCCTACTTTAATATTAAATACACCAGACTCAACAACATTCATATTAGATGCATTTATAAATGATAATTCACTAACTGGTAGAATAAACTCAATAGTTTTTTTCATACCAGCATTAATTTTAATTTTTTTAAAATCTCTTAATCTTTTATTATCCGGTGTTAAAGATGCATATAAATCAGAAATATAAAGTTGTATGGTTTCTTTTCCATCGATGTCACTATTATTAGTAACATCTATAGTAACTTTTATTGATTCTGATCTAGAATACTCATTTTTATCAACATTAAAGTTAGAATATGAAAAGTCTGAATAACTTAAACCGTAACCGAAATCATAAAGATTATTAACTTTTCCTACATAATTATATGCACCTTGAGAATTATTTTGAACCTCAGAAGGTTTATAATAATAAGGAATTAATGAATTAGGAAAGGCTGGATAAGTATATGGCAATTTACCAGAAGGATTTACTACACCAGAAACTATATCAACTAATGCGTTACCACCAAGATTTCCAGGTAAATAGATATTAATAATACCTTTCATAAGTCCTTGAATATCAGTAATTAACCGTGGTCTACCTTGATTTAAGATTAAGATAATTGGTTTGTTTACTTTTGATAATTCATTGGCTAATTTAACTTGTAAATCATGTAATTTTAAGTCGTTTAAATCACCAGGTTTTTCTGTATAACTAGTTTCACCAAGACAAAGAATAATATAATCAGACCTTTTAGCTTCATAAACAGCTTTAGATATGCTATTTTCAACCATTTCATAATAATTTCCGCCATCTTTATACGAAACACCAGGAACATATTTAACATTCTTACTACCATAAGTATTAACAAAAGCTTCATAAATAGTGTTATAACCACTTGCAAAACGATCTGTTAACTCACCCTGCCAAGAATATGACCATGCCCCATTAAGTGTTCTCATATTGTTTCCATTAGGTCCTGTTATTAATATTCTAGACTTTCCTTTAATAGGTAAAATATTTTCTTCATTTTTTAATAATGTTATTGCCTCTGAAGCAGCTTTATATGCCAATTGATTATGTTTTTCTGAACCAAAATCATCATATTCTCTATAATCAGTCACAGGAGTTTTAAATAAACCTAATTCGATTTTTAGTTTTAATATTTTACTAACTGCATCATCAATCCTACTCATTTTTACCTCCCCTTCTTCTACTAATTCTATTAAATTATTACAAAATTCTTCATAATCATATGGAACCATAGACATATCAATTCCCGAATTTATAGCTATTTTTGTTGCTTCTTTTTTACTTTTAGCTACTTTATCTCTATCATATAATTTATTAATATCTTCCCAATCAGTAAGAATTACACCCTCAAAACCAAGTTCTTTTCTTAAAAGATTTGTTAGTATATTATAATCTGCGTGAACTGGAATGCCATTAATTAATCCAGAATTAATCATAATTGTTTTAGCACCAGCATCAATAGCAGTTTTAAATGATGGTAAATGGTATTCTCTTAATGCATTTTCTGATATATAAGCTGGGGTTCTATCTTTACCTGAGATAGTAGCATGATAGCCCAAAAAATGCTTCATACAGGCTGCAATATTATATTTATTACTAACATCATTGTCTTTTCCTTGATATCCTTTAATCATAGCTTCACCAAATTTCTTTACAATTAATGGATCTTCTCCAAAAGTCTCAAATTGCCTAGGAAATCGAGGATCAATACCTAAATCTAAAACAGGAGAAAAATTCCAAGGTATACCAGAAGCTCTTGTTTCATAAGCACATACAAGAGCCATATTATAGGCATTTTCTGGATTCCAACTTGCTGCGGTAGTTATTTGTTGAGGAAACATAGTTGCACCATCTGTGTATGTAGTTCCATGAATAGCATCTATACCATAGATAATAGGAATACTCAATCTAGAACTATCAATAGCATATTTCTGAATATCTGTTATTGTATTAAACCATGTCTTAGGTTTTTGAGCAGTATTATTAATAGTATTTAAAACAGATCCAATTTTATAATCCACAATAGCCTTTCTAGCCTTTTTGTTATCAATCATTAATGGAAAAGATGAAGTCCATTTATTTGGACCTTTAGCTATTACAGTCAAATTAATTTGAGTCATTTGACCTACTTTTTCTTGTAATGTCATTTGAGATAATAAATCATTAATTTTATTATCTACATCATTTAATTTTTGAGGTGTACAAGAATATAGAAAAGACAATAATATTATTATATAATTTTTCATAAACAGTTAATCTAAATAAAACGACAATTTAATGAGATATTTTCCAAAAAGCTATGCCTCCAGCTTGTTTTCCAATATTTACAGATGATATTAATTTTAAAGTTTCAAGATTGATTATATCTACTGTACCTGGTTCACCCCCTACTCCTTCAACTGAAATAAATGCATATTTACTATCTGATGAAATAGCAACACCATGAGAAACATTTCTCTTGTTTTTAATAACTTTCAATTCTTTTTTTAATGCAATATCCCAGATAGCAGTGGATCCATCATTTTTATATGTGACAACTAATAATTTCCCATTAGGAGAAATTTCTATATTATAAGGACCCTTTCCAGTCTTAAATTTTTCTGTTATTTTCCACGAATCTACATCAACCTCAATAATCTCATTCGATCCATTAGCCGCAACATATAGTTTATTATTTGAGGGATGTGGAATAACCCATGTTGGTTTTACTTTAGTATGTGTCTTTTTTGTGTGATTCATGTTTGAATGATCCATCTTATCATTCATTAAGTTTATGTTATCACTTAATTTTAGCACCCTAGTTACTTTTAATGAAACCGCATCAATCTCAAATAATTCATCAGACATCATTGCTACAGAATAATGATAGAGACCATCAGATGATATTCTAGAACCATGTGGCATAGAACCAGTTTGTATTTGTTTTATCTCAGTCATAGTTTCAGGATCTACAACAGATACTGTACTAGGTTTCATATCACCATGTAAATTAAAATTTACACAATAAAGTAATCCTGTAGTTTCTGAAATCTGCATCGACGCAGGAAATAATCCTAGTAAAGTTTTTCCAACTACCTTATTTGTTGTTGTAGAAAACTTAAAAAGCGTACCATAAGGGTTACCGTGAGCAAGAGTTAAATACCAAAATTTACCATTTGGATCTACAGTTAACCCGTGAGGTCCTTCATTTTCAGCTGGCCATATTCCTACTGGTATTTTTTCTAATTCCACTCCATCTACACCATCAAATTTAATTAAAGAAACTTCATCTTCTGATTCAGCAGCCACATAAGCATAATAATCTTGTGAAAAAATTATTTTAGAATTAAGTAATAATAAAATGATTATTAAATAAATATTTTTCATTTTACTATTAATTAATAGAAGCTTTAGTTTTATCTGGTTTAATCGGCTCTAATTTAGCTGATCCAATTCCACTATTCCAATCCGAATAAAAAACATGCCCTTTATAAAGTTGCGCACCCCAACTCATTGTTGAGTTTGGAACATAAGCATTTTCACTACCAGAAAGGATGTATCCTATTTCTCTTCCTTGTTTATATAAATCACCCATTAAATCGCCACTTAAATCTACTACCCTAACTCCTCCAGTATACATAGCAACATACAAAACATCACCTTCTATCCAATAATTATGTGATCCATCTCCAGGAAGTTCATATCTAGCAACTTCTACAGGATTATCAAGATCAGTAAAATCTACAAAATGTAAAAAACCAGCTGTTACATTTTGTCCTTTAACATCAATACCATTTGGAAAAATTTCATCACCCAAGACAGTATAAAATTTTCCTGTCGACTTACTTTTATATGGAAAAGTAGCATGATGAGCACCACTTGCATAATTATAATTAGCAAAAGCAACTGGATTTGAAGGGGATCCATTAGCAATACCATTACCTACATCAACTAAATAAACACCATTTCTCCAATTTGAAGAATATGCAATTCCATCTTCTATCCAAACATCATGAATTGATTGACCAGGTTTTCCTAATTCAAATTTTCCAATTTCTTTAGGATTTTTTGGATCATCAATATTAATAACATAATATTTTTCACCATTACTAAGTGCATAAACATGATTTTCATAAATAAATACATTGTGTACTCCGCCTGTTAAATTCTGAGTATATTCAGAAATTATACTAACATCATAAGGATTAGTTACATCTATAATAATTATTCCATTTTTTCTATTAGAAGCACCTTCCCTACTTATAACACATATTTTTCCATCTTCAGAAACTTTTACATCATTTACTGTTCTAGCATCAACTTGAATACTATCTATCCTAATCATATTTGAAGGATTTGTAACATCCCAAAAGTAAGTAGTTCCATCAGCTCCCCATGTACCAGAAACAGCATAATCTCTTCCATCAACACCTTCAAAAACCCAAAAATCTGAAGTATGTTTATCATTTACTGTTCCAACCCCAATACTTTTAAATTTCCTTTTAATATTTCTATCAATTACATTAACAATTTTAGAAGCAGAAATATTTCCCACATTTGATGTAATTATATATTGACCAGCAACATCACCAACAAACCTCCCATCTTTTTCAATTAAACCAGATGCTGTATTACTTTTGTCAAAAGATTTACCTGTAAAAGAAAATTTAATAGGTGCATCTCCTATAACAACATTCTTTTTATCATACGCAACTGCTTTAAATTGGAACACGTCTCCTGTTCTAGCTTCGTCACTATTTGATTTAAGTTCTATATATGAAACAGGATTCTTTTTTATATTAAGGACTATAGAACTAGTAATACCTTCAAACTCTGCAGTTAAAGTTGACTTACCTGATGTGATAGCTTTTACATTATTTAAATTATCTATACTTATCAAATCATTTGAAGATGTTAAATTAAATTTCACATCATTTCTAATAAAACCTTTTTCATAAATAACTTCAAAAGTTAAAGGAATATAAGAGTCTGTATATAATACATTATTAATTAATGATATTTTTATTTCATTTACTGGAGGATAATTTACTTTAACAGAAAAATCTTTCCTTAACCTATTACCTCCTTCTTGAATACAAATAGCAACAACTGTATAAAAACCTGGTAAATTAGCAGTTATTTCACCTGTTTCATTATCTACATTTAAAGCTTCTCTATTTCTTGAATAATAAATCATATTATTACAAGAAACCTCATTGTCATTATCATCCATTGTTACAGATGAAGCTACAAATGATTCATCAACATCAAGTACTAAATCTTGAATGGTTGAAACAATTCTATTACTTTCTTGAGAATATAATTCAAAAGAAAAAGTTATTATAAACAATAGTATTATAGGTTTAATTATTTTCATTGGGTTTTATTTAATTTGTTTTTTAAAATTCCATTCAGCTAATAATTTAGTTGAAGGATCTAATATTATT
>JAPYTU010000055.1:7542-9761 GCA_029940715.1 Cytophagales bacterium
TCTGTATTTGAATTAAAATTATTTAAATAATAGGATCTAATTCCTTTATTAAATGAATCATCACCAATATAATTTCTTAACATATGTAATATCCAAGCGCCTTTTTGATATATATAACCAGATAAAACATTTTTCATATTATCTAAGTCATCATGAACAATTGTATAATCTTTATTTTTTTTATAAAATTTAAAAACACTATTTCTAGAATTAATTAAACCCTCTACAAAATCATCCCTACCATAGGCATGTTCTCTGAACAATAAAGTAAAATAAGTAGCAAAACCTTCACTTAACCAAACATGATCCCAATCATTTTCAGTAACACAATTACCAAACCACTGATGAGCAACTTCATGAATAATAACGTTTCTCCATCGTTTACTTCTTGTTCCAGTAACAGAAACATCACTATAAAAAATAGCAGTTGCGGATTCCATTCCACCACTTACACTATTAGACTGTACATTTGCTAACTTTTCATATGCAAAAGGGCCAACGTAATCACTAAAAAATTGAAGTGTATGTTTAGTTGGAATGGCAAAATCATAAAAACCTTTTTCTCTATCTTGTTTATACACCCATGTTTGAATTGATTTTCCATCAAAATTATCTACGTATTGTACTGCAAATTCTGCTACTCCCAATGCAAATAACCAACAGGATATAGGAACAGATTGTTTCCAATGAGATCTTTTAAGATTGTTATCAAGATTAGACTCTTCAATTAACAATCCATTTGATATAACTTGATAATTACTAGGTGCGATTACTATAAATTCAGAAGTTGCTTTATCATATGGATGATCAACTAGAGGTAACCAATTTCTACCCTTATTTGGCCAATTATCGCTAAAAAATGTTCTATCGCCATGCATATTAGGGCCTATTATTAAACCAGTAACAGGTATTCCATGATATTGAACTTCAACCGTATTTATATTATCTATTTCTTTTACAGTTATCAATAACACATCATTTTTATGTGTAAATATTACGGGAGTGCTATTATACTTAACATAATCTACAACCATGCCTTTACCATCTTCCTTCATGGAAATTAAATCTAGACGAATAAATTTAACATTATCTGTTTTAATTTTTAAATCTATAGTTGTTATACCAGAAACTATATCATCATTATCATTAAGATTTATTTCAAAAGAATAATTGATTATATCAATGTTATAATTTTTTGGATATAAATCTTTTGAAAAAACTAATTCATAATTTAAAAATAGAATTGTAAATAAAAATAGAAATATTTTTTTTAACATGAATAAGAAGTTATTTTAATAAAGTAGTAAAAAATTAAATTTACATTATTTTTCATCATTTTTAAAAATAGAGATATATTCGTGACCTTAATTTAAATAATTATGATTGAAAAAATAGGTATTATAGGTGGTACAGGTAAAATGGGATCATCATTTAAAAAAAAGTTTGAAAAAATAGGTCATAATATTTTTATATCTGATGAAACATCAAAGGATAAAGAATTAGAGATTTTAAATACTTGTGATTGGATAATATTAACAGTTCCTATTGATAAAACATTATCTGTATTTAAATCAATAAAAAATAAAATCAACAAGAATCAAGTTTTTAGTGATTTCACATCTGTAAAATCAATTATAAGCAACGAACTAAGTAACTGTAGTTTCGAAGTGGTTTCCTGTCATCCATTATTTGGACCATTAAATGAATTTAAAGGGCAGAACATAATAACTATACCAGTTAATGCGTCAAAAAAATACTCAGAAATTAAAGATATTTTTAAAAAAATGCATTTAAATATAACTGAGATAAAAACACTTAATGAACATGATAATTATATGAGTTTAATTCAAGGAATGACACACTTTTCTCATATTTGTTTTACAACTGCAATGAAAAAACTTAATCTTGATCTAGATAAAATAATGGAAATTTGTAGTCCGATTTATCTATCAAATATTTCTTTTTCTTCTAGAATTACTGGAGGTGATGAAAATTTGTATACTAATATTATTATGGATAACCCTAAAAACAATGAAGTACTAAAATTATACTTAGAAACTTCTAATAAACTTTATAAACTAGTAGATAATAAAGACTATTCATCTTTTAAAGAAAATTTTATAGATAATAGAAATTATTTAAAAAAACATCTATCAAAAATGGTAAAACAAAGTGACTTCCTAGTCAATAAAATGGCAGAGTTCAAAAGTGGCTCTAAA
>JAPYTU010000056.1 GCA_029940715.1 Cytophagales bacterium
TGAATGGACTGGAGTAACAGAAGTTATTATAGACCCAAGAAATCCAAATAGGTTATACGCTGCCACTTGGCAAAGACATAGAACTGTAGCTGCTTTAATGGGTGGTGGTCCTGAATCTGGTTTACACAGATCTATAGATGGAGGTGAAACTTGGGAAAAATTAAAAACCGGTCTACCTAAATCAAATATTGGAAAAATAGGTCTTGCTATTTCACCTCAAAATCCAGATATTCTTTATGCTGCTCTCGAACTTGAAAGACTTAAAGGAGGGGTATATAGATCTTCTGACAGAGGTTCTTCATGGACAAAAATGTCTAATACTGTTTCTGGTGGAACTGGTCCTCACTATTACCAAGAACTATATGCTAGCCCCCATAAATTTGATAGACTATACCTAATGAATGTCAGAATACTGACTTCTGAAGATGGAGGAAAAACATTTACACAACTTAAAGAAGCAGACAAACATTCAGATAACCACTCCATTACATTTAGAGATGATGATCCTAATTATTTGTTAGTTGGAACTGATGCAGGAATTTATGAATCTTTTGATTTGGCTAATACATGGAAATACCATAAAAATTTACCTATTACCCAATTTTATAAAGTTGCTGTAAATAATGCATATCCATTCTATCACATTTTTGGAGGAACTCAAGATAATGGTTCAGCTGGTGGCCCATCTAGGACAGATGAAAGACAAGGCATAAGAAATGCTAATTGGTATAAAATACTTGGTGCTGATGGTCATCAAACTGCAACAGATCCAGTTTACAATGAAATTGTTTATGGTGAATTTCAGCAAGGTGTTCTCCATAGAATTGACTTAAATACTGGAGAAACAGTTTTAATTCAACCTCAACCAAGAGAAGGAGAAAATTATGAAAGATTTAATTGGGATGCTCCAATTTTAGTAAGTCCTCACAAGCCTGAAAGACTTTATTTCGCCTCTCAAAGAGTATGGAGATCAGAAAATAGAGGTGATAGTTGGGAACCTATATCTAGTGATTTAACTCGAAATGAAGAAAGAATCGACCTAGAAATTATGGGAAAAAGACAAGGTTGGGATAATGCCTGGGATGTTGGGGCAATGTCTAACTATAATACCATTACTTCAATTTCTGAATCACCATTACAAGAAGGAGTTATATACGCAGGTACAGATGATGGATATATTCAAGTTACAACAAATGGTGGAACTACATGGAATAAAATACCTGTAACATCTCTGGGATTACCAAATAGATCATTTGTTAATGATATTAAAGCAGATTTACATGATGTAAATACAGTTTATGTATCACTCGATAATCACAAAGAAGGAGATTACTCTCCTTACTTATTTAAAAGTACTGACATGGGAAATACATGGACTTCTATAAGTAACAATATTCCAGATAGAACTTTAATATGGAGACTGGTACAAGATCATGTGAACAAAAATTTATTATTCACTGCGACAGAAAGAGGAATTTATGTTTCACTAAATGGTGGAACTAAATGGCAAAAACTTCCAGGATCTCCAACAATATCTTTTAGAGACATAACTATTCAAAAAAGAGAAAATGATTTAGTTGGCGCATCGTTTGGAAGAGGATTTTTTGTTCTAGATGACTATTCTGTATTAAGAGAAATGTCAAATGAGAGACTATCACAAGAAGGAGCTTTATTTTCTACTAGAGATGCTTTAGGATATGTACCTAAAAGCGTTACCGGTAATACTGGAGCTGATTATTACTTTGCTAAAAATCCTGATTTTGGAGCTGTTTTCACTTATCATCTCTCTAAGTCATATCCAACAATGAAAGAAAAAAGAGTAAAATTAGAAAAAGAATTAACTAAAAAAGGTCAAAGTATACCAAAAATAAATTGGGATGCTATTGATACTGAAGGAAAAGATGAAGGAACAAAAATATGGATTGTTATTAAAGATGAAAATGGCAATATCATAAATAAAGTAAAAGGTCCAAATAAAAAGGGGTTAAGTAGGGTGGCATGGAATTTACGTCAATCAAATTCAAGGCCTATAAACCCAGATAACATCAGAACTGGAGGTGGAGGAAGAGGGGGATGGTTTAATTTTGGTCCAATGGCTATGCCTGGAACTTATACAGCAACATTAAACAAAGAATATGATGGTACTCTAACAATACTAGATGGCCCCATCAATTTTAATGTTATTTTCTTACAAAGAGGTGTTCTTGAAGGAATGTCTATTGAAGAGTATAGAGTTCATAGTGAAAATATTATTTCAACTCAGAATATGATGGCAAAAGCAAGCAATTTATTGAATGAAAGTATAAAAAGTGTCAAAGCTATGAGATTAGCATTATCTAGAAGTAAAATAGAAAATAATGAACTTTCAAAAGCATTATACAATCTTGATAATGAATTATCTAATATAAATACTAGAATTAATGGTAACTCAGCAAAATCAGAAATTGGTGAGAGAAATAACCCAACAGTAAATAGTTATGTTGGAAATGCAATGAGAGGATTATCAACTACTTATGGACCAACTGGTCAAAATAAGCAAAGTTTAGAAATTGCAGATAGTATGTTAAACAAAATATATGTTGAAATACAAAAAGTAGCCTCAAAAATTCCTGAATTAAAAGTTGAGTTAGAAAAAATTGGAGCTCCTTATATTATAGGAAATTGAAATAATTAATGGTTATGAGAACTAAATCTTTTTTATTTAGTTTAATCATATTAGTAGCTACAGTAATTTTTTCTATTGTAAGCAATTTTAAGTATGGTCTATTTTTACTAATTCCATATATTTATTTTGGTTTTAAAAAAAATAGTTAAATTCAAGTAAAGCTATAAAATTTTTATATTTCTAAACCATATAGGACTATCATGGTCTTGAAGACCAATATAACCTCTTTTAAAAGAACCATATTTAGTAGAATTTTTCCATTTTCCATCTGCTTTTCTTTTATACCAGTCATCTGACCAAGGAACAAAAGAAAGAACTTTTTTACCATTAAGCCAATGCTCTACCAACTCTGGTGTAAAACGAATTTTTGTAGTATTCCACTCTCCTATTGGTTTAAGTACTTTTTGCTTAGGATCAGCAGTATGCATTGAATAATCTGAAGCTGTTTGTTGCCATTCTTGTAACTCATAATTATATATTTTTGAATAATTTTCATCATCGATTAATTGATATTCAGGCGCAATTTGAGCAATACCATTAAAACCTTCTTTTATGTGATAAAAAATTCCACTGTTCCCTCCAATAGGAAGTTTCCATTCCAAATAAAGTTCAAAATTTTCAAATTCTTCAAGACCATAAATAATATCTCCACCACCAGCCTTATCCTCTTTATTAAATGTCAGTGCACCTTCATCATCTATTATCCAGCCGGATGGTAAAGAGTCCTCATTATAAGCTCTCCAACCATTAGTGGTCGTACCATCAAAAAGGTAAACCCAATCACTATTTTCTTTTGTTATATTATTACAAGAGAAAATAAAGATTACAAAAAATAAAATAGGTATTGAATTACTCATAATTAAAAATTTCTATATTTTGACTCTAAAAATTTATTTGCTTCTTCCTCAGAAAATTTAGCATTCTCATTATTCCAATGTAAAACCTTATTAGGAAATCGACCAGCAATAACTCCTAAAAGTATTGTTTCTGTTAATCTAGATGCATAAGAAAATGGCGCACTACATTTGTCTTTACCTAAACAAGCATCTACAAACTGATGATAATGATCCGATTTATCCAACCTTGGATAATCTAATTTTTCATATTTCCCATCTACAATTAGTTTAGGAAAATCCCAATGAGGCAAAAGTAATCTACCCTTATCACCTATAAAAATAGCTCCCTGATCTGGTAATTTTCCATCATTAGGTAATATTAAATCCTTATGATTTTTTGGTGCTCCCTCTCCATCATACCATACCCACTTTAAATTTTCTGTAGTATACCTAGTTCCAGGAAAAACATAACTTACTTTATTATGTTCTGGATGTCCAAATCCATTTGATTTTCTACACTCATTCTTAACAGTATTAGGAACATCCAAATCCAATGCTGCATATGGTGTATCAAAAATATGAACTCCCATATCTCCTAATGTTCCACAACCATAATCCAATAATTTTCTCCATTGACCAGGATGATAAATTTTGTCTTTGTATGGTCTCTTTTTAGCTGTTCCCAACCAAAGATTCCAATCTAAATTTTTTGGTATTATATCACTACCTTCTGGCTCTAGACCATCATAACCCCAATTTTTAGGAGACCATGCTCTTACTGTACTTACTTTTCCTACAATACCAGATTGGATTAATATAACAGCAGATTTATATTCATCAAATGAGTGAATTTGTATTCCCATCTGTGTAACCAAATTATTCTCTTCTGCTAACTTCTTCATTTCTCTCGCCTCTGAAACATGGTGAGTTAATGGCTTCTGACAATATACAGATTTTCTCATATTCATAGCCATCATTGAAGCTGGTGCGTGTGTATGATCTGGAGTAGAGACAATTACAGCATCTATGGAATTAGATATTTCATTAAAAAGTTTTCTATAGTCTGAAAATACTTTTGCATTGGGATGAAGTTTTTTAGCTTTATCTAAAGCATTTGAATCGACATCACATAAAGCAACAACATCAACTAACTTATGTGATGAAATTGAATTTAAATCTGCTCCACCCATACCACCAACGCCAATATGTGCTGTTCTTAAACGATTATTCTTTAATTGTGAAATTAATGATGATGGAAAAAAAGATAGAGATGCAAATGCTGCACTTTTTTTTAAAAAATTTCTTCTATTACTCATATACTTCTATACTTCTATTTATTAGTTATAAATGAAGAAGCAGGAAGACCTTCTTTATTAAACAATGTTCCATCAAAAACATTCTTCCAAGCATATCTTACTTGTTTTGGATTATCTACTTTACTTGAAGAAATTCTTACTTTATTATCAATGATAATTGCTTTAGCATTTTCAAAAACACCATCACTACCTGCAATTTCAAAACCTTCTAATTTTCGAATTCCTAAAAGTCCTGATCCTTTTGAATCAAAATCAATGTCTATATAGTCATTATGCAATTCATGATTCTTATAAAGTGGTCCAGAAGATACTAAATCATATCCATAATCATTATCTAAAGCAAGTATAGCAAGCCGATTTCCAACATCTTGTTTATTAGCAGGATGTATATCATTAGCTTCTCCAATATCCATAGTGACAGCCATTCCTGTATTTTTTATTTTTAAACTTTTTCTCTGCACATCTCTTAATTCATAAGATAATTTTCCTGCTTCATAATTAAAAGGTGCAATCTGCACATAATAAAAAGGAAAATCATAACCCCATTTTTCTCTCCAATCTTCAATCATAGCAGGAAATAATTCATTGTACTCTTCATAGTTTCCCACATTAGACTCACCTTGATACCAAATAGCACCTCTTATACCATAAGGAAGAACGGGAGATAACATTTTTTTAAAAAGTATAGAATATGCATTAGCATCATTAACTTTTTTATTATTTTCAGTATTTAAATCTAAATTTGAAATAATATCCTTAGTAGCATTTAAAGTCCTAAGCTTTTTAAGACTTGTCCATGCCTCTACCCTTGTTCCTCCCCAACTAGTATTAATAATACCAATAGGAATATTTAGATCAACGTGAAGACGTCTAGCAAAGAAATACCCAACAGCACTAAATGATTTTACATTTTCAGAATTAGAAACCTTCCATTTTGAATTTATTATCTGCTCTCCAGTAAGATCCAAAGGAACAGTAAACATTCTTATTTGATTATAATTGGCATTAGCAATTTCTTGTTCCTGATTTACTAGTCTGTTAGATAGTTTCCATTCCATATTTGACTGACCAGATGCCAACCAAACTTCACCAATTAAAATATCATCAAACAAGATTGAATCATTAAGAGATACAACAGAAATATTATAAGGACCCCCATACGATGGAGTTTTAATTTTTATATTCCATTCTCCATCTTTATCACTTTTAGTAATAACTTTCTCATCCCAACTAGCTGTAACAAATACGTCTTGATTAGGAGATGTTGATCCCCAAATAGAAACATCTGATTTTTGTTGTAATACCATATGATCTGAAAAAACAGGAGCTAATAAAAGAGGTTTTATGCTATTTTGACAAGAAAATAAGACAAAAATTAAAAATAAAGATAAATTTTTCATATTCTATAAAATTATACTTAAAGGCTTAGTTGTTTTCCAATTTCCTCTTGTAAAATCAGGAAATCTTTGTGGTCCACCTCCATACTTAATAGACTTTGCGCTTAATGGTGTTACTGCACTCCAAAAACATCCCTCATACATATTTTGATCCAAAGGTTCACCGTTTCTTAGACATTCTATTATACGATACCTCATCATAAAATCCATACCTCCATGTCCACCCATTTTTTCAGATACGGCACCTAATCTTTTATAGAGTGGGTGATCGTATTTTTCATATAAAACCTCTAGATTCTCTCCTTGTACCCAAGAATGATGACTCTTATTAATACCTTCAACTCCTCCTTCGAGGGCAACACGTGTTGGAAAACCTGCAAGCGTTCCTTTTGTCCCCTGTATTAAATTGTGTCTAGAGTATGGTCGTGGACTTGTTTCATCCCACTGAACCATTATGGTTCTTCCAAATTTTGTTTTTATTATTGAGGTATTTAAATCTCCATTTTTATAATCAAGTTTATTCCATTTATGATTAGCTGGATAATTTTTTTCTGCATACAATTTTCTTCCTAATGCTGGTGTTGAGTAAGAAATTAAGGTGCTAAAATTATCATCATTTCTAGATAGATTCATATACTGAGCTACTGGACCTAGTCCATGAGTTGGATATAAATTGCCGCTTTCTCTTGCATAATGATACGTTCTCCACGAACCAGTACCTCTCTTTTGTTCTTCCATCTGAAACCTTAACTCATGAATATATGCAGCCTCTGCATGTAAAAATTCACCTATTACTCCTTTTCTACACATATTTAAGTACATCAGCTCATCCCTTCCATAATTTACATTCTCCATCATCATACAATGCTTTCTTGTTTTCTCTGATGCATTTATAATTTTCCACATATCCTCAATAGTTGTAGCAATAGGAACTTCAACAAATGCATGAGAACCATTATTCATAACTTCAATTACCATTGGGGCATGGTTATTCCAATTAGTAGCAATAAAAACTACATCAGGTTTTACTTCTTTAAGCATCAATTTCCACTTATCCTCACCACCATAATAAATGGCTATTTCATTATGTCTTTCTCCCTTCCCAATCTCTTTACAATTATCTATAGATCTTTGAGCTAAATCTTGATACAAGTCACTAATTGCTACTACCTCTGTTCCTTCTATTGTCCCAATCTGTCTTGCATGACCAGTACCTCTAGCTCCAACTCCAATAAATGCTACTCTTACCGTTTCAAGTTTAGGAGCAGAATAATCGCCCATATAATAAGAATTTGTATCTCTTTTCTCTACATGTTTTGAGCCGCTAAGGATGGATGCAGTTGCTATTGCTGCACCAGATAAAGAAGTTTTTTTGAGAAAATCTCTCCTATCTAAATTTTTCATATTTGGCTAAAATTTTATTTATTTCTTAAGTTAAGAATAAAAAATATAAACTAAGAATTGAATCTAAAAGAAATTATTTTATTGAAAAATTAAATGTAGTTTTAGAAGTATATAGATCATTAGGCTCCAACATCACTGAAGGAAATTCTTTATTATTTGGAGAATTAGGATAGTGCTGAGTTTCAAAACAAAAACCAGAACGATTCCCATAATAACCTTCATCCCTTCTTGGTAGTGTTCCATCTAAAAAATTTCCTGAATAGAATTGCATTCCAGGTTCATCAGAATAGACCTCTAGAAATCTTCCACTTCTAGAATGGTATGCAGCAGCAACAAATCTCATAGTACCATAATCATTAAGTACCCAACAGTGATCATACCCATTTCCAATAATAAGTTGTTCGTTTTCAAGATTAATATCTTTTCCTATTCTCTTAAACTCTCTAAAATCAAAAGGTGTACATTCTACATTTACAATTTCACCAGTAGGAATAAGTGTTTCGTCAACTGGAAGAAATGCATTTGCATTAATTTTTACTTCATGATCTAAAATTGATTCTGAAAAATTTCCTGATAAATTAAAATATGAATGTTGTGTAAGGTTTATTATAGTGGATTTATCAGTAATTGCCTCATACAAAACTTCTATAGAATTCTCATTATTTAGAGTGTATATAACTCTTGTTTCTAAATTTCCAGGATAACCCTCTTCCATATCACCACTTGTATATGAAAGTATAAGAGAAGCAGAATTTTTATCTATTTGGGTAGTTGCATCCCAAATTACCTTATCAAAACCTATATTACCTCCATGTAAATGATTTTGACCATTATTTCGAGCTAAATTATATTCTTTCCCGCTTATGCTAAACTTTCCTTTAGAAATTCTATTTCCATATCTTCCAACAATAGCTCCAAAATAAGGATTTTCTTTTATATATTCTTCAAGTGAACTATATCCTAAAACAATATCTTCTAATTCTCCTAATTTATTAAATGTTTTTAAATTAGTAATAATGCCTCCATAGGTAATAATTGAAACTTTAGTTCCAATTTTATTTTCAAGAGTATACTTATGAACTACTGTCCCATTTTTTAATGTTCCAAACTCAGTTTTATTAATTGAAATTAAAGAAGAATTTTTATTTACACCCATAGGATTTCTTAGAAAATAATAGATACTAGTTAAAACAAGTATTAATAATAAAAAAAAATATTTTTTCATATATCAATCTAAATTTATTCAAGAAAAATTCAAAATGAGATTATAAACAGAAATTTATAAAGTTTTTAATTCTGTAGATAAACGTTGAAGGCTATCCTTTGCATCACCAAAATACATTTTATTGTTGTCTCTAAAAAATAATGGATTTTGAACACCAGCATATCCAGCTGACATACTTCTTTTTAATACAACGGTTTGTTTAGCCTCCCAAACTTTAAGTATAGGCATACCAAATAACGGACTAGAGCTATCATCAATAGCATCAGGGTTAACGACATCATTAGCACCTACAATCACTGCTACGTCTGTAGATTTAAATTCTTCATTTGCTTGTTCTAATTCTATGAGTTTTGAATAATCAACATCAGCCTCGGCAAGCAAGACATTCATGTGTCCAGGCATTCTTCCAGCTACTGGATGTATAGCATATTTAACTTCAACATCATTAGTCTCTAAAATTTCTTGTATTTCTTTACATAGCTTTTGTGCTTGAGCAACAGCTAATCCATACCCTGGAATTATTATAATTTTTGAAGAATAAAAAAGTTGAACTGCAAAATCTAAATCATTAATTTCTCTAATATCACCACCTTGAACTCCTTTTGAAATCTTTTTTCCAGAAGATGAAAATCCCCCAACAATAACATTAAGTAAAGATCTGTTCATTGCTTTACACATAAGAATAGTAAGAATAGTACCTGCAGCACCAACAAGTATACCGCCAAGAAGCATAACCTTGTTATCAAAGATGATTCCCGTAAGAGCAGCAGTAAGACCTGTAAATGAATTTAAAAGAGATATAACCACTGGCATATCTGCACCAC
>JAPYTU010000057.1 GCA_029940715.1 Cytophagales bacterium
GCAATAGGTTCATGAATCATATAAACCTCTTTTGCACCAGCATGTTCAGCAGAATCTCTAACTGCTCTTTTTTCAACCTCAGTAATGCCTGAGGGAATACAAATTACCATTCTATGAGAGACAGGAAAAAATTTTTTTCCACCATCAATCATTTTAATCATTCCTCTAATCATGTGTTCTGCTGCATGAAAATCAGCAATAACACCATCTTTTAATGGTCTAATTGTTTTAATGTTTTCATGAGTTTTTTCATGCATTTGCATAGCTTCTGATCCAATGGCCAAAACTTTATTTGTCTTTCTATCAATTGCAATTATTGATGGTTCATCAACCACAACAGATCCCTTACTAGTTATTAGAGTGTTTGCTGTCCCCAAATCAATAGCCAAATCATTATTAAAATAATCAAAAAATCCCATACTGTAAATTTAAATAAATTAGAAAAAGAAAATATTTAATAAATTATTTTACAAAAATAAGAAAATATAACTTATTGTTCTATTAATGATAAAAATGTCTTATTCCTGAAAAAATCATAGAAATATTATTTTTATCACACATTTCTATTGAAAGATTATCTTTTATAGACCCCCCTGGCTGAATTATAGAACTTATGCCTGATTTAGCAGCAATTTCTACACAATCTGGAAAAGGAAAAAACGCATCTGAGGCCATAACAGATCCTTTAATAGAAAACCCGAATCTTCTGGCTTTATCAATAGCAAAATTTAAGGCATCAATTCTTGATGTTTGTCCAACACCACTAGATATCATCTGTAAATTTTTTACTAAGACAATAGAATTAGATTTAGAATGTTTTACAACTTTATTAGCAAATTCTAAATCTTTTAATTCCCTTTTTGATGGTATCATTTTAGTTACTCTATCCCAATTGGAATCATCATTCTTTATATTATCAACATCTTGTTCCAATCTTCCATTAAGAATGGACTTATAACTTCTTTCTTTTTTAATTGTTCGTTTTTGAACAAGAATTATTCGATTTTTTTTTGATTTTAATATAGTCAAAGCTTTTTCTTGATAGCTTGGTGCAATAATTATTTCAAAAAAAAGAGTATTCATTTTCTTAGCAGACAAAATATCTACTTCTTTATTAGAAATTAAAACTCCACCAAAAGCAGATAATGAATCTGCAGAAAAAGCCAAATCATAAGATGAAACAACATCAAATGCTGATCCTATTCCACAAGCATTATTATGTTTTATAATAGCAAATGTTGTATCTGTAAACTCAGCTATTAATTTAATTGCAGAATCAACATCTAATAAATTATTATATGAAAGATCTTTTCCGTGTAACTGACTAAAAACATCATTTATATTACCTTTAAAAACAGCGCTCTGATGTGGATTTTCACCATATCTAAGAATTTTTGAATTTTCATTTTCATTTTCATTTTCATTTTCAAAAGATTCATTAAAATAATTACTTATATCTTTATCGTATTCTGTAACTAGCTTAAAAGCTTTAGAGGCATAGTTTTTTCTAAGTTCTTCATTTGTGATAAAATTATTTGACTCTAAATCTTCTAATAATTTAATGTATTGGTTTCTTGAAGAAACCACTAACACATCATCATAATTTTTTGCTGCAGCACGAATGAGAGATACTCCCCCAATATCAATTTTTTCGATTATTTCATTCTTATCTTTTATCTTTATAACTGTTTCTTTAAAAGGATATAGATCAACAATAACTAAATTAATTTTAGGTATATCATGAGTTTTTTGATCTATAAGGTCTTGTTTATTAGAACTTCTTGAGAGAATAGATCCAAAAATTTTAGGATGAAGTGTTTTAACTCTTCCACCAAGGATTGAAGGATAACCAGTTAAAGATTCAACAGATTTTACTGGAATATCTAAATTTTCTATAAACTTTTTAGTTCCACCAGTAGAATAAATGGTTATTCCTTTTCGAAAAAGAGCCATACAAACCTCAGAAATTCCCTCTTTATTAAACACAGAAATTAAAGCAGATTCTATTTTCAATTTTTTCATCCTCAAAAGTAATATTATAATTTATTTAAAATGTATTTTTCAATAATTTGAGGAAAAAATTTATACTCTAATTCATGAATTCTAGAACTCAAACTTTCCAATGTTTCATCTGAATTAATAGAAATGGATTTTTGAAAAATTATTTTTCCCTTATCATATTCTTCATTAACAAGATGAATAGTTATTCCTGAACTATTGTCCCCTGATTTAAGAACGGAATTATGTACATTATCTCCGTAATATCCCTTGCCTCCATAATTTGGTAATAATGCTGGATGAATGTTTATAATTCTATTTTTATAATGTCTAACAAGATTTAATGGAATAAGATTCATAAATCCAGCAAGTACAATGTGAGTAGTTGAAGTCTTTTTTAAGTAATTATATACACTTCCGTCTTTCAATTCAGCATTGGATATAATTTTTGTCGATACTTTATATTTGTGTGCTCTCTCCAAAACAAAAGCATCTTTGTTATTACAAACAACCAATGTAATTTTAATGTTATTATTACCCATAAAATATTTAATAATATTTTCAACATTTGAGCCATTACCAGAAGCAAATAATGTAACATTATGTACCATTTACAATTAACGTTTAATTCTAAAGAGGGATAAAAATAAGCCAAATAATAAAACAAAAAATCCTAACCATAATAAATTAATAAGAGGTTTTTGAACTGCTTCAATTATTACCCAATTTTTTTGGGTTGTTTGAAACGTGATCTTAAAACTTTGAGAATCAGGAATAATTTCAGACAAATAAATTTTAATTCCTAAGTCATCAATTATATCAGGAATTAAACCCACCTTATTATCTTCAATAATATATACTGGCTTAGCTATATATTCTTGATTATTTGCCATTATGTTAATACTAGCCTCAACTGTAAACCTATTTTTATTATTAATATTTTTTGTTGTTATTTTTTCAAGAACAGAAACATAATCATTTAAAAAAAATGTTTCATCTATTTTAACTACAATTGAGTCTTTTTCTTTCCATACAATTTCTTGCTTAGGATCAGGAAACGTTCTTACATGAACATAGAGATCTTCTATAAAATTATTTTTTATATCAGGAGAAAATACTATCATATCAGAGTTTGGATCTGTCTGAACTTTAGGGAATAAATTAAACTCATCGTCACCATAACCATCATCATCAAAACCTTTCCTTTTGTTAGTGAATTTCAATTCAAAATACGTAATATCTTGGTTTTCTACTTCAACAGTATCGTTCTCAAAAATTGTATTGCCATTTAAATCAACATCTTTTTTTAAAATGTATTGATTTAATAAAGGAATATATTCTAAATAATTTTCATTTAAATATCCTGAATAATTCTTTAATTGTTTCCTCTTACCAAGATACTCTACATCATACTTCCCTATTTTCCTTTTTTCATTAAGAAACAAAAGCATGTTATTTTGATTAACTTCATCTGGAAAATCATTATTCCAAACTAATCCAGTATAATTCTGTGAAACAATTGATGAGTAACCTGAAGAAAACAAAATTCCTATTAACATTATTGCCACTCCAATATGAGAAATGGAAGCCGAAGAAATAAAATTCCTATTTTTAAAAAAATATAACAAAACACTACCATTAGAAAAAATAGAAAAGAAAGAAGAAAATAATAATATCATATACGAAATATTATTTACAGGATAGAACAAAATGACAAATGAAGATATCAGCATTGTAAGTATCAATGGTCGAGAAATAAGTTTAATCAATTTTTCAGATTTTTTTCCTTTCCACCATAACGTTTGAGCTAATCCCGAAAGAATAGCGATAGTTGATGCAAACCATATTTGTGCATTAGAATAAAAAAGTTCTTTTTGTACAGGGGGTGCAATGTTAGAAAATCCTCCAAAAAATCCAACAATTGAATTATAGACAGGAATAGAGGTAGGGAATATTACCTGAAATGCCATAAGAAGTAATGTAAAAACACCAATAAACAACCAAAAATCAGCAGAATATTTTTTTATTTCTTTTTCTGAAGTTGGTATGGTTTTCCATCTTTTAATTAAATAATAAGTGCTAATAAAAATAAATGAGAATAAGTATAATAATAGTTGACCACTGAGTCCAAGATCAGTAAAAGAATGAACAGAACTATCCCCAAGAATTCCACTTCTTGTTAAAAAAGTTGAGTAAAGAATCAATAAAAAACTTAATATTGAAAGTATCAAAGAAAGTTTGTAGTTGTCTTGATTTTTTTGCGTTAATACTATGGAATGAAAACTTGCTATAAGAAATAACCATGGTACATAAACAGCATTTTCTACAGGATCCCAATTCCAATAACCCCCAAAATTTAAAGTTTCATATGCCCAATAAGCTCCCATCATTATTCCAATTCCCAAAATTATAGTTGATACAATTAGAGACTTCTTTGCAGGTTCAATCCATCCTATATAATCTGCTAAACGCAAAGAAGAAATTGCATATGCAAAGGGAATAACACATAAAGCAAAACCAAGAAATAAAGTTGGAGGATGAATTACCATCCAATAATTCTGAAGTAAAGGATTAAGACCTGTTCCATCTTCAGGAATAAAATCTGGATTTAACTGAAATATAGGAGCAGCAATAGCATCTTTTAAAAGAATAAAAGGTGAGCTTCCAATTTTTATATCAAATAAATTAATACCCAGGACCATAGATGTTAAAAATAATTGCATTACACCAATAACAATCATTACTGAAGTATTCCACTTCGATACTGGTTTATTAATAAATATAATTCCAATAACTATGTTCCAAAATATCCACAATAAAAATGAGCCTTCTTGACCTTCCCAAAATGAAGATATTTTATAATAAATAGGTAACTCTTGAGAAGAATGTTGAAAAACATAATAATACTCAAATCTATTATTTATTATCAAATAATAGATTACAATAAAGATTCCAACAATAAAAAATGAATGAATATAAAAAGTTAAAGACCCAAACCTAAACCATTCTATTTTATTTTTTGATTTTTCAGAAATTAAAAAACTTATAATGAAAACAAAAGAGAAAACAAAAGATGAAACTACAAAAAAATGACCAATATTTCCAGCTGCAAACATCTATAAAATTATAATTTAATGTTATTTTCTGTATACTTTGAAGGGCATTTTAATAAAATTTCATTTGCAATAAAACTTTCTTCATTATAAGAACCTATAACCACAATTTGTTCTGATAATAAAAAATCTGGAGGCATTGGTTCTCCATAAAAAACACTTTCTATTTTTCCATTTTTATCTATCATATCAAAAGAAAAACTTAATTTATTTTTACTATTCATTAAACCCTGAATTTCATTATTTTCATTTTTATTAAGCTGTCCAACAATATGAATCTTAGAACTATTTCCTATATTAAACATTGATCTAGCTTCTGAAAAAGAAACATAAGTACTTGCATCTCCAAAAGTTGTTATAATTATAATTATAACTATGCTTATAAAAACTATAGAAATAGCATAAGAGTTTTTCATTTTTTATTTTGTTCTATTTTATCAATTTTTTTTTCTATTCTAAACATATAGTAAAATAACGCTAAGAGAATCAACAAAAAAATTATTACTACTACATATATTTTTCCTTCGCTCCTCAATGTATCTGCCATACTAACTTGCTGTGCTATCAAATTGATTTGAATAATCATATTTATCATATTTTTATTATTTATTTAAAAATTTTATTCTAACTCTAATATTAGTAATCCAAATACCAAATAATATAAACCCTATAACCGAAGGATAAAAAACTACTCTTAACTGTGAATTCATATCATACACATTAAATCCAGGATTTCCACCATTACCCGGATGTAAAGAATCAGTCATTCTAGGTAAAATAAATATCAAAGGAATAAGCATCGCAAAAGCAAAAATATTATAGACGGAAGAAATTTTAGCTTTTTTCAATTCATCTTTAACAGATCCTCTTAAAACAAAATAAGAAAAATAAATAAGAAGCCCTAATGCAGAACCATTTAGCTTAGGGTCATTTGTCCAATATGTTCCCCAAGTAAATTTAGCCCACAACATCCCCGATATTATTCCCAGCATTCCAAAAAAAACACCAACATTTGCATATTCATTTGATTTTATATCATAATTTATTCTCCCTTTGGAAATATAATAATAAGAGTTTATAGCTGAAATAAACAAAAGGAAAATCATTGTAAACCACATAGGAACATGAAAAAACAATACACGAATAGCTTCATTTAAAATTGGAAGTGCAGGAACATCAAATAAGAAGCCTGCTATCGTAACATATACTAGCAGAAAAACACAGATGATTTTAATCCATTTCATATCTTAATTTCTCCATAAATAAGCAAATAATATTTTCGATAATGATAATGTTATAACATTTAACAAAATTAAAAGATAGATATCATCTTGTACCAGATTCCAGGAAAAATTTGAAGCAGAAATTTTCGTAATCTTTATCAAAATTAATAATATAGGTAAAATAATAGGGAAACTTAGAACACTCATTATAGAAGAATTATTTCTCACCTGATAACTAATTGCTGAAACTAAGGTCAAACAATTAGAAATACTGAACGAACCCACAACAAGAATAAAATAAAAAAATAAATATGATTCTATAAAACTTCCTATAAGTAAAGAATAAAAACCGAATGCTATAAAACATAATATTATTAAATAAAAAAAATTATATAACAACTTAGAGAATATTAATTCTGTTGGGGATAAAAGAAAATAATAATAATAATCTCTTTTTTTTGACTCATGAAGAAAACTCTTTGAGATAGAAGTTATTGATCCAAACAAAATAAGAACCCAAAACAAAGAAACCCAAGTACTTAAATCTTTTATTCCGACAGATCCAAATGAAAGATATACCACAAAAATTGATGATACTAAATACAATGCCACCGAAAAAAAGAGGTGTCCTTGACTTAAATCAATTTTTAAATCTTTACTTACAATTATGAAAATTTTCTTTAGCATATTTGTACAAAAATAATAACAAATTACTAACGAAATTCAATTATGGGACATTCAAAAAATTTATTTCCACATAATCATTATGTAAACTCAACCTTAAGAAAAAAACTGATAAAACAACAACCTTTACTTATATGGCTTTCTGGATTATCTGGATCTGGAAAATCAACGATTGCGAATGAACTTGAAAAAAAACTCTATGAAAATGGATGTTTATCCTATCTGCTTGATGGTGATAATATTAGAGTGGGTTTAAATAACGATCTTGGTTTTACTGATGAAGGAAGAAAAGAAAATATAAGAAGGATTGCTGAAGTATCTCGACTAATGATTGATGCTGGTTTAATTGTAATAACAGCATTCATTTCTCCATTTGACGAAGAAAGAGAACTTGCAAAAAGTCTTGTTCTTAAAAATAATTATTTTCTAGTACACGTCAATTGTTCAGTTGCAAAATGTGAAGAAAGAGATGTAAAAGGTTTATATAAAAAAGCACGAAATGGTGAAATTAAAAACTTTACAGGCATAGACTCTCCATACGAAATACCAAAAAACCCCAATCTAATAGTCGATACAGAAAAAGAAAGTATTAATGAATCTGTAGACAAAATCTTTATTGCTATAAAAAACAAAATTAAAGACTAATGTCATATGATGATTTTATAAACGTAGCTATTGATGCCGCTGTTTTAGCTGGAGAAAAAATTATGGAAGTATATAATGCTTCTGAACATATTGATTTTGAATCAAAAAATGATAATTCTCCATTAACAATAGCTGATAAAAAATCCCATGATATAATTGTAAGTATGCTTAAAAAAACAGAAACTCATATAATTAGTGAAGAAAGTGAAAGTATAGATTATCAAATAAGAAAAAAATGGAAAGAGTATTGGTTAATTGATCCCCTTGATGGAACTAAAGAATTTATTAAAAAAAATGGGGAATTCACTGTAAATATTGCTCTGATTAAAAACAATTCTCCATTTATAGGCATTGTTTATTGTCCAGTAAAAAAAATTCTATATTGGAATGATTCAAATAAGAATGTTTTTAAAAAAATAATTGGAAAAGAAAAAAAACAAATAAATAAAAGAAAAAAAGTTGACCAAAGGGAAAAAAATTTAAGAGTAATTGTTTCTAGATCACATTTAAATGAAGATACAACTCAATACATTAAAAAATTAAATAATCCTCAGCTTATTTCTTGTGGAAGCTCACTTAAATTTTTATATATTGCTGATAACAAAGCTGATATTTATCCAAGATTTGGACCAACAATGGAATGGGATACGGCGGCAGCACATTCTATTCTTAAAGCATTAGACATAATAGTAACAAATCTTGAAGATAAAAAGGAGATTTGTTACAATAAAAAGAATCTATTAAATCCATATTTTCTTATAAAACCATAATTTATTAATAATGAGATTTCTAATTGTTCCTTTGAAATAAAGGACCTACTCTTTTATCTTTGAAAAAGATGATAAAAAAAATCAATAATATAAAAGCTGAAATTGAAAATTATTCTGGGTCTTCATCTGAAGAAATAGAAATTTTTAGAATTAAATACGTAAGTAAAAAAAGTATAGTAAATAATCTTTTCTCACAATTCAAAAATATGAATTCCAATGAAAAAAAAGCTATAGGAAAGCCCATTAACGAATTAAAAACTATTGCTAAAAATAAATTAATTGAGCTATCAAATAAAAAGGATACAAATAAAAATTTATCTA
The DNA here is from genome assembly GCA_029940715.1 of Cytophagales bacterium. GTDB lineage: Bacteria > Bacteroidota > Bacteroidia > Cytophagales > MED-G16 > JAPYTU01. The sequence goes on from JAPYTU010000057.1 coordinate 8,755, forward strand.
ATAATGATATTGATCTTTTTCTTCCACCTCAAAATGATACAGTTGGTTCTTTACACCCCTTAAGAATTATAAGAAATAAAATCATAAAAATTTTTAGAGACATTGGATTCACTATTGAAAGTGGACCAGAAATAGAAGATGACTGGTATAACTTCACTGCTCTCAATTTTCCTAAAAATCATCCTGCTAGAGAAATGCAAGATACTTTTTTCATTTCCAAAAATCCAGACAAAGTTTTACGCACTCACACATCTAATGTACAGATAAGGCTTATGGAAAAACAAAAACCTCCAATAAGAGTAGTTATTCCTGGCAGAGTCTATAGAAATGAAACCGTTTCCGCAAAATCTCATTGTTTTTTCCATCAAGTAGAAGGACTATATGTCGACAAAGACGTTAGCTTCAAAAACCTTAAAGAAACTCTATACTATTTTGCCAAAGAAATGTTTGGAAAAGAAACAAAAGTTAGATTTAGACCTTCTTATTTTCCATTTACCGAACCCAGTGCTGAAATGGATATTTCTTGGAAAAATGGATGGCTTGAAATTTTAGGT
>JAPYTU010000058.1 GCA_029940715.1 Cytophagales bacterium
AATAATGCAACTCAACGATATCTGTATAAAGTTAGACTTGACGGAAAAGGAAAACTTGAAATGGTAACACCAAATGAATTAGAAGGATCACATAATTACCAAATTAGCCCTAAAGCAAATTTTGCCTTTCACAGTTTTTCAAATTACTACACAAAACCAATGAGTCAATTAATTCAACTTCCTTCACATAATTCTATAGATAAAGGTAAAAGCATATCTGAAAAATTTGATCCTTCACTAAAAGATAATCATCCATTAAATTTCTTTCGAATTACTACAATTGATAATGTAACAATGGATGGATGGATTGTCAAACCAAAAAATATGGATCCAAATAAAAAATATCCTATTTTATTTTATTTCTATAGTGAACCAGCGGGGACAACAGCTGTTGATCGATATGGTGTTGGAAACGCTAGGCTTTATAATGGTGACTTAAGAGAAGACGGCTACGTATATGTATCCTTTGATGGAAGAGGAACGCCATCACCTAAAGGAAGAGCTTGGAGAAAAGCAATATATAGAAGCATAGGGAAAGTAAACGTTAGAGATATGGGAATGGGAGCATTAGAAGTGTTTAAAAAATTTGATTTTATAGACACTACTAGAGTAGCTGTTCATGGATGGAGTGGTGGTGGTTCAGCTACCCTAAATTGTTTGTTTCAATACCCAAACATTTTTCATACTGGAATTGCAATTGCAGCAGTTGCCAACCAACTCACATATGATAACATCTATCAAGAACGATACATGGGAATACCTTCAGAAACTAAACAAGATTTTATTGATGGCTCTCCAATAACACACGCAAAAAAATTTAAAGGAAACCTCTTGTATATGCATGGAACAGCAGATGATAACGTACACTATCAAAATGCGGAAATGCTTATAAACGAATTAATAAAACACAAAAAAGTATTTTATTTTATGGCTTATCCTAACAGATCACATGGCATTCGAGAAAATAATGCTTATCCTCACGTTGCTATGATGTTCACAGATTTTCTAAGAAAAAATTGTCTTCCTGGGGGAAAATAATTTTATTATTTTAAGCTAGAATTAATTTGATTAATTTTTTCTTTTCCAGGACAAAGATCCTTTTCAACCAATTTATTTAAAGGAGTATCAACAATATCTAGAGTTTCTTTTAAATCCTTAGCTTTAGGATTTATATACAATAGGCCAGTTAAAACTTTTCCTTGTTGTTCTGATTGCTGAATTTTTTTTATTGCTTCAATTTTGTTTTCAGGATTGTAGTTTTTTGATATTTTTTGAAGAGATAATATTGATCCATCATGAAGTGGTATATCAAGATTTTTTCCTTGTTTATAACTTCCAGTAATCGTGTTTCCAATTGGTATAAAATCAGTCATAGAAGCTACAGAATCATTATGCTCTCTTATATAATCATAACTTTTTGTTGAATTTTTATGGTTATTAAAAGTGACGCAAGGTGAAATAACATCAATAAGAGAAAATCCTTTATGGCTTAAAGCCGCTTTCATTAAAGGGACTAATTGTTCTTTATCTCCAGAAAAACTTCTAGCAACAAAACTTGCTCCAAGATGAATAGCCATTCCTGCTAAATCAATAGCTGGGAATAAATTGTCTTCACCATATTTACTTTTTGATTCAATATCACTAGTAGCAGAAAACTGTCCTTTAGTAAGACCATAAGTCCCGTTATTTTCTATAATATACACAACATTTAATTGTCTTCTGACTGCATGTACAAATTGCCCCATACCGATTGATGCTGTATCTCCATCTCCAGAAACACCTAAATATGTTAATTCATGATTTGCAAGATTTGCTCCAGTTGCAATTGATGGCATACGACCATGGACAGAATTAAACCCATGTGATTGTTTTAAAAAATAACCCGGTGTTTTAGAAGAACATCCAATTCCAGATAATTTTGCTACTTGATGAGCAGCAATATTTAATTGAAAACAAGCTTCTACAATTGCAGCACTTATTGAATCATGGCCACAACCAGCACAAAGTGTAGAAACAGGACCCTCATAATCTCTCCTAGTAAGTCCTAATTTATTAATCTTGAGTCTTGGGTGATGGTTAACGGGTTTAGTTATATATGTCATATTATTATTTTTTCATTATTTCTTTAACTTCTTTTTCTGCCAAATAGCTACTGATTTCTGTACTGATAAAATGAGCAGTTATTGGCATCCCATCAAAACAAAGAACTGAGATCATTTTATCTGGAGCAACATTTGCTTCAGCTAATATCAATTTTTTCATTTGAGCATCTCTATTTTGTTCAACTACAAAAACCATATCATGATTTTCTATAAAATCATGTACTTCTTTACCAAAAGGAAAAGCTCTTATTCTCATAGAATCTAAAATAATTCCATCTGAAGATAACTCATCAAGAGCTTCAATCATTGAATAATCAGAGCCCCCAAAATAAATTACTCCTTTGGAATTATTAACTGACTTAATAATTGGTTTTGGAACTAACTTAGCTGCGTTATCATGCTTTTTTAATATTCTAGTCAAATTTCTTGCATTAACTTTTCCGTCTTCTGTATAGACAGCATATTCATCATGAGACGAGCCTCTTGTAAAATAAGCTCCTTTTTCTGAATGAGTTCCTGGATAAGTTCTGTAGGTAATCCCATCTCCATCTATATCAATATATCTTCCAAATTTTTCCATACTATCTAAATCTTCCTTAGTTAATACTTTACCTCTATCAAACATGTGCGTATCCTCCCATTTAAATTCTTTTGTAGTAAAATCATTCATTCCAATATCTAAATCTGAAAGAATAATTATTGGTGTTTGTAACCGATCAGCTAAATCAAAGGCCATAACAGAAAATTCAAAACATTCTGTAGGATTAGAAGGAATGAGTAGAATGTGTTTTGTGTCACCGTGGGAAGCATAAGCGCAACACAAAATATCTGATTGCTGAGTTCTTGTGGGCATTCCTGTTGAAGGTCCTCCTCTCTGAATATCAAATAAAACTGTAGGTACTTCCGCAAAATAAGCTAAACCAAGAAATTCAGACATCAGTGAAATACCAGGACCACTTGTTGCAGTAAAAGCTCTTGCTCCATTCCAGTTAGCACCAATAACCATTCCAATAGCAGCCAACTCATCTTCCGCTTGGACAATTGCAAACTTATTTTTTTGAGTTCTATTATCTACTCTCAATTTTTCACAATATTTTATAAATGATTCAGCGACAGAAGTGGATGGTGTAATTGGGTACCAAGCACAAACAGTGGCACCTGCGTAAACACATCCCAATCCAGAAGCATCGTTTCCATTAGTAAGGATCATTCCTTTATTTTTATTTGATTTTCTGACTTTAATATCACACTGATCAGTAAGATTTGCTTTTGCATAATTGTATCCCATTTCTAATGCCTTAACATTTGGAATAATAAGTTTTTCTTTACCTTTAAATTTTTCTGATATTAAATCAACATATACATTTTTTCCTATACCTAATAAGTAAGATAAAGCACCAACGTATACAATGTTTTTAAAAAGCAATCTTAATTGTGGATTTGAAAACTCACTGACACAAAGTTTAGTTAAGGGAATATCCAATACGTTTATATCATCCCTACCAAAATTTCTTTTCCATGAAGAATCATATAATAAATATCCTCCGGATCTTATTTCGGCAATATCTTCAGCATATGATTGAGGATTCATAGCCACCGCTATATCAACCCCTTCTCTTCTTCCTAAATAACCTTTTTCAGTTACCCTAATTTCAAACCAAGTAGGTAATCCTTGAATATTTGATGGAAAAATATTTTTTGGACTTACAGGAACCCCTAACCTAAAAACCCCTTTTGCAAACATTTGATTAGCACTCGTAGAACCCGATCCATTAACATTTGCAAACTTAATTACAAATTCATTTATTGATTTTATTTTATGCATATTTAGGTTGATTATTTTTTATATCCATACTTGTACAGTTTGAATATGTACGAGACTCCTCATATAAGAAAGTTTGCATATCCCATGCTGCAGTAGGGCATCTTTCTGCACATAATCCACAATGTACACACATATCCTCATCCTTAACCATTACTCTTTTAGTAGCTAGTTGTTCAGAGACTAATAAATCTTGATCTTTATTAATTGCAGGAATTCTTAATTTTTTTCTTAATTCTTCTTCAGAATCATTTGCAATAAAATTTATAGTATCTGTCGGACATATATCAACACAAGCATCACATTCAATACACTTACTTTCTGTAAATACAGTTTGCACATCACAATTAAGACACCTTTGAGCTTCTTCAAATGCTAGTTTTTCATCATATCCAAGTTCAACTTCAACTTTTAAATTTTTTAATGACACTTTTTGATCTGCATGAGGAACTAAAAATCTTTTATCTTGAGAAATATCATTATCATAAGACCATTCATGTACACCCATTTTTTGACTTACTAAATTAGTCATAGGATCTGGCCTATTAGTTAAATCTTCACCCTTACAAAGTTTATCAATAGATATTGCTGCTTGATGCCCATGAGCTACAGCCCAAATTATATTTTCTGGTCCCCAAGCTGCATCACCTCCAAAGAATATCTTTTTATGAGTTGACTGAAAAGTTGTTTTATCTACAACAGGCATATCCCATTCACCAAACTCTATTCCTATATCTCTTTCAATCCATTGATATGCGTTATATTGTCCAATAGCAACTAAAACATCATCACATTCCATTATAATAGGGTTTTCTCCAGTTGGAATTAGTGATCTTTTACCATTTTTGTCATATTCTGGTTTCACTTTTTCAAATTCCATACCAACTAATTTTCCTTTTTTAAGTAAAAATTTCTTTGGTACATGATTATCAATAATTGGAATACGTTCTTCCATAGCATCTTCTATTTCCCATTCTGAAGCTTTCATATCTTCAAAAGGACTTCTTACAATCACTTTAACATCTTCAGCACCAAGTCTCAGAGATGACCTACAGCAATCCATCGCAGTATTTCCACCCCCTAAAACAATAACCTTTTTACCAATCGAAGTTGTATGCTCAAAAGCAATACTTGTTAACCAATCTATTCCTATATGAATATTTTTTTTTCCTTCTTCTCTACTATCTATAAAAAGATCTCTTCCTTTAGGAGCTCCAGTTCCAACAAATATTGCATCAAAATCTTCCTCTAATAATGATTTCATGCTTTTAATTTCAGAATTGAACCTAGTCTCAACCCCTAAATTTATAATTTGATTTACTTCTTCATCAAGAACTTCTACTGGAAGTCTAAAAGCAGGTATATTGGTTCTCATAAGACCTCCAGCTTGAGGATCTTTTTCAAACAACACTAGTTCATACCCTAAAGTAACTAAATCTCTAGCAACAGTTAATGATGCTGGTCCAGCACCGATAAGAGCGATTTTTTTACCATTCTTTTTTGGAGCTTTAGGTAACCGATCTCGAATATCACCTTTATGATCATAAGCTACTCTTTTTAACCTACAAATTGCAACAGGTTTTTCATGAGTTCTTGTTCTTCTACATGCTGGCTCACAAGGTCTATCACACGTCCTTCCTAAAATTCCAGGAAAAACATTAGAGTCCCAATTAATCATATAAGCATCCGCGTAATTACCTTGAGATATCTGTCTAATATATTCTGGAACAGGGGTGTGGGCAGGACAAGCATATTGACAGTCTACAACCTTATGGTAGTACTGGGGATCGGAAGTATCGGTTACAGGCATATGATTATGTGTGGCCGCATTAATTAAACTTTTTGTTTCTAGATTTTTATTTTCTAATCTAGCTCTAGCAATATTTATTTTACTTTTAAATTGATCAACTATTGGCCATCTAAGTTTTTGAGCTTCATTAAGATCGTGCGTCTTTAAAGATTCCCTTAAATCAAAACCCAACTCTTTTTTAAGAGTTCGAGGAACAGCAACCTTTACCCACCAAGTATTATGTCTTTTAAATAAATATTTAGTATCCATAAATGTACCTTACACTTTAATTGGTTTAAATACAATTATATCACAAAATAGAACAAATAACAATCGTATGGTACATATTTTTTTTTATTTGTACCTTACATTTTTAAGGATTTTTTAAAATGTTGATAATAGTATTAACGTATTATGTCATGTATGGTACAACATCTTAGAGCGAAGACATATCTATAACGAATCTAAACCTAATATCTTTATTAATTATTCTTTCAAATGCTTCATTAATTTTAGATATTGGAATCATTTCAACCTCAGGATATATATTATTTTCATTGCAATAATTTATCATTTCTTGAGTTTCGACTATACTTCCAATAGATGACCCAATAATTCCTTTTCTTTTATCAATTAATGAAAAACTTGAAATAGCATGAGGTTCCATTGGCAATCCAACAGTCATTATTCTGCCATCAGTTTTTAATAAAGAAAAAACCTGTGCCATATCCCTATTTGCAGATACAGTATCCAGAATATAATGGCAAGAGTTTTGAGCCTTAATTAATTGTTCTTTGTCGTTAACATTGACAAAGTTATGTGCTCCCATATTAATAGCATCTTGTTTTTTTGATTCTGAAGTACTAAAAATAGTAACTTCAGCTCCCATAGAAGAAGCAAATTTAACTCCCATGTGACCAAGTCCTCCAAAACCAGTTACACCCACCTTATGTCCTTGTCCAACATTTAAATATCTAAGTGGAGAATAGGTTGTTATTCCTGCACATAAAAGAGGCGCTGCCTTCTCTTTTATCATCCCTTTAGGGATTCCAATAACATAGCTCTCTTTTACAACAATTTTTTTTGAATAACCACCATAGGTAATTGTAGTAGTTCCATATTCATATGAATTATAAGTAAGAACTACTCCTTTCTCACAATAATGATCCATACTATCATTGCAATTATCACATTTACCACAAGAGTCTACATAAACACCAACACCTACTGAATCTCCTATTTTAAATTTAGAAACAGAGTTCCCTATAGACTCAACAACTCCAATAATTTCATGTCCAGGAACCATAGGAAAAATCGAAGTATTATGCCATTCATTTCTAGCCATATGTATATCAGAATGACAAACACCACAATATTCTATTTTAATCAAAACATCCTCACTATTGCATTCTCTTCTAATTATATTATAAGGTTCTAATGGAGTTTTTTCAGATAATGCAGCGTATGATTTAACTTTGCTCATAAATTCCAATTTAGTTGATTTATTAATTTATCAAATATCATTTAAATAAAAGAAAATGAATAGATTATTAATTTTAATTCTAACACTTTTTATATCCGATTATGCATTTTCTCAGATTTCAACAGACAGGCCAGATCAAACTGAATCTTCTTTAGTTCTTCCCAAAGGGACAATACAAATTGAAAGCGGATTCGTAAGCAAAAAAAATGAATTAATATTTCCAAATACATTATTTAGAATAGGGATATCTAAAAAATTTGAATTTAGAATTAACACAAACTATAAATTTAAAACTAATAAAAATGAAAATAAAATTTCCTATTTTTCTGATTTAGAAATAGGAACAAAAATTCAAATTTATAGCTCTGAAACTTCTAAAACTAGCATTGCATTTCTTACACATTTATCTATTCCATCAGCAAATAAATATTATTCAAATAATACAACTGGCCTGCTCAGTAGAATATTAATTTCTCACGAATTAAATAATAATTTTGGTATAGGATATAATATAGGATATGATAAATTTAAAGATGAAGAAGGGACTATCGTCTATACAGTAGCTCTTGGAAAAGGAATTAATAATTGGGGTATTTATTGTGAATTATATGGAAATATAAGTGATTCTCAATCAGATTTATATTTTGATGGAGGTTTAGTTTATCTATTAAAAAATAATTTACAACTTGACGTTTCATATGGTTCGGGTATAAATAACACATCAAATTATTTTTCTGCAGGTGTGAGCTGGGCTTTTAATCTTTTTTAGATTGCAATAAATTATTTAATCTATTAAATGCTTTTCTGCTAAGAGCTTCATATTTTTTGACATCACCTAATAAAATTAACTCATCATTATCAACAATCCTGTGAGTATAACTAGCCATTTTTCCAGTTTTAGTACAAACGGCATGAACTTTTGTTACATATTCAGCAATAGCTAAAAGATATGGTATTGGACCAAAAGGTTTTCCCTGATAATCCATATCAAGTCCAGCCACTATAACACGTTTTCCAGAGTTAGCTAACTCGTTACAAACATCCACTATAGTATCATCAAAAAATTGTGCTTCATCAATACCAACTACATCAATATTTTTAGAAAGTTTAATTATTTTACTAGGATTATTGACGGGTTTAGATTTAATAGAATTAGCATCATGAGATGTAACTTTCTTTTTACTATATCTAGTATCATCCTTTGGTTTAAATACTTTTGCTTTTTGTTTAGCTAATTTAACTCTTCTTATTCTTCTTATTAATTCTTCCGTTTTTCCTGAAAACATTGAACCACAGATTACTTCAATCCATCCAGTTTTATCAGATTTATTAACAGATCTTTCTAAAAACATAACTTGTATTTTTATAAATATAAATAATCTTTAATAAGAGT
>JAPYTU010000059.1 GCA_029940715.1 Cytophagales bacterium
ACTGTGCCACTGATATTTCCAGATTCATAAGCAGTATTCCCAATAAATAGAGATAGAACTATTAGAATGTAAGAACTATTCTTTATTAGGTGATTTTTATTTTCCTTTAGTACATCACTTAAACCTTTTCTAGAAATTATTCCTAGTCTTGCGCTTAATTCTTGTAGATAGCATGTTGCAATGATGGAAAAGATAACACACCATATTAATGAGTATCCAAATTCGATACCAGATAAGGAACATAAAGTTACGGTTCCTGGCCCTATAAATGCAGAAGTTATAATTAAACCAGGTCCAATATTTTTTATTTTTTTTAGCACCGTCAAATTATTTTGTTAAATTTTTTGCGGCATCAAAGTCAAGATACCATGATAATTTACCAAATGAAGGTTTAATGTATGATGCAGGATATGATTTATAATCTCCTCTTTCATTAATTATTTGATCAACAACATCACTTTTGTTTTTTCCTGTGACATGAAAAATAATTTCACTAGAGTTATTAATAATATTCTGAGATAAACTAATTCTTTTTTGTTTAGAAACAGGATGGGTACCTACAAAACAAGAGTTACAATCTATGAATTTTTTCATCTGGTATGGAAATATTGATGCTGTGTGGCCATCATTACCAATTCCAAGTATGGATAAATCTATTGAAGGTAGTTTGTTGATTGATTCTAAATTATTTTTTAGTATTTCTGTATATCTTCTTTGTTCATCTTTGGGGTTATTTTCTCCTTTAATTCTATAAATGTTTTTTTTATCTATGTTAATTTTATTGAATAAATAATTATTAGCTATTTTAAAGTTACTTTCTTTAGACTTTGGAAGTACACACCTCTCGTCAATCCAATAAAAATTTGATTCAATTTTTTCTGTCTTTTTAAGTTTTTTTGATATCTCCTTAAATAATGTAATGGGAGTACTTCCTCCTGATATTGCTATATTTTTTCCCCTTAAAATATATTTGCTGATTATATATGATGATAGTTCATTTGATACTTGTTTAGCTGTATTAAATATTTTTATGTTCATTTTACAAGAGACAACTTTCCCCATCATTTATTAAATTTTTACATGGATACCTCCAGGTGTTTTTGTTTCTGAATAAATTGTTTGATTCTTCTGGTCCCCAAGTTCCAGACTTATAACCAAGAAGGTTAATTTTGTTCGATTTTATATCTTTAATGATTGGATCCACTACCTTCCAGGCTTCTTCAACAAAATCACTTCTTGCAAATAACATTGTATCACCAATAAAAACATCGAGTATTAATCTTTCATATGCATTCATTATTTGTTCATTAGTTAATGATTTATAATGAAATTCTAAGTTTTTATTTAAAATTTTAGTTTTATCTCCTGGTTTTTTTATATCAAATTTTAATAAAATTCCTTCATCTGGTTGTAATCTTAGAATTAACACATTATTTGATGATTTGTTTTCTTTAAAAAACGAATTATCATTTTTAAAGTGAATAACTATTTCAGTTACTTTTGTTGGTAATCTTTTACCGGTTCTTATAAAAAAAGGAATATTTCTCCATCTTTTATTATCAATAAATAATTTGCAAGCAAAAAATGTTTCAGTATTTGAAACTTTATTCACACCTTTATTTTTTCTATAACTACTGAATTTTCTTCCATTAATTTCAGATTCTATGTATTGACCTCTAATAACATTTGTTTTAGTGTTTATCTTTTTAATTTTTTTCAAAACTTTTAACTTTTCATCTCTTATAACATCTGATGTGTTAGATTTAGGCATTTCCATAGATATAAGACAAAGTAATTCAAGTAAATGATTTTGAAACATATCTCTTATTGCTCCAGCATGATCATAGTATTCTCCTCTGTTTTCAATACCTATACTTTCTGCAGCAGTAATTTCAATATGACTTATATGCTTATTTTTCCATAAGGAATTAAAAATTGTATTTGAAAATCTAGTTACAAGAATATTTTGAACAGTTTCTTTCCCTAAATAATGATCAATTCTATAGATCTGATTTTCATTAAACTTATTGATTAATAAGTTATTTATCTCTTTAGCAGATTCAAAATCTTTTCCAAATGGTTTTTCAATGACTAATCTTCTAAAACCAGATGACTCATTATTTAAATTAGCTTTTGCTAATTTACTAATTATGTTTGTGTAGGCTTGAGGAGGAGTAGATAAGTAGAATATAACATTAACCATCTTAAATTTTAGATTATATGATTCAATTTTATTTTTAAGGTTTATAAAATCATCATAAAAATTAGGATTTAGCTGTAGATAAGTAGATTCATCTTTTATACTTTTATCTAAACCAATAAAAATATTATGATCAACCTTTTTTCTACCACAACCAAGAAGATAAGTGTTTTTAGGTAATTTTTTAGAAGATATAATGTCATTTAATGCAGGAAATAATTTTCTTCTTGCCAGATCACCTGTAGCTCCAAATATTACAAGTAAATTGCAGTTCGTTTTTATCATTGTTTGACTTTAATATAAAGATATTTAAACAAAAATTCTAATTGTATTTATTGATTAATAATTTTAATTGATATTTGTCAAAAATTTAATAATAATCTATATGAAGTTTGATTTTGGACTTGTTGGTTTAGGTGTTATGGGAAGAAATTTTATCCTAAATGTAGCAGAAAATGGTTTTTCTTCTATTGGTCTTTCATCAAGTGAAGAAAAAATTAAATTATTAAAAGAAGAAGGTAAAAATTTTGATATTGATGGCACACAGTCAGACATAGTTTTTATTGATTCTTTATCTACTCCTAGAAAAATTATGCTTCTTGTTCCTGCTGGAAATCCAGTAGATTCTATGATAGATAGATTTCTTCCTTTATTAGATCATGGTGATATAATTATTGATGGTGGAAATTCTTATTTTGATGATACAGAAAGACGTTTTAAGTACTTAGAATCAAAGAAAATCAATTTTTTAGGAGTAGGTGTCTCTGGAGGTTCTAAAGGAGCAAGATATGGACCTAGTATTATGCCTGGTGGAAATAAAGAGTCTTATTTAAAAATAAAATCAATATTTGAAAGTGTTGCTGCTAAAGTCGATAATGTTCCTTGTGTTGCATATTTAGGAAAATCTTCTTCAGGCCATTATGTTAAAATGATACATAATGGTATTGAATATGCAATGATGCAGCTAATTTCAGAGTCTTATGATTTATTGAGAAGAGGATTTAAAAAAGATAATGATGAAATTCAAAAAATATTTTCTAAGTGGAATGATGGTATTTTGAATTCCTATCTAATTGAAATTACCAAAGATATTTTTTCTAAAAAAGATATGGAAACAGATAATTATATGATTGATGTCATTTTGGATAAAGCCAAACAAAAAGGTACAGGAAAATGGACATCTCAAAACGCAATGGATCTTGGTATTAATGTCCAAACTATTGATTCAGCTGTTTCTATGAGAATAATATCATCATTTAAAGATCAAAGGATAAAGGCAGAAAATTTGTATAAAACTCAAAACCACAAAACATCTTCAATAAATATTACTGTTGAAGATGTTGAAAAGTCATTGATATTTGGTTTTATTGTCTGTTTTGCCCAGGGATTAAGTCAGCTTCAATCTGCTTCAAATGAAAAATCTTATAATTTAAATTATTCTGAAATATGTAAAATTTGGAGAGGTGGATGTATTATTAGAGCAAAAATGCTTCAAGATTTTATGAATGCTTTTAATTTAAATGCAGAATTAGAAAATTTACTTTTTGATTTAAATATTAAAGAAATAATAAATTCAAATATAGAATCTGCTAGAAAAATATCAATCTATTCTATAGAAAATGAGATTCCATTATCTGGATTATTATCTTCCATTAGTTATTTTGATTCTTTTAAATCTGGAAATTTACCTATGAATTTAGTTCAGGCTCAAAGAGATTGTTTTGGAGAGCATACTTTTGAAAGAATTGATAAAAAAGGTACATATCATTTCGAATGGTAAACAATTTTAATTTTTAGAATATAATTTTTTTAAGTCTGCGTCACAGAGTTCTTGAATCAATTTTGAAACTTTATTACATACGTCTTTAAAATATTTTTCCCCCTTTTCTTTATTTGATTTTATTGGATTTCCAATTCCAGTATCATTAGTTGCTTTTGACCATTGCCTTTCTGACCATGTCCAATTTTCTCTTAATGATTTAATACTGATTTTATTTTCTTTACCTTCTCCCCAATGTATTTTTTTTTCTACTAGGTCAGGTCTAAGGTACAATATAAGGCTAGTTTCGAGTTCATCAGCATGGTCTCCATCATTGTTAAAATAATTTGATTTATCTAATGACTTAAACCAATTTGAAGAACATAAGAACATTTTAGGATATTTTAAGCCTAATTCTCTCAACATATTTTTAAAATTATTTCCTCCATGACTATTGAAAACTAATAATTTGTAAATTCCTTGTCTATTTAAAACTGCTATGATATCATCTAGAATCATTTGTTGTGTGCTAGGATTTAAATTAATGTCTAATAGTATATCTTTTTGACCAGTATTTATTCCAAAGGGAATTGTAGGTAATATGATAAATTTTGAGCCTTTTTCCCATGCAATTTTACCTGATTCGCTAATTATAGATTCTGCTTCAATATTGTCTGTTGCATATGGTAAATGGTAATTATGAGCTTCTGTTGCACCCCAAGGTAAAATAGCAAGTTCATAAGAACTTTTTTTAATGTTTTTCCAATTATTTTCAGATAAAATATAAGGTTTCATTAAGTTTATATTTATTAGTAATAATGGGTTTTAATTTAGAGATTTGTGCTATAAATCATCCTTTAATTTAAAAAAAAATTCTAATGAAACTATTATCACTTCCAAAATTTTCAAATATAGATTCTAATAAGTTTTTTAAGACCTTAAATAAAAGAGTTAATGACTATTTTAAAGAAAGTAAAATAAGAAAAACTGGTAATTGGAAACTTTATTTAAAAACAGTTATTATTTTTTCAATGTTTATTGTTCCTTATTTTTTTATAATAGTTTTTGATCCTAATCAATGGATATCATTAATGTTAATTATACTTTCTAGTATAGGTATGGCTGGAGTAGGTATGAACATTATGCATGATGGAAATCACGGCTCTTTTTCAAATAGAAAATGGGTTAATAAATTAATGGGTAGTAGTATTTATATTTTAGCTGGAAATGCATATAATTGGCAAATTCAACATAATGTTCTTCATCATACTTTTACAAATATTCACGGTCATGATGAAGATTTAGCAGCTGGTAGAATATTAAGATTTTCTAAACATAGTAAATGGTTTCCTTATCATAAATACCAACATTTTTATTCTTTTTTATTATATGGTTTAATGACCATTAATTGGGCGATTACTGGAGATTTTTTTCAAACAATTCGGTATTTAAAAAGAAAATTATCTTTTAAAAAATCTATTAGTCCAAAAAAACAATGGATTAATTTAATATTTACAAAAATTATATATTTTACAATTTGGATTGTACTGCCAATGGTATTTTTAAATTTAGCTTGGTGGAAAATATTAATTGGATTTTTTGTTATGCATTATATAGCAGGTATAATTTTAACTATTGTTTTTCAACTTGCTCATGTTGTTGAAAAAGTAGAAATGCCTTTACCTTCTAACCTTGGTAATATGAAAAATTCATGGGCTATACATCAACTCTTTACAACTTCTAATTTTTCTACAAATAATAAAATTTTAAATTGGTTTTCTGGTGGATTAAATTTTCAAGTAGAACACCATCTTTTTCCTAAAATATCTCATATTCATTATAAAAAAATATCTAAAATTGTTAAGAAAACAGCTCTAGAATTTAATTTACCTTATAATGAGTATAGGACAACTAGGGATGCTATTAAATCACATTTTAATTTTCTTAAATTAATGGGTACTAAACCCGCATTATAAAATGATTATAAATGCATTATTTACTTTTTTCTTAATTTCTTTAAATGTTGATAAAACAGTTCTTTTTAATGGTACTAATTTAACAGGGTGGAAAATTTATGGAACAGAAAAATGGTATGTTAAGGATAAGTTACTGATATGTGAAAGTGGTCCTGATAAAGGGTATGGTTATTTAGCTACAGAGAAATTTTATGATAATTTTATTTTAACACTTGAGTTTAATCAAGAGTCTGATGGGAATAGTGGTGTATTCTTTAGATCTAATATAGAGGGTATAAAAATTTCTGGATGGCAGGTTGAAGTTGCACCTCCTGGAAGTCATAGTGGTGGTATATATGAATCATATGGTAGAGGATGGCTTATTCAGCCTCCTAGTGAATATGACGATGTTGTTGTTTTAAATCAATGGAATTTTATGAAAATTAAGGTATATAATAACGAGGTTACAACCTGGATAAATGGTATTAAAATGATAAACATTCATGATGATAAAATTGGAAAAGGTGTTGGCTCAATAGCTCTTCAAATTCATGATGGTGGGAATATTAAGGTTAAATGGAAAAATATTAACATTGAAATGTTAAATTAATTTTAATGATAAGAAGAGATTTTATAAAAGTATCTAGTGCCTTGACTCTTGCTTCATCAGTCCCTTTAGTCGGATTTGTTTCTGATAATAAACAATTATTTAGAAAAAATAAAATTGGTGTATCTTCTTATTCATTTTGG
Source organism: Cytophagales bacterium (assembly GCA_029940715.1). Taxonomy (GTDB): domain Bacteria; phylum Bacteroidota; class Bacteroidia; order Cytophagales; family MED-G16; genus JAPYTU01. The sequence continues at coordinate 6,665 of JAPYTU010000059.1, forward strand.
CATTTTGATTCCAATGCGAAACCCACTATGAATTATTGTATTGATAAAGCTTCGGCTATGGGATTTGAAGGTATTGAATTTCTTCTTGTTCAAATGTCATCAGTTGATAATAATCATCTTCAAAACTTAAAAAAGCAGGCGTTTGATGTGGGTTTAGATATTATGGGTTTATCAACACATCAGGGATTTGTAAATCCAAGTAAAGAGTATAGGGATAAAAACATTAAAAAAACTATTGATCAAATTGAAATTGCTTATAAACTTGGTATTCCAACTATGAGAATTAACACAGGAAGATGGGGAACTTCTGAGTCATTTGATGTTTTGATGGCAAACAAAGGCATTGAGCCACCAATTAAGGGATATACTGATGAAGATGGTTTTCCTTGGGTAATTGAATCCATTGAAAAATGTATTCCTACTGCTGAAAAATGTGGTGTGGTTCTTGGTTTGGAAAATCATTGGGGTTTGGGTATTTCAGCGTATGGAATAAAAAGAATTGTTGATGCCATTGATAGTCCCTGGCTAGGTGTAACGTTAGATACTGGTAATTTTTTAGAAGATAGAGATAATCAAATTGAGATGCTTGCACCTTACGCTTGTTTGATTCAAGCTAAGACATATTATGGAGGAGGAGTGTGGTATGAACTTGATATAGATTATAATAAAATAGGTTCTGTAATGAGAAAGAATAATTACAAAGGCTATATCTCTCTAGAATTTGAAGGAAATGAGAATCCTGATGTTGCTGTTCCAAAAAGTCTTAAATTATTAAGGGATAGTTTTTACTATCAAGTTTAGTATTTAATTGCACTCACAACTTTCTGCATTTTGTAAATCTAAAAAAACACATACTTCTTTATTATATAAGCTGATAGTAAAAGGATACTCTTTTTTTGATATACCATCATATGGTACTATTTTATTTAGTTTATACCTAACGTTTGCATCAGTTATTTTATAAGTTCCATTTATGTATTTATTTTTAATTTTTAAATAGTAATAATCATTCATTAGGGTATCTGAATGTATAATATCTGGCATATAACTAAAATTTAATTTTAGTATAAAATAATCTTGAAAAAGATAGTAATCAAATATTTTATCTGCTATAAAACCACAATTATCATACTCATAAGTAGGTGGATCTTTAATTAATTCATTTTCTTCACAAGAAATTAACAATAATGAATAAAAAATTATGAGAACATACTTACTCATATATTTTAAAATTTAATACTTATAGAATGACTATTATTTATATTTTAATTTAAAATATAATATTGTTAGTGCACATGATCCCACAAAAAAATTCGCATAAATTATGGCCATATCACTTTTATTAAATGCATAAATTAACCAAATAACATTACTTAAAAGTATAATTAAAATCATTGTTAATGATAGTTCTTTTGCTGATTTTAATTTCCAAGTTCTATACACTTGAGGAAAAAAAGTAATTCCAGATAAGATAGCTCCTATAATTCCAATAATTTCAATCCATTCCATATGTTTTATTTAAAATTTAATATTCTTGTAGTTATATTGTATAAATTAATTATGATTTTTTTTCGGTATTACTCAAAATAAAATTTCAATAATTTTAAAAATATTTTTTAGTTATTACTCTTTGGAAGTAGATTATAATAGATATTTTTTGCTATGGGGTAAAAAGACTCTAAACATTTTTTTTTTAAGCTTTCATCCCAAATTATTTTGATTCTATGTCCCTTTAAGACAAATGTCTTACATTCAATATATTCAGGAATAATCTTACATTTTATCATACCTTAAACATAGAGGATACTTATTGAATTCAAAAGAAAAATATTCGAATTTCTTTTTAGATACTAGCAATAATGAGAAATACATAAAGTATTGTTGGCATTATTAACCATTTTATTATTCTTAATTTATTGTTTATG
>JAPYTU010000060.1 GCA_029940715.1 Cytophagales bacterium
ATCTATCCTGCTATAAAAATATTAAATCTTAATCCAGTAAAATCTATGAAAATATGAACATAATAACACTAATTAAGATTTCTTGGAGAAATGTTTGGAGAAGCAAGTTGAGAAGCTTTGTGGTAATAATGTCAGTTATCTTTGGAATATTAGGTGGAATTATTATGGTAGCAATGTCATATGGACTTAATGAGGAAAGAATGAATAATGCTGTTGAAACTTATCTCTCCCACATCCAAATTCATAATAAGTCTTTCTCAGAAGATTATAATATAAAACATACGATAAATAATCTTACTGAAATTGAAAAAGCAATTAATAATGATGATAGGGTAACTTCATATTCTAAGCGTATTATTTTGAATGGGATGTTGTCTAACTCTAATGGATCATATGGTATCCAGGTTAAGGGAATAAACCCCAGTGAAGAGATAAAAGTCACTAATACTTATAATAAAATAATAGAAGGAGAATATTTTAAATCAAAGAGGGTTAATACTATTCTTGTCGGAAAGAAATTAGCAGACAGATTAAATCTAAAAATAAAGTCTAAAGTTGTTATCACATTCCAAGATGAGAATAATGAACTAATATCTCTTCTATATCGCGTTGAGGGCATTTTTAGATCTGGTAACTCTAGGTATGATGAGGCTAACGTATTTGTAAGAAATTTAAGCATTGCTAAAAATCTACCAAATTTTTCTGGATTTCATGAGGTACCGATATTGTTGACTGATATTGAATTAAAAGATGAGGTTAAAAATGAGCTAATTCCATACAGTTCAAATAATATTGTTGAATCATGGGATGATATATCTATAGATCTTGCATATGCCAATGAAATGCTTGGCGCTGTTCTCTATATTTTTATGATGATAATCCTAACTGGACTATCATTTGGAATTGTAAACACTATGCTAATGGCTATACTTGAGAGAAAAAGGGAAATTGGGATGCTTATGTCAATTGGAATGAGTAGATATAAAATATTTTTGATGATATGTTTTGAGACAATTTTTCTATCCTTAGTGGCTCTTCCTTTTGGATTAGTTTTATCTTATTTTATCGTAGAATATTACTCAGTGGTTGGCATTGATTTAAGCATTGTTGCAGCTGGTCTTGAAAATTTTGGTGTTGGAACAAGATTATATTTTAAACTTCCAAACGAAGATTATTTTGTTGTTGCAATAATGGTTTTTATTATATCAATTATTTCATCAATTTTTCCTTCTGTGAGAGCACTAAAAATTAATCCAGTTGAAGCAACTAAAACTATTTAAATTTGAATTATGATTGAAACTAAAAACTTATCTAAAATCTATAATCCTGGTAAATTTGAGGTCAAAGCAGTAAATGATGTGAACTCATTATTTAAAGAGGGAGAATTTACTTCTGTTGTGGGGCCATCGGGATCTGGTAAAACTACATTCTTAAATTGTGTTGGGGGTCTTGATAACCCAACATCTGGCGATGTGTATATAGCTGGTGAAAATATAACACGACTATCTGGGGGAGATATAATTCAGTATAGGTTAAAAAACATTGGCTTTGTATTTCAGGCTTATAATTTAATTCCTGTCTTATCTGCCAAGGAAAATATTGAAATGATAATGTTACTTCAAGGAATTGATGAAAAGTCAAGAAATGAAAGGACCGATGAATTACTAAACCAAGTTGACCTATACGAGATGAAAGATAGAAGGCCATCTGAACTTTCAGGAGGACAACAGCAAAGAGTAGCTGTTGCAAGAGCATTAGCTTCAAAACCAAAGTTTATTCTTGCTGATGAACCAACTGCAAATCTTGATACGGCATCAACCTCTAATCTTTTAGATATCATGAGCAAGTTGAATGAAAATGAAAAAATAACTTTTATATTTTCAACTCACGACCAGAGAGTAATTAATAGAGCTAGAAGAGTTATAACTTTAGAAGATGGAAAAATTGTTAGTGATACTAAAAAATAGTTTTATATTATTTTTTATAATTATTTTAATTTCATTAGAATCTACAGCTCAAGAAAAAAAGTCTGAATTTACTTTAAGCGGATATGTTAAGTATCTTCCTTCATATCTTGATTATAACAGTAGTTATTTTGATTCTGAAACCAGTCATCTAATACATAATAGGTTAAATCTAAGGGGATATTTTGGAGAAAATTTTTCTCTCGGATTAGAATTTAGAAACAGGATGATTTTTGGAGAGAATTCTTATATTTCATCTGATGATGGATTGATAGATTTGTCACATTTTATTGTTGATAATACAAATTTTAAGATGCATTCTATGATTGATAGATTTTGGTTAAAATACCAAAAAAATAAAATAGAGATAAGTATAGGAAGACAAAGAGTTAATTGGGGAATCAATACCATATGGAATTCTAATGACTTGTTTAATGCATACAATTTTATTGATTTTGATTATATTGAGAGACCTGGATCTGATGTTATTCGATTTCAGTATACAGGAGATAATCTATCTAGTTTTGATCTAGTATATAAGCCTTCTTCAGATCAAGGAGCAGTAATAGCTGGATTATATAAAATTAATAAGATGGGTTATGATTTTCAATTTCTTGGAGCTAATTATTATGATGATATTGCAATTGGTACTGGATGGGCTGGAAATATTAAAAATGCAGGTTTTAAGGGTGAATTAACTTATTTTATTGTAAAAAATCCACAAGATATTTTTCCTTCTCAACAAAAAAATTCTACTAGTTTATCAACTTCTGTAGATTATTCCTTTAAGAATGGATTTTATATTTTAGGATCTTACCTTTATAATTCAAATGGTTTTTCTGATCCAAGTGTATTTAGTTTAGGTTCTCTTACAGGAAATGTTTTATCACCTAAAAATTTAATGCCCTCTAAAAACTCTTATTTAATTCAAGCTTCTAAACCAATAACTCCTGCAATAAATTCATCTTTGACTATACTTTATGGTAAAGGCATAAATTTTATGTTTATTTCTCCAAATATTACCTATGACATTAATAAAAGCTTTGATCTTAATTTTATTGGTCAGTTTTTTTATGGTGAAGTGGATGATGATTTTCGGAATTTATTGAAAGGTGTTTATCTTCAAATAAGGTATAGTTTTTAATTATTTAACTTATTTGTCATTTTCCAGATTTCGTAGTCAGCTTTATTAATTTTAAAATAATTTAATTAATCTTTTTTAAAGATTGTATTAGTTAGGCCTTTCATCTTCATAATATAGTAACTCACAATCACAACCTAAGACAACATATTTTTCACTAACTGTGTTTGTTGAATAATCAAAAAAAGTAATAAAAAGTGTGCTATCATTTAGTTGAGTTGCTCCACCTGATGGGAGTACACTATTCTTTTTTTTAATTTCATTTTCTACTACATCTATACAAGCATATATTTTTTCATTTTTACATTTTTTTTCTTCTTTGGAACAACCCAATGAAAATAAAATGAGCATACTTAGCATTATATATTTACCAACACTATTTTTTATTGAAATGAATATCATACTTGGAAAGAATTTATTATTAATTATATTAATATTATGGGATATACCTAGCACATATTTTAGAAGCAAATTTAGAAAAATTGTTTATAAAACAGAAGATTGAATAATTAATATTATGCCTTTATTTACAAAGAAAATTAAAGGTTTTTTTTTAAACATGCATCCTGATGATATAAATTATATAAAAATTATAAATTCATATAGATTATATTTGGTGGTATATGTTATCTTATTTATTGTTTATTATTTTTATGAATAATCAAATGTTTTTTATTTGATGGTATTTTTTGCCAATAAATAAAATATGAGCAGAGTTAGAGCAATTGCACCAAGACCTATTGAAATTTTAAAAATTAATAACCCATCCATCTATCTAAAAATTAATTTTTTTATAAAAGCCATCATTATGCAAATTTATATAACTTCGTTTTCTTAATATTAATATAACAACAATAAACATGAAAAATATAGCATTAATTATTTTAGCAATTTTTCCTTTATTTTCTAAAAGCCAAAATATTGATTACATAGAATATGATTTAGATAATGGGCTTCATGTCATTCTTCATCAAGATAACTCTGTTCCTTTAGTCGTAACTTCTGTTATGTACCATGTGGGTGCAAAAGATGAAAATCCAAAAAGAACAGGTTTTGCTCATTTTTTTGAACATCTTCTTTTTGAAGGAACTAAAAATATAGGAAGGGGAGAAATGGATAAGATTATTGAAAGAAATGGAGGATCTTATAATGCTAATACCACTCAAGACAGAACATATTATTATGAACTTTTTCCTTCAAATAAACTAGAATTAGGTCTATGGATAGAATCGGAACGATTATTACATCCAGTTATAAATCAAATTGGAGTAGATACTCAAAATGAAGTAGTTAAAGAAGAAAAAAGACTGCGAGTTGATAATTCACCATATGGTCAATTACTTGAGCAAATTGTTGAAGGTCTTTTTGTAAAGCATCCATATAGATGGACAACAATTGGTTCTATGGATCACTTAGATGCAGCTACTTTGGATGAATTTTTAGCATTTAAAGATAAATTTTATGTTCCAAATAACGGGGTATTGGTTGTTGCGGGAAATTTTGAAGTCGAAGACACTAAAAGTAAAATTGAAGCCTATTTTGGACCTATACGAAGAGGTAATGATATTGAAAGGATAAATGTGCAGGAAGATCCTATAAATGGAGAAATAAAAAGAACTTTTAATGATCCAAATATTCAAATTCCTATGGGTTTGGTCTCCTATAGAACACCTTCTATGAAAGCTAGAGATGCATTTGTTTTAGATATGATTTCATCTGTTTTAAGTGGAGGAAAAAGTTCTAGATTGTATAAAAAAATGGTAGATGATAAAAAGGTATCTCTTCAAGTTCAAGCAATAAATTTATCACTTGAAGATTATGGGGCGTATATTATATTGTCTCTTCCTCTTGGAGAAAATACATTAGAAACCTTATATGCTAATATTGATGAAGAAATTGATTTATTGAAAAATGAATTAATCTCAGAGAGAGAATTTGAAAAACTTCAAAATATTTTTGAAAATAATTTTGTCAATTCAAATGCATCTATGGCAGGAATTGCTAATTCTTTAGCAAGAAATTATATGCTTTATGAAAACACAAATCTTATAAATTCAAATTTGGATATATATAAGTCGATTTCTAGAGAAGAAATAAAAGAAGTTGCTAATAAATATCTTAATAAAAACAGCAGAGTATTAATTGATTATATGCCTGTTGAATCTGAAAAAAAATAAATTAAAGAAACATGAAAAAAATAATTATAACCATTTTATTATTAATAATTTCAACATCTGTTTTTTCTCAAATAGATAGATCTAAACCTCCAAAATCTGGACCCTCTCCTGTAATAAGTTTAGGAAAGCCATCTACTTTTACTTTAAAAAATGGATTAAAGGTTATAGTCGTTGAAAATAAGAAATTACCTAGAGCCTATGCTAGTCTTGATGTTGATAATTATCCTGATTTTGAAGGGGATATAAAGGGAGTTTCAAGTTTGGTTAGTGCATTGATGGGAAATGGAACAAAAAATCAATCTAAAGATGATTTTAATGAGGAAGTTGATTATATGGGTGCATCGCTGTCTTTATCTGCGGGAGGTGGTTATGCGTCTTCGTTAAAAAAATATTTTCCAAGAATTATGAAAATGATGTCAGATGGACTTCTAAATCCTCTTTTTACACAAGAAGAATTTCTAAAAGAAAGAAATATATTAATTGATGGAATTAAGGCAGCTAAGAAAAGTGTTCCAGATATAGCATCTCAAGTTGGAGATAAATTATTTTATGGAGGTAATCATCCTTATGGTGAGTTTGCTACAATTCAGACAGTTGAAAATATTACATTAGAAGATGTTCAAAATTATTATTCAACCTATGCAAAACCTAATAATGCTTATTTGACTATTGTAGGTGACGTTGATTTTAATAAAATTAAAAAATTAGTTACTTCACTTTTTAAAGGTTGGAAAAAGGGTAAACTTCCTGAATATGAAATGCCTACTGTTAATGACGTATCAAAAAATGAGATAAATTTTGTTGATATGTCAAATGCTGTACAATCTGAAATTACTGTTGGTAATATTATAAATATTTCAATGGCTGATCCTGATTATTTTGCATTAAGACTCGCTAATCAAATACTTGGAGGAGGTTCAGGAAGACTGTATGAAAATCTAAGAGAAGATAAAGGTTTTACTTATGGTGCATATTCTGGTGTAACTACAAGTAGGTATGTTGGAAACTTTTATGCTTCTACTAGTGTTAGAAATGAGGTTACTGACAGCTCAGTTGTAGAGATAATAAATGAGATAAATAGAATAATCTCAGATAATGTTTCGGAATCAAAATTAGCATCTGTAAAAGAAAAGTTTGTTGGTAATTTTATAATGTCAACAGAAAGACCATCTACAATAGCAACTTTTGCTCTGAATATTGATAAGTATAATTTGCCTGGTAATTTTTATGAAACATATCTTGATAATTTTCAAAAGGTAACAGTTGAGGATATAAAAAGGGTAACTAACAAATATTTTAAGAATAATAATTTAAGAATAGTAATTGTTGGAAAAGGAAAAGATGTTATACCTTCTCTTGAAAAATCATCATATGAAATCAAATATTATGATACTAATGGAAATATAACTGAAAAACCAGACTATTCTGTTCCTACTGGCATATCTGCAAATGGTGTTTTATTGAATTATTTAGAAGCTATAGGTGGAAAGGAAAAGGTAGAATCTGTAAATGCAGTTAGCATGTTGGGAGAAGCTGAATTTCAAGGAATGAAACTTCAGTTAATGACTATTAATGCAAAACCTAATAAACTAGTTTTTAAGATGATGATGATGGGAAATGTACTTATGAAGCAAGCTTTTAATGGGGAAGATGGATATATTCAACAGCAAGGTGTAAACAATCCTTTTCCACAAGAGGAAATAGATAAGTTGAAAAAATCTTCTTTACCTTTTGATGAAATAGGTTGGTTAGATAAAGAGAACGTTAAATTTAGTTCTATTGAGAATGAAGATGGAAGAGAATTGTACGTACTTGAAGTTAATGGTGATGCGTATGTTTATTATGATAAAGAAACTGGACTTAAAATTAAAGAAACTCAAAATGCGTCTATGCCTGACGGAACTAAAGTTTCTCAAACCATTTATTGGGAAAATTATATTTCAGTAGATGGGATATTGTTTCCTCATATAATTAAACTTCCAATGGGACCTCAAAACATGGATTTTAATATGACACAAATTGTTGTTAATCCAGATATTAGTGATGCCGATTTTAATTAATCAATAAAATGCCAAATATTTCGAATTTATTAACGGATTTAGATTTAAAGAAAGTAAATGATGGAACGTCTTCAGGTTCTATTTGGTTAAAATCTAAAGGAGACAATAGAACTATATACTCTCCGGTTGATGGTAATTCAATTGCTGATGTTATTGAAACAGATGATGTTTCTTATAAATCTATTATAAAAAATGCAGAAGAATCATTTGTGCATTGGAGGAAAGTTCCTGCACCTCAAAGGGGCGAGATAGTTAGACAGATAGGTAATGAACTTAGAAAAAAGAAAAATTCATTAGGACAATTGGTGTCTTATGAAATGGGAAAATCATTACAAGAAGGTTTAGGTGAGGTTCAAGAGATGATTGATATTTGTGATTTTTCCGTTGGATTATCAAGGCAACTTTATGGACTTACTATGCACTCTGAAAGACCAGGCCATAGAATGTATGAGCAATGGCATCCATTAGGTATAGTCGGTATTATTTCATCATTCAACTTTCCTGTAGCTGTCTGGAGTTGGAATGCAATGATTGCATTAGTATGTGGAAATGTTTGTTTATGGAAGCCTTCTAAAAAAACGCCACTTTCAGCTATAGCTACTCAAAAAATTATTTCTAATGTGTTTAAAAAAAATAATGTTGATGAAGGTATATGTTCTTTAGTAATTGATTGTTCAGAAAGAAAAGTTGGGACAGAAATGTTAAATGATAAAAGAATAGCTTTAATTTCTGCTACTGGCTCTACAGCAATGGGGAAATACGTTGCTAAAATAGTGGGTGATCGATTAGGAAAGACTCTGCTTGAACTTGGAGGAAATAATGCAATAATTGTTTCAAATAAAGCTGATCTCAACATTGCACTTAGAGCAGCAGTATTTGGGGCAGTAGGAACAGCTGGTCAAAGGTGTACATCAACCAGAAGATTAATAGTTCATAAAGATATTTTTGAGGAATTTAAAAATAAGTTAGTTAATGCTTATGGACAAATTAAGATTGGTAATCCTTTGGATAAAAAAAATCATATGGGCCCTTTAATTGATAGAAGTGCAGTTAAAATGTATGTTGATGCAATAGAAAAAATAAATAAAGAGGGAGGTAAAGAAGTGGTTGTAGGTGGGGAGTTATCTGGGAATCAATACCAATCTGGATGTTATGTTAAACCTGCTATTTATGAAGTTAAGAATGAATTTTCAATTGTTCAAGATGAAACTTTTGCTCCTATATTATATTTAATAAAATATTCTA
>JAPYTU010000061.1:0-3728 GCA_029940715.1 Cytophagales bacterium
CGAAATTTAAATAATGGTTATTATGTTGAAACTGGCTGGGCAACGAATAGTGAAAATATAGATGTCCCAAATAATAAAACAATATGGAAAGTGGTAGGAAATAATAGACTGACACCAAACAATCCTATCAATCTTCGATGGGAAAATGATCAAGGAATAATATTTGAAAAAAAAATAAGTATAGATGATGAATATTTATTTACAGTTAATCAGTCCATAAAAAATACAACAGAAAAAAAATATAATTTTTATTCATATGGTCAAATCGTAAGAAATATTGCCCCTGAAGTAACGAACTTTTATATTCTTCACGAAGGTCTTATTGGAGTATTTGATGACCAATTAGTAGAAGAAGATTATGATGATATAGAAGAAAAAAAATATTCAGTAAATGCAGGAAAAGGATGGCTTGGAATTACTGACAAGTATTGGATTACCAGTTTGATTCCTGAAAAAAATAAGGAATTTAAAGCAGATTTTGAATTCAAAAATAAATTCAAGGCTAATTTTATTGAAACAAAGCCTACTGTAGTTGGAGCAAATGAAATCAAATCAAATAATATTAAAATTATTGTAGCAGCTAAAGAAGTTAGCGTTATTGATGGATATGCAGAAAAATTAGGAATAGATAAATTTGATTTGGCTATTGACTGGGGCTGGTTTTACTTCATTGTAAAAAATCTTTTTTTTGCAATTGATTACTTTTATAAGCTTACTGGTAATTTCGGAATAGCAATTATTATGATTACTGCCTGTATAAGATTAGCATTTTTTCCGCTTGCAAATTATTCTTTTAGATCAATGGCAAAAATGAAAGTTCTTCAGCCAGAAATGACAAGATTAAAAGAGCTTCATAAAGAAGATAAAGTAAAATTACAGCAAGAAATGATGGCATTATATAAAAAAGAAAAAGTTAATCCTCTTTCTGGCTGTTTACCAATTTTAATTCAAATACCATTCTTTTTTGCAATCTATAAAATGTTATTTGTAACTATAGAAATGAGACACCAGCCTTTTTTTGGATGGATAAAAGATTTATCAGAGAGAGATCCAACATCAATTTTCAATTTATTTGGCTTAATACCTTGGGACCCTCCATCATTTTTATTAATTGGCGCTTGGCCTTGTCTAATGGGAGTTTCAATGTTTTTACAACAAAAACTTAATCCTACGCCGCCAGATCCTATCCAAGCAAAAATATTTATGTTCTTTCCTCTTTTTCTAACAGTAATATTGGCTCCATTTCCATCTGGACTAGTTATTTATTGGACAGTAAATAACATTTTAACAATGACACAACAGATTGTTATTATGAAAAGAACAACTGTTAAAACAACTGTAAGATAAATGGATTTAGAAAAAATTTTACCTACCAATGGTCCCTCCATCAACGAAGTTAAAAAATATATTAATAAATATTCAGGCGAAATAATAGTAATTAAGTGTGGTGGATCAGTACTGCTTGATAAAAATTTATTTAAACAATTCATAGAAGATATTTCGGTAATATTTAAGTTAGGCTTGTCAGCAATAGTTGTTCATGGAGGTGGAAAAAATATAAAAAAAAAATTAGATAATTTAAATATAGAGTCAAAATTTATTAATGGTTTAAGAGTTACTGATGAAAGAACTATTAAATTTGTTGAAGAAGCACTTTTAGAACTAAATGATGAAATTATAAATAAATTAAACAATCTGCAAGCTAGTGCTCAATCAGTTGCTCCTCAAAAAAATAATGTAATTAAGATTAAACCTGAAAGACAAGAACTTGGTTATGTTGGTTCTCCAAAAGAAATAGATTCAAACACTCTTTTAAAAATAATAAAAGAGAAAAAAATTCCAATAATGGTACCTATGGGTATTGGAGATGATAAAAAAATTTATAATATAAATGCTGATATTGCAGCTGGCACAGTGGCTAAAGAGCTTAATTCAAGAAGATTATTGCTAATGACTGATGTTGAGGGTGTTCTTGATAAAAACAAAAATTTAATTTCTGAGATTAATTCAGCAGTTGCAGAAGAAATGCTTAAAGACGGTGATATTTCTGGAGGTATGATTCCAAAAATCAATACTTGTTTAGATGCAGTAAATAATGGAGTAACAGGTGTTGTAATTGTTGATGGAAGAAAACCGCATTCAATTTTATTTGAATTATTTTCTGACAAAGGCGCCGGAACTTTAATTAGAAAATGAAAGAATTTAAAAATATAAAATACCTATGCCTAGATCTTGATGGTGTTTGTTATCAGAATCTGGAAGATGTTTTTGGACAAGTAAGCAAAAGAATGACTCAATATATTTCAAAAAAATTAAACTTAGATTTAAAAAAAGCAAAAGAATTGCAAACAAATTATTTTCATAAATATAATACAAGTTTAAATGGACTAATGATGCATCATGAAATTGATCCAAAAAACTTTCTGGATTATGTGCATGACATAAATCTAGATGTTATAAAAAAAGACCTAAATTTAAATAATGAGTTAACAAATCTTAAAGCAAAAAAATTTTGTTATACCAATGGATCTAGAAGTCACGCATTAAACGTGTTGGGTCGGCTAGGTATAATAGATCAATTTGATGGTATATTTGATATAGTTGATGCTAATTATGTTCCAAAACCAGTAATGGAACCCTACAAAATATTTATTAAAAAATTTAATATAAAGCCAGAAGAGGCTGCTTTTGTAGAAGATATAGCTCAAAATTTAAAATCTCCAAAAGAACTAGGCATGAAAACAGTTTGGTTAGAAAATGAAGAAGCATGGGGGAAAAAACATTCCAATAAAGATTTTATTGATTTAAAAATCAAAAATCTATCTAGTTTTTTAAAAGAAATTAATATATTAAAAGTAGCATAACCTATATGAGTGATATCGAAAAAATTATTAATGATGCTTGGAAAATTAAAGATCAGATAAATAAAAATTCTGATAAATCGATAATTGATTCAATTGATCAAATTATAGATAATCTTGACGAAGGAAAATTAAGAGTTGCAGAAAAAATTGATGGTGAATGGAAAACTCATCAATACGTAAAGAAAGCTGTAATGTTAAGTTTTAAAATTTATGAAATGGAATCTTTAACTGGTCCTTATAGTTCTTGGTATGATAAAGCTCATCTTATCAAAGGAAAAACAGCTGGATGGACAAAAGAAAATTTTGAAAAAGCAGGATTTAGAATGGTTCCAAATTCTCCAGTAAGAAAAGGATCTTATATTGCTAAGAATGCTGTTCTTATGCCGTGCTTTGTAAATATTGGTGCATATATTGATGAGGGTACAATGATGGACACAAATTCTCGAGCTGGAAGTTGTGCCCAAATAGGAAAAAATTGTCATATAAGTGCAGGAACAGGTATTGGAGGAGTCTTGGAGCCTGCCCAAGCTTTGCCAACTATAATTGAAGATAATGTTTTTGTTGGAGCTATGTCAGAAATAGTTGAGGGAGTAATTGTAGAAAAAGGAAGTGTTCTTTCAATGGGGTGCCATATTGGTCAAAGCACAAAAATAATAAATAGAGAAACTGGAGAAATAATTAAAGGTCATATACCACCTTATTCAGTAGTGGTTCCTGGAAATTACAAGAATCTTTATGCTGTGTATATAATAAAGACCGTAGATGAGAAGACTAGATCAAAAACTAGCCTTAATGATCTATTAAGAGATTAACAATGAAATCTTTAAATGAAATACGTTTAGCTCAGGAGCTAATTAGGTTCCG
>JAPYTU010000061.1:3828-8505 GCA_029940715.1 Cytophagales bacterium
CTGTAATGAAATACTTAAGAAATAAAAAAGAAAAAATAGACTTTGCAATAGTTGGTGAGCCATCTTCAAATAGAAAAGTAGGCGATGAAATTAGAATTGGAAGAAGAGGATCAATGAATGCAAAACTTATAATATCTGGAAAAAGTGGTCATTCAGCTTTTTATGGTTCTTATATAAATCCTTGCACCACGTTAGCAAGGATAATTTCAAAATTAAAAAACACAAGATTAGATTCTGGTACTAAATACATGCCACCCTCTCGTTTAGAGATAACTAGAATGAATGTGGATAATTTATCAGAAAATGTAGTACCACAATCAGCTGAGGCTTGTTTTAATGTAAGATTTAACTCAAAATATAAATCTTCGTCTCTAAAGAAAAAAATAAATAGAATTATTTCAATGATTGTTAAAAAAGATAAATGTAAATATAAAATTGATTATAAAGTTTCTGGGGAAGCTTTTTATACAAAACCAAATAAAGAAATTTATATGGTTAAAAAAGTAATTAAAAAAATTACAAATATATCTACAAAATTCAATTGCAGGGGGGGCACTAGTGACTCAAGATTTCTTGGTTCAATACCAAGGTTGGAGTTAGGTTTAAGAAATAATACTATACATATGGTTGATGAAAAAACTTCAGTTTCAGATATGAAAAAATTAGCTAAAATATATTATAATATTTTAGAAAATTATTTTTAATGAGTACAGCTATTGTAACATCAGATACATCAATTAATCACGAAACTGGCTTAGGTCATCCGGAAAAACCTGATCGAGTAACCACAGTAATAAAAAACTTAAAAAAAAATAAAAACTTAATATGGAAAAAAAATAAAAAATTTGATAGTAAAATATTAGATTTTACCCATACTCCTGAATATGTTGAACAAGTAGAAAATTCCTTTCCAAAAAAAGGACTGGTATTTTTAGATGCAGATACAATTATTTCTCCTGGAAGCAAGGATGCAACTTATGATGCTGTTGGATCAATAATATCTGCTATTGATGGAGTAGAAAATAAAGAATTTAAAAACGCTTTTTGTGCAGTAAGACCACCGGGACACCACAGCGAAAAAGAAAAATCAATGGGTTTTTGTATTTATAATAATGTAGCAGTTGGAGCTAATTATCTAATTAAAAAATATAGTTATAAAAAAATAGCAATAATTGATTTTGATGTTCACCACGGAAATGGAACTCAAAATATCTTCTACAATAATGAAAAAGTACTCTATATATCAACTCACCAATACCCTTACTACCCTGGAAGTGGGAGCGATAAAGAGAAAGGCATTCATAACAATATTTTTAATATTCCTCTACCAGCTGGAACAACTTCACAAGAATACCTAAATGCTTATGAAAGTGTTTTAAAAAAAATAAAAGATTTTAGGCCAGAATTCATTCTATTTTCTGCTGGCTTTGATGCTCACAAAGATGACCCTTTAGCACAACTTCAACTTACTTCAGAAGATTTTTATGAGATAACAAAAAGAACTTTAGAATACGCAAAAATAAATTGTAACAGCAAAGTAGTGTCAATTTTAGAAGGTGGTTATGATCTTAATGCATTAGCTGAAAGCACTAATGAACATGTTAACGCACTTTTAGAATTTAATTGATTAATTAAATTAATATTATAAACAACCTTCTGTGAAATTATACAAAGTAAAAAAATCAAACATTGATAAAAGAGGTCTTTATGCCTCAAAGAACATAAAGTCAGGTACAAAAATAATTGAATATATTGGAAAACTAATAAGTAAAAAAGAAACAGAAACCAATCCAAAATTTGATAACGAAAAAGATATTTATCTTTTCAATCTTAATAGCAAATACGATCTAGATGGTGACTACAGTTGGAATACAGCTAGATTAATTAATCATTCATGTAACCCAAACTGTGAAGTTGAGGGAAAAGGGCTTAAACTTTGGATCACAACAATTAAAGATATTAAAAAAGGTGAGGAATTATCTTATGATTATGGCTTCGGGTATGATGTTGATTATAAACAATTTCCATGTAAATGTAGATCACAGAATTGTGTCGGATACATTGTTCGAGAAGGCTCCAGATGGAGAATTAATAAGAAATTTAATAAAAATAATCTTAGAATTAATAAATAACTTTAGCCAAAAATAAACCATGAGCAGGTGCGGGAGGAGCACAATTACTCCTCTTTTTTGATTTAAAAATATGCTCAAATTTTTTAATATCCCATTTATTTTCTGCTAAATATTTTAAACACCCCACCATCGATCTAACTTGGTTTCTTAAAAAAGATTTTGATCTAAATTCAATTTGAATTTTTTTATCAATATTTT
Source organism: Cytophagales bacterium (assembly GCA_029940715.1). Taxonomy (GTDB): domain Bacteria; phylum Bacteroidota; class Bacteroidia; order Cytophagales; family MED-G16; genus JAPYTU01. The sequence continues at coordinate 6,159 of JAPYTU010000061.1, forward strand.
TGATAGTTATTTTGTTAATTTTTTTTATAGGACTTTTAGCATAGCAATTTTTAGCTCTCATCGTAGAAAAATCATGACTACCAATTAATTTTTTTGCTCCTTCTTTTAATAATTTAATATCTAGTTTCTTTCTTATGTGCCAAGCTCTTTCATTTTCCAAGGCAGAAGCTGCTAAACGATTGATAATGAAATATTTGTATACTCTTTCTTTTGCGGAATGCCTTGCATGAAATTGTTGTTTTCTTTTATAAATATTAATTATTGAAATTTTTTTTGGATTTAAAAAAAAATTTAGAGATTTAATTAATTTTTTAATTTCTTTAATTTTTAATTTTATATCAAAATGTGCCGATTGCTCTATTGCGTGCACTCCTGCATCAGTTCTTCCAGATCCATAAATTATAATTTTTTGCTTTAATAATTTAGAAAGTTTATTTTCGATTTCTTTTTGAATACTTTTTCCTTTTAATTGTTTTTGCCACCCTACGAATTTTGTTCCAACATACTCAACTAAAATCTGATACCTATGCATTATTCAAATCTGAACCTGTTTTAATTTTTGTGCCTAGTATAAATTCATTTGTTTTTTGTGCCCTTTTACCCTCTCTTTGAATTTCTAGAATTTTTAAAGAATTATTTCCACAAGCTATTTCGAGATTCTCACTTAATACCTGTCCGGGTTTACCGTTGGAACCAGACAATAAAGCTTTTAAAATTCGATATCTCACCCCGTTAATTATGAAGTAACAATAAGGAAATAAGCCATTAATCTGTCCTATTATTTTTTTTGCATCATCATTCCAATTAATCTTTCCTTCAGATTTATCAATTTTTTTTGCATAAGTAGCATTTCTATGATCTTGCTCTTTATAAGTTGTACTTCCATCAAAAATATTATCAATAACATCTGAGATCTTCTCTGCAGCTAGTATTGAAAGTCTTTCATTTAAGCTTTGAGTATTTTCATTTTCTAAAATATCTATTTTAAATATATCAGAAACATCTCCAGCATCTAATTTTTCATTAATTTTCATTACACTTATTCCTGTTTCTTTATCTAAATTCATTATTGATCTTTGAATCGGAGAAGCACCTCTATTTAATGGCAGAACAGAAGCATGTAAATTTATGAAACCATTTTTACTTAAATTTAAAATATCCTTTGTTAGGATTTGACCATAAGCTACCACCACACCTAAGCTTACATCAATTTTTTTTAAATATTCATATTCCTCTTTATTATCTTTAAGTTTTTCCGGTGTTCTTACTTCTAAATTTAAAGTTTCTGCTAATATATGAATTGGCGACTTATTTATTTTTTTTTGTCCTCTATCTGATTTTTTTGGGGGCTGTGTATAAACTGCTGATATTTCAAATCCATTCTGAAAAATATTTTTTAGAACAGGAACCGCAAAATTTGGCGTTCCCATAAAAACTATCTTTTTGCTCATAAACTAAAGAACAACTCTATCTTCTTTATTTTTTATTTTAGATAGTTTTTTTATAATCATTGATTTTTTTAACTTGGATAAATGGTCAATAAATAATATTCCCTCTAAATGGTCCATTTCATGTTGAATACATGTTGCAAACAAACCATCGGTTTTTAATATTTTTTTATTTCCATTGTAATCTAAATATTCTACTTCACATGTACTTGGTCTATCAACTTCGGCAAATTGATCTGGCAACGACAAGCACCCTTCTAAATATTTAGATAAATTTAAGTTTCTATTTTTAATTATTGGATTTACAAAATACATGGGATTATTCTTCTCATTATCTTTAGAAATATCCATGACAATAATTCTTTTTGGAATACCTATTTGAATTGCTGCTAAACCAATGCCTTTTGCATCATACATAGTCTCCAGCATATCATCCATTAATATCTGCTCTTCTTTTTCTACCTTTTTAACGGTTAGAGAAATTTGACGTAATATTTTATTAGGTTCTGTTAAAATAGTTTTTACTGTCATAATTTGATTTTAATATAATTTTTATGTTTTTAAAGGAAGAACTTTTAATAGTATCTTATTTCTAATAGAATCTAAATTTAGCTGGTTCAATATAGTAGACATAAAATATAACGTATCTGAGTCTAAATTTTCCAAATCATCTTCCCCAATAATTTCAACCAGTCTGAGTAAAACCATTCCAACTTCATTATTACTTATTAACAATTGAATATCTGTTGGTATATTTGATTGATCAAATTTAAACATATTTTTATATTTTTTTTTTATCACTACACCATCTGAAACTAAAGATTCTAATAAAATTAAATCTTTAGTTGATACATTGTAGTCCTTATTTTTTTTTATTGATTTGAGTAATTTATTCAGAT
>JAPYTU010000062.1 GCA_029940715.1 Cytophagales bacterium
AAAGAGTTTATTCTAAATCCTTCAACACCAAAAGGACTTGATTATGTAAACTCTACCTATAACTCTCCTTTTGGAAAAATTGTATCCAATTGGAAAAAAGAATCTAACGATTCATATCGCTATGAAATGGTAATTCCTGAAGGCAGTATTGCCAATGTATCACTACAAGTTTCATCATCCCAAGAAATAAAAATAAGAAATAGATTAAGTAATATTGATATAGTAAATATCAAAAACTTAAAAAGTGGAAATTTTAAACTAAATAATGGGGATTATATAATTAGGATTTCTGAGATAAAATAAAAAAGTATCGTATGCTTATGACTATAAAAAATATTATAAAATACTTTCTCATTTTTTGTTCTGTGCTAGTTTCATGTTCTGGAGATAAAGACACAAAAGTTTCTATTAATTATACAACTATAAGTAAAGTAGCAAAAAGTATTTCTAACAAATCCTTTAACCCCTCGACCTTACTATGGCATAAAAAACCTGCCGTAGAGTGGGAAAATGCCTTTCCAGTGGGAAACGGAAGACTAGGTGCCATGGTATATGGTGGAATAAAAGAAGAAAAAATTCAACTAAACGAAGACACTTACTGGTCAGGAGGCCCCTATTCTACTGTAGTAAAAGGAGGATATAAAGAGTTACCAAAAATTCAAAAACTTATTTTTGAAGGAAAACCACTAGAAGCACATAAAATATTTGGGAGACACCTTATGGGATATCCCGTAGAACAACAAAAGTATCAAGCTCTTGCTAATCTTCACCTGTTTTTTAATGAAGACTTAGAAGTAGAAAATTATAAGAGGTGGTTAGATCTCTCAGAAGGAATTGCTGGAGTAGAATATACAGTCGGTGGGGTTACCTACCTACGTGAAGTATTATCTTCTCATGTAGACCAGACCATTGCAATTCGACTTACAGCAAGTAAACCCGGTATGATTAACTTTAATACTGAGTTAAGGGGAGTAAGAAATAGCGCTCATTCAAACTATGCAACTGACTATTTTCGCATGGATGGAAAAGGAGAAAATGAGTTAATCCTTACTGGAAAATCTGCTGATTACATGGGAATAGAAGGAAAATTAAGGTATGAAGCACGTGCGCAAGTACATGCTAATGGCGGTAAAGTAGAAAGAAATGGAACTAAAATTAAGGTTAGCAATTCAAATTCTGCGACCATCTTATTTGTTGCAGCTACAAACTTCATAGATTATAAAGATGTCAGTGGAAATGAGAAAGCTAGTGTTCAACACTATTTAGAAAATCTAGAAAACAAAGATTATGCTACCATTAGAAATGGTGCACTAAAAGACTATAAAAATTTATTTGAACGTGTAGAACTGGACCTACCATCCACAAGCACTTCTTACCTACCAACGGATGAGCGCATGGTAAGCATTCAGACAGATCCAGACCCACAAATGTCTTCCCTATCATACCAATTTGGAAGGTATGTATTAATCTCTTCAAGTAGACCAGGTACACAGCCTACAAACTTACAAGGTATATGGAATAAAGATATGAACCCTTCATGGGATTCTAAGTACACAACAAACATAAACACAGAGATGAACTACTGGCCTGCAGAAGCATCAAATCTCTCTGAATTAACCGAGCCATTATTTAAAATGATTGAAGAACTTACTGACCAAGGGGCACAAGTTGCTAAAGAACACTATGGTGCTAAAGGATGGGTTTTTCATCAAAATACAGACATATGGCGTGTTGCAGCACCAATGGATGGACCTACATGGGGAACATTTACTGTTGGTGGTGCTTGGCTAACAACACATCTTTGGGAACATTATCTATACACTCAAGACATAAATTTTTTAGAAAAAGTGTACCCAATTATAAAAGGTTCAGTTGATTTTTTTATGGATTTTCTTATTGAGCATCCTAATGGAAAATGGTTAGTTACCAATCCATCAAACTCTCCAGAAAATCCTCCAGAAGGACCAGGATATGAATACTTCTATGATGAGGTTACTGGAATGTATTATTTTACTACAATAACTGCTGGAGCTACCATGGATATTCAGATACTAAAAGATCTTTTTAAATATTATGGTCAAGCTACTGAAATACTAGGAAGAGATACTGAATATGCTTATGAAGTTCTAAAAAGTAGAGAACGCTTAGTGCCTTCTCAAGTTGGAAAAGATGGGACCTTACAAGAATGGATGGAAGACTATGGACAATTGGAAGAAAAACATAGACATTTCTCTCATATGTATGGTTTATTTCCAGGCAATGTCCTCTCAAAGACAAATACCCCAGAATTTATTGAACCAATTAAAGCTGTTCTTGAACAACGAGGTGATGGTGGCACAGGTTTTTCAAGAGCGTGGAAAATGGCACTTTGGGCTAGGCTATCAGATGGAGAAAGAGCAAATTCAATATATAAAAGTTATCTTCAAGAGCAATGCTACTTATCTCTATTTGCTAAATGTTATACACCACTGCAAGTCGATGGTACTTTAGGAGTAACTGCTGCTATTTCTGAAATGCTAGTTCAATCGCATGAAGATGGAATTGAATTATTACCCGCACTACCTAAAGAATGGGATTCTGGAAGGTTTAAGGGAGTATGTACAAGAGGTGCTTTTGAACTTGACATGATGTGGAAAAACAATGCTATAAAAACTGTAAAAGTGCTTTCAAAAGCGGGGAAAAATTGTAAAATTAGTACAGATAAAAACCCACAAATTTTTGCTGATGGTAAACAGATACAGGTTAAAGAAAATAATGGATTTATTGAGTTCCCAACAGAGAAAGGAAAAATCTACACCCTAGAATATTAATAATGTCACTTATACAAAAAATAGTTTTATTAATTATTATTACCACATTTTCATGTACTAAAAAAAATAATGTAAATATAAATTATAGGGATAAGGACAGTGCACTATCAAACTATGATGTTAGCTATGAAACTGGTAATTGGGAACATCCAGAGTATGGTAAAGCTTTTGAATCAAAAGGTAATCATAGAGTACTAATAAAAACACCTAAAAATTCAAAAGGAAATTATCAAGTAAGCATTCCATGGCGTAGAAGAGATGATAACCCATATGAAAAAGACATTATTATAGTTGACGCAAGCACAAACACCCTGATCTCTAACAAATATATTATAGAGTTAAATAATGAATATGGCCATCTTATATTTCAATCAAATACAAAATCAGAATTATACTATGTGTATTATCTTCCTCATAAATCAACAGGAGGTTATTACCCTAAACTAGAATATATAAAACCAACTAATAATCAAAATACATTATGGTTAGAAAAAATAGATATAGAAAGTACACCAAAAGCTGAAGTTGTTAGCTTCCAGTCTATAGATGATTTTCATAGCTTCTTTCCTATGGAAGTTATTGCAACAAAAAAAGAAGTAGAAAGCTTCAAACAAACTTTTGAGAAAAAATATTATTTATTTCCTGAATACAGAGAAAATTCAATAAAACTATTTGACTACCTCCCATTCAGATGGATTTCAAGTGCAAAATTGATTAATGGTATATCAGATAAAGTTTCTAAAGGAGAATATTTTTCATTTCAGATTGGAGTATATTCTCCTGAATACCAATTAGAAGATCTATCTATAAAATTTTCAGACTTTAAAGGTGCATATGGAAATTCTATTTCTAAAAATATGATTACCTGTTTTAATACAGAAGGAACAGATTTAAATGGAAAAGATTTTAATAAAACATTCCATGTAGATAAAGGAAAAACGCAAGCACTTTGGTTTGGAGTAGAAATACCAAATAATACAAAAGAAGGATCTTATACATCACATTTTATTATACAGCCTAGAGGCCTTGAACCTGATACCGTATATGTTAAGCTAAAAGTCTCTTCTAAAACAATTGAAAACTATGGAGATGACGACCCAAAAAACATGTCTAGACTGCGTTGGCTTAATTCAACCATAGGAACAGAGAAAGACTTTATAGTAAAACCATTTAAACCTGTTAGAATTTCAGATAAAACAATCAGTATCCTAGGTCGTGATATAACACTTAATAAGTATGGATTTCCAGAAAAAATATCTTCTTATTTTACTCAAGAAATGACATACTTAAAAGAGACTAAAGAAGAAATATTAGCGCAACCAATACAATTTGATGTTTTTACAAAAAATGATCTAAAAATAAAATGGGATACAGATTTATATACTATAAATCAAGAATATAAAAGTGAAGCAAGCTGGAAATCCATGAGTATTTCAGAAAATTTTAATATGCAAGTTTCTGGAGTTATAGAATACGATGGAATGCTCGATTATAACATACAAATAATTGCAAAAAATGATGTTGATATTGAGGATATAAAACTCCAGATACCTATGGATAAAGATGCTACTAAGTACATGCTTGGATTAGGAAAGAAAGGTGGAGCATTTAAAGATAATATTACTTGGAAATGGGATGTTACAAAACACCATGAAGGTGCATGGTTAGGAAACATAAATAAAGGTATTCAATATGTGCTTAGAGATGAAACATACGAGCGCCCACTTAACACGAATTTCTATCAAGCAAAACCTTTAAATCTTCCTAATTCATGGTATAACAACAAAAAAGGAGGAATTAACATAACATCAGAAAATGGTATTGTAAACATAGAAAATTATAGTGGTAATAGGTCCATGTTAAAAGGTGATACTTTAAACTTCAATATTCGTTTTCTTATTACACCTTTTAAACTAATAGATACAAAAGAGCATTTTACTACTAGGTTTGTTCATAAATACGTTCCTGTTGACTCGGTGATTAGCTTAAATGGTACCATAGTTAATGTGCACCATGCAAATGAAATAAATCCATACATTAACTACCCCTTCTATAATATTGAAAAACAAAAAGCATATATAGATGAAGCACATAGAAAAGGCATTAGAGTAAAATTATATAATACAATCAGAGAACTCAGCTATAAAGCCCATGAGTTATTTGCACTAAAAAGTCTTGGAGATGAAGTACTAAATGATGGTAAAGGAGGAGGTCATAGTTGGCTTCAAGAACATTTTAAGTCAAACTATCATTCAGCTTGGCATGCAACACGGGTAAATGATGCTTCAATACTTAATAAAGGAACTTCTAGATGGACAAATTACTATATAGAAGGAATAAACTGGCTTGCAAAAAATAATGCAATAGATGGATTATACTTAGATGATATAGCATTTAGCAGAACTACTGTAAAACGAATTGCTAGCGTCTTTAATGCGCATAGAGATTCATTTGTAATTGATCTTCACTCTGCAAATCAGTTCAATAATAGAGATGGGTTTATTAATAGTGCATTTCTTTACATGGAACACTTCCCATATATATCTAGGTTATGGTTTGGAGAATATTTTCAGTATGATCTAGAACCTGATTACTGGATGACAGAAGTTTCAGGTATTCCATTTGGACTTACAGGAGAGATGTTAGAAAAAGGAGGACGTCCTTACCACGGTCTTCTCTATGGGATGACTACTAGAGTATATCATATATATAACCCAGGAGCGATTTGGAATTTATTTAAAAAATTTGATATAAAAAATAGTGAAATGTTGGGTTACTGGGTAGAAAAAACACCAATTAAAACAGCTAATAGTAATGTTAAATCTACAATCTATAAACACAACGACAAAGTACTCATTGTAATTGGATCGTGGTCTGATAAAGACGAAGAAGTAGAACTTAATATAGACTGGGATAAACTTGGAATGGATAAAAATACAGTGAAATTGATTAGTCCTAATATTGAAGGTTTACAAAATTATAATACTTTTAAAATTGATAAAGCAATTCCAATCAATAGGAATAGTGGTCTTATACTTATTTTAGATAAAAATAAAGCTATTTTCTAAGTCCTTTATTTGTCTGATCAAACTTCCATCTAAACTCTAATAAAAAATACTGAGTTAGAGTATTCCACTCTTTTCTCATTAAACCATAGTCAGAATTTGATTGTTGAAATCCTTTAGTTTTATTTAATAAGTCATAAGCTGACAAAGTAATAGAAGCCTTCTCAGCCTCCCTAAAAAAGTAACTAAAGCTTGCACCCATCGTAGGTATATTAACAGATTCATCAAATGATTGAGAACTATAATTTGTCACATCAGCTTTAATATCAAAATTCCACTTTTTTGAAGGAGTATAACCTAAAGAACTAAAATAGCCTAAACTATTTTGATTATAATTTTCCCTATCAGCAATTGAAAATTTTGTATCTGTTATAGTGTATTTACCTCCAAAATTTACTCTCCATTTATCCCTATTTCTATTTTCAAAACTTAATCTTATAGAATGACTAAGTGTCGTGTTTGTATTTTCTAATCCTATATCCTTGAAGTCTATAACTCCATCATTATTTGTATCTAATAAATTAATTATCACCTTATTTTCATTCCATGACTCAACAGAATTTAGATTAAGATCTAAACCTAATTTTCTAAGAGGTGTTGAAAAATCAATCCTTGAAGTAAAATTATACATACCATCAACATTTATAGGTGTTGTAGTCCTTATAAATTTATCATCAACAGATTGAGACCAACTAATATAATCTTTTGAATAATTACCTCTTAGACTTACATAAAAAGAAGTAAAAGAAAATTGATCAAAAACTGTCCATGTAAGTCTTAAACTATGATTATACTGAGGTTTTAAATCAATATTTCCCTTATATACATTTAACTGATTGATATTGTTTTGAATAGGAAAAAGTTGGTTTAATGATGGTAAGCTATAATTGGTTCTATAACTTATATCTAACTTTCTACCACTAGCATAATTGTTTCTATAATAAAATCTTGGTAAGAAATAAGAATATTTCATTATACCATCAGAACTCTCATTAAGTAATTTTTCCATATTCATATTATGAAATTCAAATGAAATATTAGCATAAACTTTATTTGTAACTCTCCTAAATGATAAGAAAGGTCTTACATAATTTGTTTTAAATTCAAAAGAATTATCAACTTCATTATTGGGAGAAACACTTGCCTCAATTCTACTTAATTCTCTATTAGTCTTACTTATTCTAACACCTCCATCAACAGACCAAAGTTTATTTAATTGTACAACAATTGCAGGAGAAGTCCTAAATGAATTTACTTCAGTAAAATTATTTCTATGAAAACTAGTATTTCGAACTATTATATTTTCGGAATAAAATATAGTAATATCATTTATCCAATCAAGATTAGATTCATCTTTTTCATAATTAAGATTAGTTGTTATCTTAAATTGTAATTTATCACCTTTTAATTTTGATATATAGGAAATTCTAGTACCAAAACTTAATTCATCTCCAATGTTTTCACTATCATTTATTAAGTTATTTACTTTAGATGAATTTAACTCAGTATTTGTATTAACTAATCTTTCTAGGGTATTTTTTGCATTTGTTAAATCTCCATCAACGATTAGTCTATTATTTTTATCAAAATTATGTCTTATACCAAAATCAATATTATTTGGTTTATTTTTTTCCATTTCATCAACTTCTTGATCTTGATAATATATGTTTCCTTCTACAAAATTTTCTGATTCTGTGGTTTCTAACAAATCCTTTTTGTTAGAATTTTTTAAATAACTCAAAAAGTACCTATTAGTCTTACCATTACTATAGGATAAATTTAATCCTCCCGCATAAGAAGTATTCAAACCCTTTATTTGTTGACCATATTGATTATCACCTCTATGTGTAAAACCAAATTCATTAACATTATTAGACATCCCAAGAAATGCTGACTGAACAGTCTTAGAAAAACGATATATTTTACCATCAGCCTTGTATGTATCATTGCTTCCATAACCAGCCTTTATTTCACCAAAATAACCATTTTTATGTTTTTCATTTAAAAGAAGGTTTATTGTTTTATCTCTAACACCATCATCAATTCCTGAGAATTCAGCCTCTTCAGATTTTTTATCAAATACCTGAACCTTATCAAGAGCTTCAGCAGATAAATTTTTTATCGCAATTTTTGGGTCATTTCCAAAAAATTCTTTTCCATCAACAAGCACTTTTGTGACATCCTCACCTTGTGCTTTTATATTACCACTCTCATCTACTTCTATACCTGGTAATTTTTTAAGAAGCTCTTCTACAGATGCTCCAGGTCTAGTCGTAAATGCTTTTGTGTTATACTCCAAGGTATCTTCTTTAAACTGCATTGGAATTATTTCTGCAACAATGATAATTTCTTCTAATGAAGAAGGAACCATTTTTTTATCACCTAAATCACTGGGTGAATTTCGATCAATAGTAATCATATCAGTAGAAATTTCCATTCCTACATATGAAAATTGTAAGAGATAACTATCATTTTTTACAGCTTTAATCTGATAATAACCATCTTTATTTGTAACTCCAAAATGTTTTAAAGTTGAATCATTAGGGTTTAGAAGTACAACAGTAGTAAGTTCTATAGGAT
>JAPYTU010000004.1:0-14978 GCA_029940715.1 Cytophagales bacterium
CTTGAGATGCAGAAATTGCAGCTGATAAACCAGCACCTCCAGCACCAATAATTAGCACATCAAATTGTATTCTTCTTATGTCTGAAATATCTAACATAATATTATAATTCCCATGTGTTTAAATCATTAATAATTCCCATTGACACAAGTCTCACGTATACGTCAGCAAACCCAACCCAGATAAGACTTAACCATGCAAATAATTGATGTCTTCTATTTAGCATAGTAACTATTTTCCAACTATTATGAGAAACTTGATTTCGATAAAGGCTACATGAATAGCAATCAAAATTTCCACCAACTAGATGTCTTAAGGAATGGCATCCAAAGACATAACATCCAAGTAAAATAGGATTTATTAAGAGTATTATACTTCCTACACCAATTCCAAAATTTCCATTATTAAAAAATGATATATAAGCATCATAGCTCAAAATGAAAATAAAAATTATAGCAAAATACATTGCATATCTGTGAATATTTTGAAATATAAGAAGACCAGTTTCTCCTTTATATTCTTTACCAGTCACTTTGGAAGGAATTCCTTTTACTGGTTGTATTGAACAAGCAGGGGGAGACCATGCAAAAGCTCTATAATAAGCTTTTCTATAATAGTAGCAAGTAAATCTAAAAGAAAGTGGAAATATTAAAATTAACCATGCTGGTGATTGGCCAGGAAGCCAACTTAACCATTTAGGCCATAAACCTAAAAGTGCATGATCTATTGGAGGAATTCCTGGTTTTGTAGAGTCTATAAATACTGTTGGAGAATAAAAGGGAGATAAGTAACCTCCAAATCCTTCGTTTCCAGCACTCCACCAAAAATATTCACCTTGCCATGCAGCCCATGTAGAGTATATTATAAAACTTAATAAACCTAAAAGAACAAGAAGTGGTGATATCCACCATTTATCATTTCTAAGTTTGTTTGTTAGTATATTATTTTTATTCATTAAGTAGATTAATCTTAACAAAGATATATCTGGATATTTTTGTTGCAAAAGAAATTAAAATAATTAAAGTTATAATTTAATATCTAACTATTTTTATTTATAATAATTAGAATTTTAAAATTAATTTTTTGCATATATTTTAATGAGAAAAATATTTCTTTATAATCAATTTGGAAGATATAAAGACTATCCTTTTAGAAGTTTTGCTTGGAGTAGTTTTTTAGATGGATATAGTGATCATTTGCTAGTTTATATTCTTTTAATAAAAGAAATGAAGTGATAATTTTTTCCTATTTTAATCGTTAATATATTTGATAGAATGTTTAAAAAAATAATCTTTTTTCTATTCGTATTATTACTAGTGAAGTACGATGTTTTTTCAACTCATATAAGAGCTGGAGAAATTATTGCAAAAAGAATATCCACAACTAGTTTAACCTATGAATTCACTATAATTGGTTATACTGATACTGGTTCTGAAGTTGAGTTTGGAGGTGGAACTTTTTATTTTGGAGATGGCAATGTTCTAGAAGTATTAGATGATGGTGCGTTGACAAGTCAGAAAATTCTTCTAGAAAATCAGGTGGCTCTTAATTTATTTACAATTGTCCACACTTTTCAAGCACCTGGAAGGTATGTTGTGAGTTATTATGAGCAAAATAGAAATAATGGAATATTGAATATGGAAAATTCTGTAGACACTCCTTTTTTTATTGAAACTGAAATACTTATTGATCCATTTTTTGGTCAGAACAACACCCCAATACTTTTAATTCCACCTATTGATAATGGAATTATGGGTATCAGATATATTCATAATCCAGGAGCATATGATCCTGATGGAGATAGTTTGTCTTATGAGATTGTTATTCCTATGCAAGAAAAAGAATATGAAGTTACTAATTATCGTTTTCCAAATGCTGAAGAATTTTATAGTGATTATGCTAAGGGAAATGAGAGTGGACTAGGACCACCAACTTTTACTCTTGATTCTATAGTAGGTGATTTAGTTTGGGATGCGCCAGGTGCAGAAGGTGAATATAATTTTGCTTTTCGAGTAGTTGAATGGAGAAAGGTTGCGGATACATGGTATAAGTTAGGTCATGTAACTAGAGATATGCAAGTATTTATTAAAGATGCTAGTAATGAAAGGCCTATTTTAGAAGCTATGGATCCTATTTGTGTAGATGCAGGAACATTAATTATTGATACTATTGTAGGTTATGATCCAGATAATAATGATGTTAAGATTCAAGCATTTGGTGGTCCATTTGAATTTATATCTTCACCGGCTTCTTATAATCCTAATCCTGCATCGTTTACTAAGTCACCTACACAATTATTTTTTGAATGGCAAACAAATTGTAATCATGTAAGACAAAGACCTTATGATGTACAATTTAAAATTAGTGATAAACCAAATTATGGTCCTAATCTAGTAGAATTTATGACTTGGCAAATACAAATAGTTCCTCCTGCTCCAATTGGGTTATTTGTTGATATACTACCTGGTAGAAATGCATTATTAAATTGGGATTTATATTCATGTGAAAACGCTTCAAGTATTCAGGTATGGAGAAGAATTGGAAGTTATGAATTTATTCCTGATAATTGTGAGGTTGGAATGCCTTCAGGATCAGGATATGAATTGGTGGGTGAAGTTGATGGAAATATAATAACTTTTATAGATTCGAATGATGAGAAAGGACTTGCTCCAGGGTCTAAATATTGTTATAGGTTACTTGCTGAATTTCCTCTTCCTGAAGGTGGTATTAGTTATGTTTCTGAAGAAGTATGTATAATATTAGAGGCAGATGCCCCAATTATTAATAATGTAAGTATTGAGAATACTACTACTGAAAATGGTGATATACAAATTAATTGGTTTCCACCATTAACTTTGGATCCTGTTATATACCCAAAACCATATAAGTATAAAATAAGAAGATATGATGGATTTATCGGAAAAGAGAATGAGTTTGAATATTCAATCATGATGTTAGATACTTTTTTTATTGATCAATTAGCTAATACTCTTAATAATACATATAATTATGAAGTTGAAGTATTTGATTCTGATGAAAATACTATAGATTTTTCCGCTCAAGCATCATCAGTAAGACTTGAACTTCAAGGAAAACAGTTAAGTATAGATTTAAGTTGGAATTTTGATGTTCCTTGGGCAAATAGTACTATTGATTTTCCAATGCATTATATATATAGAAATAATGTTAGTGGGAATGCTAGTGAAGAATTTATTTTAATTGATTCAGTAAATGTTATCCAAAATGGATTTAATTATATGGATAATGGATCATTTGAAGGAATTGAATTGGATGAAAATGTACTTTATTGTTATTACGTAATTACTTCTGGCTCATATGAGAATGATTCATTACCAAAATCGTTAGAGAATGGATATCAAATATTCAATAAATCTCAAAAAATATGTACTCAGACAAATGATTTGCTTCCGCCTTGTCCCCCAGTTGATTTTAAAATATCAGATCAGTTTATATGTGAAAATTATTTTATTGACAAATCTTGTGAATTAAAAGATTTTGAAAATAGAATAGAGTGGGAGTTAGATGAAAGTGAATGTTCTTTAGATTCAGAAATTTATAATGTTTATTTTTCTGATAATGGGATAGATAACTTTGAAATAATTGCTTCAGTCTCTGAAAATTATTATTTACATAAAGACTTAACAAATCTGAAAGGTTCTTATTTTATTACTGCTCTTGATAGGTCAGGTAATGAAAGTATTTCTTCAGATACTGTTCATAGAGATAATTGTCCTTACTATTTATTACCAAATGTTTTTACTCCGAATGAAGATGATAAAAATGATTTTTTTACTCCTTTTTATTCCAATGGTTCAATTCCAAATTTTGATTATAATAAATGTCCAAGATTTGTTAAAAGTGTAATATTTAATGTTTTTAATAGGACAGGTGTTAAATTATTTTCATACAATTCTCTGGAGGATGTTGATAATGGTATTTATATTAATTGGGATGGAAAAGATTTTGATGGCAAAGATTTAGCTAGTGGAACATATTATTATACTGCAGATATAATTTATGATATTCTTGATAAAGAAAATGATCAAAAACAAATAAAGGGATGGGTTCAGATATTGAAATAAGTAAGAGTGTTATTTTATTTGATGGGTATTGTAATCTTTGTAATAGTCAAGTAAATTCTATTTTAAGATTTGATTTTAAGAAATTTTTTTATTTTTCTAATTTAGATTCTTCATTTTCAAAAAAAGTTATTAAAGAAAATAAAGTTGAATCCTTAGAAGGAAAAACAATAATATTATATCATAATAATAAAATTATTATAAAATCTAATGCTGCAATTAAGATAGCATATTTACTAGGAGGTTTTTTTAAAATTTTTATAATATTTAAAATTTTACCAAATTTTATAAGGGATGGAATTTATGATATTATTTCTAGAAATAGATATCGTTGGTTTGGAAAATCTGATTCGTGTTATATTCCAAAAAAAAAAATACTAGATCGATTCATTAATGATTAACATATTTAAGTATTTTTGAAATAAATCGACGTTATGAAAGCAATTTTATTTCCAGGTCAAGGGTCACAATATATAGGAATGGGAAAAGATTTTTATGAGTCTAGTGATATGGCAAAAAAATTGTTTAAACTATCTAATTCTATTTTAGGTTTTGATATCACAGATGTAATGTTTAATGGCTCTCAAGAAGATTTAAAAAAAACAGATATAACTCAACCAGCAATTTTTATTCATTCTACAATACTATTTAATATTAATAGTATAAGTGCAGATGCATATGCTGGACATTCATTAGGTGAATTTTCAGCTTTATCATGTTCTGGAAGTTTAACTTTTGAAGATACACTAAAATTAGTACTTGTAAGAGCAAGAGCTATGCAGAAAGCATGTAAAAATAATGAAACTACTATGGCAGCAATTTTAGGATTAGATGATGAATTTGTTAATAGTGTATGTGATAATATTCCTAATGTCGTACCTGCAAATTATAATTGTCCTGGTCAAATTGTAATTTCAGGATCTAAAAACTCAATTGATAAAGCATGTGAATCTATAAAAGAAATTGGGGGAAAGGCAATTATTCTTCCTGTAGGAGGCGCATTTCATTCATCTTATATGGAATCGGCAAAAAAAAAGTTAGAAGATGCTATTACGAGTTTAAAATTTAATAAACCGGATAAGCCTATATATCAAAATTTTGATGCAAATCCATATATAGATATTGAAAAAATAAAAAAAAATCTTATAAATCAATTAACTTCTCCTGTTTTATGGACACAGACTATTAATAAATTAATAGCTAATAATTATAAATCATTTATTGAATGTGGTCCTGGAAGCGTTTTACAGGGACTTGTTAAGAAAATTAATAGAGATATGGATGTTTCATCAATCTAATATGCACTTATGAAAAGAATGCTTAAGGAAAATAGTTTAAAAAATAAATCAATATTAGTTACAGGAGGTGGTTCAGGACTTGGTAGGTCTATGGTTGAATATTTTTATGAGTTAGGTGCTGATATAATAATAACAAGTAGAAGAGAAAATTTACTCATTAAAGTTGCAAAAGAAATAAGTAGTTCGAAAAAAGGAAAAATTCTTCCTGTAGCATGTGATGTTAGAAATATAGATGAAGTAAATAATGTTATTAAAAAATCTTTTGATGAGTTTGGTAAAGTTGATTGTCTTGTCAATAATGCTGCAGGAAATTTTATTAGCCCAACAGAAAGACTTTCAACTAGAGCATTTGATGCTATAATAGATATAGTTTTAAAGGGTACAGTAAATTTTACATTAACCCTAGGAAAAAAATGGATTAAAGAAAAGATTGATGCTAATGTTTTAAATATTGTTACAACTTATGCATGGACTGGATCTGGTTATGTTGTTCCTTCTGCCTGTGCAAAAGCTGGTGTTTTATCAATGACTAGGTCTCTTGCTGTTGAATGGGCGAAGTATAACATTAGATTAAATGCTATTGCTCCTGGTCCTTTTCCAACTAAAGGGGCATGGGATAGATTATTACCAGGAGATCTTAAAGAAAAATTTGATCCTGCAAAAAAAGTACCAGTTGGAAGGGTAGGTGAGCATCATGAGCTTTCTAATTTGGCTGCTTATTTGGTATCTGATTTTTCATCTTATATAAATGGTGAAGTTATAACTATTGATGGTGGAGAATGGTTAAAAGGAGCTGGTCAGTTTAATAATTTAGAATTAGTAACTCCAGAAATGTGGGATTTTTTTGAAATGATGAGAAAAAAATAAATGCCAAAATATAAAAGACATTTAGTAACAGCTGCACTTATTTATGCAAATGGTCCAATTCATATTGGCCATTTAGCGGGGGCTTATATACCTGCAGATATATATGTTAGATTTTTAAGATCTAAGGGTGAAGATGTGAAATTTGTAAGTGGCACGGATGAACATGGAGTGCCTATTACTTTTCAGGCAAGAAATGAAAAATCTACTCCTAAGAAAATTGTAGATTATTATTATAAAATAATTGATGATTCCTTTAAAAAATTTGGTATAAGTTTTGATATTTATTCAAGGACGTCTAACAAATCTCATCATGATACTAGTTCTGAATTTTTTTTAAATCTTTACAATAAAAAATTATTTGATGAAATTTCATCATCTCAATATTATGATGAAATTGAAAATCAATTTTTGTCTGATAGATATATCTCAGGAGAATGTCCTTCATGTAAATATGAAAATGCGTATGGAGATCAGTGTGAGCAATGTGGAAAAACTTTAAGTCCTTTAGATTTAAAAAATCCTATTTCAAAACTTTCAGGAAATAAACCAATATTAAAAGAGACTATAAACTGGTTTCTCCCTATGGATAAATTACAATCTAAAATTGAAAATTATATTGATAAACATAAAGATTGGAAAACCAATGTTCTAGGACAATGCAAATCATGGTTAAAAGAGGGTTTAAAACCTAGAGCTATGACTAGAGATTTGGATTGGGGTGTTAAAGTACCATTGCCAAACAGTAAAGGAAAAGTTTTATATGTTTGGTTTGATGCTCCTATTGGCTACATAACTGCAACAAAAGAGCTTATGAAAGATGATTGGGAGAAATATTGGAAAGATTCTGACACAAAGTTAGTCCATTTTATTGGGAAAGATAATATAGTTTTTCATTGTATTATTTTTCCTATGATGTTGATGGAACATGGTGAATATATACTACCTAATAATGTTCCAGCAAATGAATTTATGAATTTAGAAGGAGAAAAAATATCAACTTCAAGAAATTGGGCTGTTTGGCTTCATGAGTATCTTATTGATTTTCCTGACATGCAAGATGAATTGAGATATTGTCTTATTACCAATCTTCCTGAAACTAAGGATAGTGATTTTACGTGGAAAGATTTTCAGGCTAAAAATAATAATGAGTTAGTATCAATTTTTGGTAATTACATTAATAGGGTTGTGGTATTAATAGATAAATATTTTGATGGAAAAGTACCTGAAGATTTAAAATCAATAAAAAGTGATAAAGAAATTTTTCATAAAATAGAAAACATTAAGTCTAAAATCGAAACATCTATTGAGAAGTATAGATTTAGAGAAGCGATGAGTTTGATAATTAATTTATCTAGACTTGGTAATAAATATTTGGCAGATACTGAACCATGGAAAATCATTAAAACAGATGAAGATAGAGTTAAATCTATACTTTATAACTCAATTCAAATTGTTGTTAATATTGCAATATTATGTGAGCCTTTACTACCATTTACTTCAATTAAAATATTTAAACTTTTAAATATTTTATCTAAATCATGGAATGATTCATCTAACAATCTTATTAAATCTGGTCATAAACTTGGAGAAATAAATCACATTTTTTCAAAAATTGAAGATAGTGTAATTAATAATCAAATAGAAAAACTTAAATTGACTATAAATGATAAAAAGGAGAAAATAATGGAGCTAAAAGAAATTATTGAATTTGATGAATTTTCAAAAATTGATTTAAGAATTGCTACCGTTGTAGAAGCAGAAAATGTACTAAAATCGGAAAAATTATTAAAATTAATTGTTGATACAGGTGTTGATAAAAGAGTGATTTTAAGTGGAATATCAAAATATTATAAACCAGAAGATATATTAAATAAACAAGTTATGATTTTGGTAAATTTAAAACCAAGAAAAATGATGGGAATTGAAAGTCAAGGAATGTTATTGCTTGCTGAAAATCCTGATGGTTCACTTAGATTAATGCATCCAGACACTAAAGCTATTAATGGATCAGTTATTGTTTAATTATATTTATTCATACTCCTATTAATTCCTTCATAACAAAATGACATAATTATTTTGATTGAATTTTGAATATTTATTTCTAAATCTTTCATTTCATCTTTTGAAAAATTTTCTAATACATAATTAGATTGATTTCCTTTTATGAATTCATTTCCTATTCCAAATCTTAGTCTTGGATAATTATTAGAATTTAATGATTCATTTATATTTTTTAATCCATTATGACCTCCATCAGTACCATTTTTTTTTATTCTAAGCTTTCCATATTTCAGAGAAATATCATCTAGAACAATTAATAAATTTTCATTTTTTATTTTTAATTTATCAGACCAATATTTTACTGTTCTTCCACTATTATTTACATAATTGGATGGTTTTATAAGGTGGATTGATCTTCCTTTAAATTTCATTAAAGAATAATCTCCAAGTCTCTCTGATTTAAATGTAGATTTAAATTTAGATGCTAGGTAATCAAGAATTAAAAAACCAATGTTATGTCTAGTTAATTCGTATTGTGGTCCTATATTTCCTAAACCAACTATTAAGTATTTCATAGAGAAAAAGTTTAGTATATAAATTTATACTAAACTTTCAACTCTTTTTAATATTTCTTAGTCTTTAGATTCTTCTTTTTTATCTCCTTCTGAATCTTTTGATTTTGTTTTGTCACTTTCTGTTCCACCTTTAGTACCTTCTTTATCACCTTCAGTTCCTTCTTCACCTTCAGTTTCTTCATCATCTTCAGTTTCTTCTTCTTCTTCAATTATTACTCTAGGTATATTGACAGAGACAACACTAACTAATGGACTGTTTAAGATTTCATATTGTTCACTTAGAATATCTTCAACTTTAACACTTTTTCCTAATTCTAGATGACTAATGTCTATTTCTATAAATTCTGGCATATTTTTTGGGTATGCTAGAATAGACAATTTTCTTATTCTTGTTAATATTTTACCACCTTGAAGAACACCAGGAGAATTTCCTAAAAATTTAACAGGAATTTCCATTTTTATTTTTTTATTTTCACTAAGTTCTAGAAAGTCAGCATGTAGAATGATTTCGCTTACTGGATGAAATTGAATATCTTGTAATATTGCATTTTTAATTTCTCCTTCAATATTTAATTTAACAAAGTTTGCACCAGGTGTGTAAACTAAATCTCTAAATAAAATCATTGGTGAATGAAAATGAATTTGTTCTTTCCCTCCATAGACAACACTAGGGACATTACCTTCGTCTCTCAGTTTTTTAGATTCATTTTTACCAAGATTTGCTCTTTTATACCCTATAATCTCAATTGTTTTCATAATTACTAAATTTATCTGTTAATAAATAACGAACTAGTAGATTCATTTTCATGAATCTTTCTAATTGCTTTTGCAAATAATCCTGCAATGGATAACACTTTTATTTTTTTATTCCTAAATTTTAGAGGAATAGTATCAGTTACTACTAATTCTTTAAGTGCTGAATTTGTGATATTTTCATCCGAATTTCCGCTAAGAATTGGGTGTGTGATTAGAGCTCTAACTGATTTAGCACCTTTTTCTATTAATACTTTTGACGCCATAGAAATAGTACCTCCAGTATCGATTAAATCATCAATAATTATTACATCTTTTCCTTTTACTTCTCCAATTACTTGAACGGATTTAACTTCATTAGCTTTTTCTCTATGTTTGTCACATATAACAAACTCAACATTAAAATATTTAGCATACTCTCTTATTCTTTCAGTTCCTCCAGCATCAGGAGATGCAAAAATGATATTTTTTAGGTCCAATTTTTTAATATAAGGTACAAACACAGAACTTCCATTTAAATGGTCAAGTGGTATATCAAAAAAACCTTGTATTTGACCTGCATGTAGATCACAAGTTATAATTCTACTTGCTCCAGATGCTGTAAGTAGGTTAGCAATTAATTTAGCGGATATAGCTATTCTCGGTTTATCTTTTCTATCTTGTCTTGCATATCCAAAATAAGGAATAACAACATTAATATTATTAGCACTAGCTCTTTTTGCAGCGTCAATCATTAAGAATAATTCCATAAAATTATCTGATCCATTAACAGTAGATTGAATAATATAGACATCAGAACCTCTTACTGTCTCGGTATACCTATATTTAAGTTCTCCGTCACTAAATTTACCAGATTTTCCTTGACCAAGATCTTTTCCAAATTTAGATGCAATTTTTTTAGCTAATTCTAAAGAACCCTTTCCTGAAAATATTTTTACAATGCTCATAATTTTTAAATTTTTGTTGTCCCACTAGGGATCGAACCTAGACTCTTCTGTACCAAAAACAGACGTGTTACCAGTTACACCATGGGACAATATTTTGGGATACAAAAATAAATTTTATTTTTAACAATTTATAAAAAGGTTATGTATTTGTTTCAAGCCAATTTCTAGCATTTACAAATGGTAATATCCAAGGTGTAATTTTATCATTTCTTGATGGTTCATAATGTGCCCAATTCCAAGGAAATATCGATCTTTCAAGATGTGGCATCATTGCAAGATGTCTTCCATCTTTTGAAGATAGCATTGCTGCAGAATAATCTGATCCATTAGGGTTTGAGGGATAATCTTTATAATGAAATTGGGCAGCTATATTGTGATTTTTGTTTTTAAAATTAAATCTTCCTTCTCCATGTGCTGACCAAATTCCAAGTGTAGTATCTTCTAAATTTTTTAGCATAACAGAGTTATTTTTTAAGATATCAACACTAGTGAAAATACATTCAAATTTTTCGGATTTATTTATTTTCATTTTTGGGTGACTATTTTTTAATTCTGGATACAATAGATTAAGTTCCATCATGAGTTGGCAACCATTGCAAACACCAAGAGAGAGGGTATTATTTCTTTTATAAAAATTAGTGATTGCATTTTTAGCATTTTTGTTATATTTAAAAACTCCTGCCCATCCTTTAGCTGATCCTAGTACATCGGAATTTGAAAATCCTCCAGGGAAAACTACCATATGAATATCTTCAAGATTTTCTTTTCCACTTACAAGATCAGTCATATGAACGTCCTTAACATCAAAACCACACATATATAACATATATGCCATTTCTCTTTCGCTATTTATACCTTTTTCTCTAATGACAGCTGCTCTGATATTTTTTTTATAATTTATTTTGGAGTGTGTTCCATTAAAAAAAGATGGAAATTTGTACTTGAGTTTTTGATTTTTATAGTTTAAGAATCTTTTAACATTTAGATTATGTTTTGTTTGATTTTTATCAATTAATGATGAGGTTTTAAACCAACAATCTCTAAAATAATCAATGTCAATTTTTATATCAGAATTATTGTGATTAATTATTAATTTTCTTTGTTTTATTAAATTTCCAATTTTTATATACTCTATTTTATTTCTATCTAGTACTGAAATAATATTTTTTTTAGTTTGAATGATAATACCAGGTGATTCATTAAAAAGTATTTTAATTAAATCATTTTCTTTAAAGCCTTCAGTGTAAACATTTAAACCATAGTTTGAGTTGGCAAAGTTCATTTCTAATAAACTAGTTATAAGCCCTCCAGATGATATATCATGACCAGATAAAATTTGATTATTTTTTATTAAATTTTGAATAACATTAAAAATATTTATTATTTCTTTAGGTTTTTTTGTGTTATGTACTGTATTTCCAAGTGATGTAAGTGTTTGATAAAATGCACTTCCAGAAATATTTAGTCCTTTACAGAAATTGATGTATATCAATTCAGAATCTTGATCTTTTTTTAATACTGGTGAGATTGTTTTATTAATATCAGAAACTTCTGAAGCTGCAGATACTATGACGGTTCCAGGTGAAAGAACTTTTTTCCCATCAGAATATTTTTGGGTCATGGAAAGAGAATCTTTTCCTGTTGGGATGTTCATTCCAAGTTTTATTGCAAAATCACTAATTTCTTTAACGGCATTGTATAATCTAGTATTTTCTCCAACATTATTAGCAGGCCACATCCAATTAGCACTTAATGAAATATTTGTAATTCCTTTTTCAATAGGTGCCCATATAATATTTGTTAAAGATTTTAAGAGAGCTATTTTTGCTCCTTTCTTCTCATCAATTAAAGAAACTATAGGAGAAAATCCAATAGAAATTGCTATACCTTTATTAGATTTAAAATCAAGTGCCATTACTCCTAAATTATTTAATGGTAATTGTATTTCACCAACGGTTTGTTGCATTGCAACTCTTCCTGTGACGCATCTATCAACTTTATTTGTTAACCAGTCTTTACAAGCAACAGATTCTAATGAAAGGACATTTTCTAAGTATTTTATTAATAATTTTTGAAAATATTTAGGTTCTTTATATTTAGGTTTTATTTTTCTATCATTTATTGTTGTTTTAGGTGATGATCCAAAAAAATCTTCTAGTCCTAAATCAATTGGATTCCTTTTATTTTTACCTTTAAAAACTAGTTTTTTATTATTTTTTACATAACCTACATGATAAAGTGGAGATCTTTCTCTTTTTGCTATTTTTTGTAATTTAGGGTAATCATTATTTTTTATAATTAGTCCCATTCTTTCTTGTGATTCATTTCCTATAATTTCTTTTTCAGAAAGAGTAGGGTCTCCAATAGGTAGCTTATTTATATTTATTTCACCTCCTGTATTTTCTAATAATTCGGATAAGCAATTCAGGTGACCCCCAGCTCCATGGTCGTGGATAGATAATATTGGATTTATATCTTCTTCTGCCAGAGCTCTTATAACATTAGCAACTCTTTTTTGCATTTCAGGATTAGATCTTTGAACAGCATTAAGTTCTATTGAGTTTTTTAATTCTCCAGTATTTAGAGATGAAACCGCACTTCCTCCCATTCCAATTCTATAATTATCTCCACCAAGAACTACAACATAATCACCTGTATTTACATCTTTTTTTTGAGTTTCATTTTCTTTTCCATACCCAATACCACCGGCAAGCATTATTACTTTGTCATAGCCTATTAAATTTTTGTTTTCATTGTGTTCAAAAGTTAGAATACTTCCACTTATTAGAGGTTGACCAAATTTATTTCCATAGTCACTAGCTCCATTTGATGCTTTTACTAAAATATCTTTAGGATTTTGATAGAGCCATTTTTTATTTACTTGATTTTTTTCCCAAGTTCTTGATTTAGTAATTCTAGGGTAGGATGTCATGTATACGGCAGTTCCTGCAAGTGGAAAACTTGCTTGTCCTCCAGCCATTCTATCTCTTATTTCACCACCTGATCCTGTTGCTGCTCCACTAAAGGGCTCTACTGTTGTTGGAAAATTGTGAGTTTCAGCCTTTAAAGAGATTGAAGACATGATACTTTTTGTATAGTAGAAGTCTGATTGATCTTTATTTTTAGTTGTAAAAAATTCAACTAATGGGCCTTTGATAAAAGCAACATTATCTTTGTATGCTGAAATTAAATTGTTTGGATTTTTCTTTGATGTTTCTTTTATCATATCAAATAAACTTTTTGGCATTTTTTTTCCATCAATTATAAATTTACCATTAAAAATTTTATGCCTACAATGTTCAGAATTTACCTGAGAAAAGCCAAACACTTCACTATCAGTTAGGGATCTATTTAGTTTTTTACTTACATTTTCTAGATAATTTATTTCCTCATCACTTAGCGCTAAACCCTCTTTATCATTATAATTTTTTATATTTTTAATATTAATTATTTTTTCGGGTTTTCTGTTAATTTTAAATATGTTTTGATTTGGATTATTATATACTAATTCAAGCATTGAATCAATATCAACATTTTGATTTTTATAAAATCTTTCAATTCTAATTATTGAATCAATTCCAATATTAGATGCAATTTCAACAGCATTTGTACTCCATGGAGTGGTCATTTCTTTTCTTGGACCTATAAATTTTCCTTTTAAACTAGATGATTTTATTATTTTGGCATTTCCAAATAGCCAACATAGTTTATTATTATGATTTTGAGATAACTTTTTTGAGTGATCGATAATATAATAATCTGTTGAAGATTTTTTAAAAAATGATATCATTTTATTTTGTAATGAACAAAAATAAATTTTTTTATTTCATATTCATCTTTATGATTAAAAAATGAAATTTTTTTTTAAAATATTTTATATAAATTTGCGTTGGAAACTGAAAGAAATATAATAGTTTCCAAAGTTTATATGGACGTAAAAGATAAAATTATTATAAAATCTGATTCTTTATTTAGAAAATTTGGAATAAGGGGAGTTACCATTGATGATATATGTTTTGAGTTGGGAATTTCAAAAAAAACAATTTATACCTACTTTGATGATAAACATAGTATTGCTTTGGAATCAATAAAATATTATTGGGCAGGACTTTTAAATGAAATTGCTAAAATAAAAAAAACCTCTAAGAATTCTATTCATTTTTTTATAGAATTATCAAATTTTTTCAGGCAGACTATAGCTAATATAAATCCTCTTTTTGTTCATGACTTAAAAAAATTTCATCCTGATCTGTTTAAAATAACACATGAATTAAAAAAGAAAGTATTTATTAAAACTCTTTCAAATAATATAAAAAGAGGAAAAAAAGAAGGATTTATACGAAAAGAAGTTGATGAAATAATAATTACGAAGTTAAGATTAGAGGAAATTGAATTAGCATTTGATCAGAATTTATTTCCATATAAGAAATTTGAAATTA
>JAPYTU010000004.1:15078-44721 GCA_029940715.1 Cytophagales bacterium
GAAATTGAATTAGCATTTGATCAGAATTTATTTCCATATAAGAAATTTGAAATTATCAATGTTCAATTACAATTTTTTGATCACTTCATGAGGGGAATACTTACTAATGAAGGACTTAAGATTTATGAAAAATCATTTTTAAAATACATTAAGTAACATGAAATTATACTCACTAATATTATCTCTTTTATTTTTTAGTAATATTCTATTTTCACAACAATTGAATTTAACACTTGATGATTGTATTGAGCTTGCTTTAAAAAATAATGAAAATCTTAAAAACTCTATTTTAGAAGAAAATATTTCTAAGGCAGTTTCTAAAGAATATTTAGCAATTGGTCTTCCCCAAATATATGTTGATGGTGGTCTACAATATAATTATGAAGTTCAAAAAAGTTTAATTGATATTGGTAGATTCATGCCAGGAGTTCCTGAAGGAACTGAGCAAGAAGTTCAGTTTGGTCAAACTTATGAAGGAAGATTTGATTTTAATATAGATCAAATGATTTTTAATGGATCGTATTTTGTTGGTTTATCAGCTACTAAGGAACTTGAAAAACTTTCAAATAAATTAACTCAGAGGACAGAGATAGATATTTATGAATCAGTTTCCAAGGCATATTATACGGTATTAAATACAAAGTCTAGAATTGAATTAGTTAATAGTAATCTTGAAAGATTATTAACTCTATTAGAAGAATCTAAACAATTGTATGATAATGGATTTATTGAGAAATTAGACATAGATAGAATAACTGTTTCATACAATAATCTTCAAAGTGAAAAAATTAAAACTGATAGATTGTATGATTTAAGTTTGTTTGTATTAAAATTTCAAATAGGAATTCCTTTAAATCAGGAAATAAAATTAATAGGAAATTTAAATGAGGATATTTTAGAAAATTTTGATTTTGATTTATCCAAATTTGATTATAATAAAAGAATTGAATATTCTATTTTAAAAACAGATAGAAATCTTAAAAGTTATGATTTAAAGAATAATAGAAGTCAATATTTACCACAGATTTATGTAAACTATAATTATGGATTAAATACCTCTGCTTCAAGTTATGATTTATTTTTTGATTCATATAGATGGAAAAATTTTGGAACTGTTGGTCTTAAGCTTGTGGTACCTATTTTTGATGGATTCTTGAAGAGAAGTAAAATAAATCAATCAAAATATAAGATTGAACAAATTGATAATCAACTTTCATTTTTAGAAAGATCAATTGATTTGCAAATAAATCAATCAGTAGTAGATTATTCCAATTCTAAAGAATCTCTAGAAATAACAAGTAAAAATCTTGATTTAGCACTGTCTATATACAATGCATCAGAAAAAAAATATAAGGAAGGTGTTGGATCAAATCTTGAAGTGTTAAATGCAAATGCAGGATTAAAACAGGCTCAAAATAACTATTATAATGCTGTATATGAGGTGATTATATCAAAAATAAATTTAGAAAAAACTTTGGGAACATTATATAATAATTAATCATATGAACAAATACACTTTATTACTACTAATATTAATTCTTTCATCTTGCGATTCTAATACTTTAGATTCAAAGAAGGATAGATTAGATAAATTAAATAATTCTCTTTTAGATATTGAACTAGAAATAAAAAATTTAGAAGAAGAGATAGAATTGTTAGATTCTGGTTTCAATAAGAAAAATTATGTTTATATATCAACAATTTCTCCAGATGTAAACAAATTTTTTCATAAGGTGCAGTTAAGAGGAACAGTTTTTTCTAGAAGAAACGTTCTTTTGAATTCTGAAATGATAGGTAGATTAAAAAGAATTTATGTGAAAGAGGGTGATAGTGTTATTAAAGGACAAATTCTTGCAGAAATTAATTCTGATGTATTAATTAACTCAATATTAGAAATTAAAACAAATTTAGAATTATTTAAAGTTATTTATGAGAGACAAAAGAATCTTTGGGAGAATAACATAGGATCTGAGATTGAATACCTTAAATCAAAATCAAATTATGATGTTTTTTTAAAAAGATTTGAAACTAATAAGATTCAGTTATTAAAATATAAGATTGTTTCACCATTCAGTGGTATGATTGATAAAGTTTTTTTGAATGAAGGAGAGATGTCTTTTCCTGCTGCACCAATTTTTCGAATTTTTAGTGGTGAAGATTCTTATCTTAATATTGATGCTTCTGAAGCATATATAGGGAAATTTAATATTAAAGATAATGTTGATATTGTAATTCCAAATTCAGATACTAAGGTAGAATCTAAAATTTTATCTATTGGACAAGTTATTGATGTTCAAAATCGTTCTTTTTCTATTGAAATTAATATTCCTGAATCACTTCAAGAATTGGTTAAACCAAATCAACTAATGGTTGTTGAAATGGTTGATTATTCTAATCCAAATGCGATATTAATTCCATCTAATGTTATTTATAGTGATGATACGGGGGAATATGTTTTTGGAACAAAGGAATTTGATGGAACTATCATTGCAAAAAAAATATCAGTTATTGTAGGTAAATCATATAACTATAAATCTGAAATATTAGAAGGATTAGATGGAAGTGAAATAATAATTGATAAAGGTTCTACTGAGGTAATTGAAGGCGCTTATGTTCAGATAATAAAAGATTAATATGAACTTAAAAAAACAAATAGAGGAGAAGGTAATTAAAAGTTTTGGATTATCAGATTTAGCTTTAAAAAATAGAATTACGATAGTTTTTTTATCATTAATGTTAACAATACTAGGTTTAATTTCTTATGATAGATTACCAAAAGAAAGTTTTCCAGAAGTTGATCAATCAAATGTTATAGTTGGTGTTCCTTATCCAGGAAATTCTCCAATTGATATAGAAAATCTTATTACCAGGCCAATTGAAAAAGAGATAAATATAATATCTGAAGTAAAAGAAATAAGATCAACTTCTACACAAGGATTTTCAACAATAATTTCGGAATTTGAATCTGGAATAGAAATTGAGTATGCAAAATCAAAGATTAAGGATGCAGTTGATAAAGCTAAAGCTGAATTGCCAAATGATCTTCCTTTTGAACCTAATATTTATGAAATAAGTTTTTCTGACTTTCCTATCATGAATATAACATTAAGTGGTAAATATTCTATTGATAGATTAGAATATTATGCAGAAATTTTACAGGATGAAATTGAAAAAATAAGTGAAATATCTAAAGTTGAAATTTTTGGTGTTGAAGAAAAAGAAGTTGCCATTAAGGTAGATCCTTATAAATTAGAAGCTAGAAAATTATCTTTTAATGATATTGAAAATGCTATTAAATATGAAAATATTTCTGTTTCTGGTGGAAATATGCTTGAAAATAATATAAGAAGATCTGTAAGGATTATAGGTGAATTTAAGTCTGTTGATGATATTAAGAATATCATCATTTCAAATCAGAACAATAAAATTGTATACTTAAAGGATGTTGCGGAAGTAGTATTTGATTATAAAGAAATAGAAAGTTTTTTTAGATTAAATGGCAACCCTGTAGTTTCAGTTAATGTTATGAAAAGAAAGGGAAGCAATCTTTTGAAAATCAATGATATGATTAATGAGGTAATTGCTAAAATAAAACCTCAGTTACCAAGTGATATTGATATTTTTATAGTAGCTAATCAATCTCAGAACACAAAAGAACAGGTAAGTACATTAGAAAATAACATTATTTTTGGAATAATTTTAGTTGTATTTGTCCTTTTATTTTTCTTGGGAGTTAGAAATGCTCTTTTTGTTGGATTATCTATACCGTTATCATTTGCTATTTCTTTTGTTATTCTCTCTGTAATTAATATA
The DNA here is from genome assembly GCA_029940715.1 of Cytophagales bacterium. Classification (GTDB taxonomy): domain Bacteria; phylum Bacteroidota; class Bacteroidia; order Cytophagales; family MED-G16; genus JAPYTU01. The sequence continues at coordinate 18,892 of JAPYTU010000004.1, forward strand.
CCAATTAATATGATCATATTATTCTCATTGGTTATCTCTTTGGGTTTACTAGTAGATAATGGCATAGTAGTAACTGAAAATATTTATAGATTTATGGAAAAGGGATATTCTCCATTAAAAGCAACTAAACTTGGTATTGGTGAAATTTCTCTTCCAATTATCACTTCAACTGCAACAACTATTGCAGCTTTTGCTCCACTTGTTTTTTGGCCAGGTTTAACGGGAAAATTTATGAGTTATATGCCTTTAGGGCTTATTGTAACGTTAACTTCATCTCTATTTGTTGCCTTAGTTATTAACCCAGTTTTAATATCTCTTTTAATGAAGGTAGAAGATGAAAAAAATAAAAATTTTGCTAAATACATGAGAAATTTTTTGATCCTTTTTGTTACGGGATTAACCTTTATTTTTATTATTAAAATATTTTGGCTTGGTAATCTTCTAATTTTCTTTGCTTTATTAATACCATTAAATTATTTTATATTTATACCTCTTTCGTCTTTGTTTAGAGAAAAATTTTTGATAAGGTTAGAAAATGCTTATGGTAGATTTGTAAATTATTTCCTAGAAGGAATTAGACCTTTTATAATTCTTTTTAGTTCTTTCCTTTTATTTTTTATTTCAATTCAATTATTTCAGGTATTTCAACCAAAAGTTTTATTTTTTCCCGAAAACTTACCTAAGTATATAAATGTATTTGCTGAATTACCTGTAGGAACAGATGTAAATGAAACAAACAAGTTTGTAGTTAAGCTTGAAAAGAAAATTTCTAATATATTATCTCCTTATAATTCTATAGTTGAAAGTGTTGTTACAAATGTTGGGAAGGGAACGCTTAATCCTAATGATCCTTCTGTATTTACAATGAGAGATTCACCAAATAGGGCTAAAATAAATATAAATTTTTTAGAGTATAAAAATAGAAATGGATTGGATACTGAAAAAATTATGGAGGAAATAAGGGAGAAAATTGGAAATTTTCCTGGAGTTAGTATTACGATTGGGAAAGATAGAAGAGGACCCCCTGTTGGAATAGCAATTCATTTAGAAATATCTGGATCAGATTATTCCAAATTAATAGATTTAGTTGAAGAAGTAAAAAATTATATAAATGAATCTAGTATTTCTGGAATAGAAAAGTTGACTTATGATTTGTCAACAAGAAAACCTGAACTTATAATAGATTTTGATAGAGAAAAACTTAGAAGATTTGGTTTATCAACAGGTATTTTAGCTAGTGAATTAAGAACTTCATTATTTGGTAAAGAAATATCAAAATATAAAATTGGTGAAGATGATTATGAAATTCAACTACGGTTAGATGATAAGTATAGATATGATGTAGATGCTTTAATGAATAAAAATATAACTTTTAGAAGTCAATCAAATGGGAGAATATATCAAGTTCCAATAAGTTCTGTTGCTACTGTTAAAATGAGTAACTCATATGGTTCTGTTAAGAGAAAAGATCTTGATAGAGTTATTACACTGAGTTCAAATGTTATTTCAGGTTATAATCCAACTGAAGTAAATCAAAAAATTGATAAAATTTTACAAAGATTTAAATTTCCAAATGGGTATGAATATAATTTTGGTGGACAGCAAAAAGAACAAGAAATTGAAATGGCTTTTCTTTCAAATGCTCTAATGATAGCTCTATTTTTAATTTTTATAATTATTATAGCTCAGTTTAATAAGTTGATAACACCTCTTATTATAATGACATCAGTGATATTGAGTACAATTGGAGTGTTTGTAGGATTAATATTGTTTAATATGGATTTTATTGTTGTGATGACGATGATTGGAATAATTTCTTTATCAGGTATAGTAGTTAATAATGCAATTGTATTAATTGATTTTATTGAACTTAATCGAAAAAGAAGAATTTTAGAAAACAAAAAAAATGTCATCTCTATTGAAGAGATAAAATTTTGTATTGCAGAGGCAGGTAAAACAAGACTTCGTCCTGTTCTATTGACTGCATTAACTACAATATTTGGCTTGCTACCTTTGGCAATTGGTTTAAATTTTGATTTTGTTAGTTTGATTAAATCGTATGAAGTATCTTTTTTTATGGGTGGTGATAGTACTGTTTTCTTTGGACCAATTGCTTGGGCAATTATTTTTGGATTAACTTTCGCAACTTTTACTACACTTATAGTAGTTCCAACAATGTATATTATTCAAGTTAAATTTAATAGATACTTTGGATTATCATAGTTTCTTTTATGGATGTAATACTTTTTTTACTTTTTTTTACTTTTTTATCAGTTCTGTTAGATGTTTATTTCTTTCAAATATTAAAGAATATTATTAAATTAAATACTCATTTTAGTAAGTATATATTATTTTTTTATTGGTTTTTTACATTTATAACAATTGTTAATTTTTTACTTTTTGCTTTTGATATAAGTATAGGTTATTATCCTAGAACAATATTTTTTAATATCATTATTGGAAATTTTTTCTGTAAGCTAATTTCATTACCATTTATTTTAGTTGATGATTTAAGAAGATTAATTTGCTATTTTTTCAAATCAGAAAATAACAAAGATTCAGGTAGTAAAATTTCTAGATCTAAGTTTTTAAGTATTTCAGCATCAATTGCATATGGCTTTCCTGTTGCTTCTCTAACATATGGTATAATTTCAAGTAATGTCTATGATTATAGAATTAGAAGAAAAAATTTAATATTCAATAAATTACCAAAATCATTCGATGGAATTAAAATTTGTCAGATTTCCGATATCCATATTGGCAGTTTAAATAATACCAAAGCTGTTATTGGTGGTATAGATATGGTTATAAACGAAAAACCAGATATTATTTTTTTTACTGGAGACTTAGTAAATGATAAATCTTCTGAACTTAAAAATTGGGGAGATATTTTAAGTAAAATTAAAGCACCATTGGGAGTACATTCAGTACTAGGAAATCATGATTATGGAGAATATACATCGTGGTCTAATAAAAATGAAAAAAATAATAATTTTCAAAATTTACTTTCTGCTCAGAAAGAATTTGGTTGGAATCTAATGATGAATGAAAATAAATCAATAAATGTAGATGGGGATAAAATTTCTATATTAGGAGTTGAAAATTGGGCATCATCAAGATTTCAAAAATATGGTGATTTGGATAAAGCTTATTCTGGCTTATCTCAGGAAGAGTTTAAAATATTACTTACTCATAATCCTTCTCATTGGAACGCTCAGGTTACTTCTTTATATAATGATATAGATTTGACATTGTCTGGTCACACACACGGTCTCCAATTTGGAATAGAAATAGGAAATTTTAGGATTAGTCCAGCGAGATTAGCTTACGATCAATGGGCTGATTTATATCAATTAAATAATCAATCTATTTATGTGAACAGAGGCTTTGGATTTTTAGGATATCAGGGTAGAGTAGGGATACTACCAGAAATTACAATTTTGAATTTAGAGTCTACTTAATTTTTCCATTTTGAAGAATTCATATCTATAATAGCATTTTTTTTGGGAGTTACTTTTAAAGATCTATAATTAGTATTGTTGATTTTATTAATTTTCCTATGGTTATTATCGCATAAAGGCAATGTCTTACTTAAACCACATGTTCATATACTATAAGTTTTTTCCTTTGAAAGTTTAATTTTCATTAGATCTTTGTTTAAATGACCAGGTGAAAAAAAATTCTGATACAATTGTTCCATCTTCTAGTTTTCCTATAGACTTAACTTCAATAGAAACACCTTTTTTAGAATTAATAGCTTGTGTTACAGCATTAAAAATTTTTTCCCCATCATCACATCTAAAAATTGTATTATCAGTTGCTTTTTTAAAGTAGGTTGATCTCGTACCAGTTACTATGAATGCTATACTAGGTTTAATTCCTTTTATTGCTAATGTAGCTATTGATGCTGTAGAAAGTTCTGCTCCCATACTTTGTACTGCAAAATACATAGATCTGAATGGATTTTTATTCTGCCATCTATAATACCATTTGAAAGGAACATATGAAACAGCATTTTTTTCTGACAACTTTTTAAGTTTTATTCCAGAAAACCATCCCATCGGAACATTTTTAAAAAAATATAAAGAAAACTTTATAGGGTTTAGAAATGCTTTTTTAAACTTTTCTTGTTCTTTATTAAGTATTATCATTTTACCAGAATATAGCATATAACATTACTGTTATTATCAAAACCACAAAAGCAGGGATATTAAAAGATGGACTAGTATAAAATAACTTTTTAGATAATTTTATTGCTTTAGGATCATCATTAAATCCTTCTAAATAGCTGATTATAAAAATGACTAATAAAGTAACTAAAAATGTTATTCCCATCTGGTGTAAAAATGGTATTTCATCAATAAATAATGAATGAGTAGATTCTGGGAGATAAATGAGCCATCCTTTAGCTACTACTTTAAAATACATTGCTACTGGAATTGAAATTAAAATTGCCCAAATTGAAGCATTATTTGTAGCTTTCTTAAAAAATAATCCCATTATAAATACTGCAAGAATTCCTGGACTAACAACACCTGTGTACTCTTGTATTGCCTGAAATACTTGACCTAAGCTTCCAAAAAGAGGAGCAATTATCATTGATGTAATTAGGGCTATTATAACCACTAATCTTCCAACAAAAACCATTTCTTTATCTCCGGCATTTTTATTTAATATTTCTTTATAGATATCCATTGTAAAAATTGTAGAAGTTGAATTTAACATTGAAGCTAGAGATGAGACAATAGCAGCAGCAAGTGCAGCAAGTATTAATCCTTTAATTCCAACAGGAATATAATTTTTAATTAACCAAGGTGCAGCATTATCATTTAATATTGATCCATCATCTGAGGTAAATCCTTCAGGTAATACTGATAATAATTCACCAGTGTTAGGGTCAAGATTTATAACGTATGCAATTATTCCTGGAAGAACTACAAATATTGGAATAATAAGCTTTAAAAAAGCTGCAAATGCAATTCCTTTCTGCGCTTCCTTAAGACTTTTTGCAGCTAGTGTTCTTTGAATTATATATTGATTAAAACCCCAATAATACAAATTTGCTATCCACATTCCACCTATTAAAACAGCAATACCAGGTAAATCAAACCATGCATCTCTTCCATCAGGAGTGATTATTTCTCCTTTGGAGAGTATCATAGAAAATCTTTCTGGTACAGTGTTATAAACATGAGCTAAACCATCTAAGATTCCACCTCCAGGTGTAACATATGTTAGGGCAATTATGGTCATTAGTATACCACCAAACATTAAAATAATAACTTGCACAACATCTGTCCATGCAACTGCAGAAAGTCCTCCCCATACTGAGTATGTTAGAGCAAAAAGACCTAGTCCAATAATGCTAATATTAATTATGCTACCATCTCCATTACCAATAATAGTATCCATGGCTTTTCCTCCTAAATACATAACAGTTGTTAGATTAACAAAGACAAAAAGTGAAATCCAAAAAACTGCTAGTATTGTTTTAAGATTATTACTAAATCTTATTTTAATAAATTCTGGAATAGTATATATTTTTTTTTCAATAAAAATTGGAAGAAAAAATTTACCAACCACTAAAAGAGTTATTGCTGCCATCCATTCATAAGTAGCAATTGCTAGTCCTAGTGCAAATCCAGATCCAGACATACCTATGAATTGTTCAGCAGAAATATTTGCAGCAATCAGAGAGGCCCCAATAGTCCACCAGGGCAGTGATTTTCCAGCTAAAAAGTAATCTTCAGCACTTTTTTGATGACCTTTTTTATCTCTTGAAACGTATAATCCAATTGATAGAATTACTAGACAATATGTTACAAATACAATTATATCAATTAGTTCCATAGCTTAGTTTGGTTTTATATTCAAAAATTAATATAATATTGTGATATCAACTAACTTTAAATGATTAAAATTTGCAATTATGATTATCCTTATTAATTTAATTAACTCCTTATCAATAATTTTTTTAAATATTTTTATTGATTCAATTTTTGTAAATCAATCCTCGAATTTAGAAATAGATTCATTTCTTGAAAAAATTATTTTACCAGAAGGATTTGAAATTAAAATTTATGCTGATGATGTAGAAAATGCTAGGTCAATGGCAATTAGTCCTTCAGGCACCATATTTGTTGGAAATAGAAATAAAGACAATGTCTTTGCCTTAAAAGATACTGATGGTGATAATGTAATAGATAAAAAATATTTGATAACGAATAAATTAAAGAATATGCCTAATGGAGTTGCATTTCATGATGGTGATTTATACGTAGCTGAAGTAAATAAAATATGGAAATTTGAAAATATCGAAGAAAATTTATCTCATCTAGACAAGTTTGATGAATACCTTGAAGAGCCTGTATTGATTTCAGATGATTTTCCTTCAGATAGACATCATGGATGGAAGTACATTTCTTTTGGTCCAGATGGTAAATTGTATGTGCCTGTAGGAGCTCCTTGTAATATTTGCGAGAGCAGAGATGAAATATATGCTTCTATTACGAGAATGAATCCTGATGGATCAAATAAGGAAATTTATGTTAAAGGGGTTAGAAATACAGTTGGATTTACTTGGCATCCAGAAACAAAACAATTATGGTTTACAGATAATGGTAGAGATATGTTAGGAGATAATATACCTCCTTGTGAGTTAAATAAGGTAACAGGAAAGAATCAACATTTCGGATACCCATATTGTCACGGTGGTGATATAGGTGATCCTGAATTTGGTGGAGAATATTCGTGTTCAGATTTTGTTATGCCAGCTCAAAAATTAGGTCCTCATGTTGCACCATTAGGTCTTAAATTTTATACAGGTAAAATGTTTCCTGAGGAATACAAAGGAGATATTTTTATAGCTGAACATGGTTCATGGAATAGATCAAAAAAGATAGGTTATAGAATTTCTCGTGTGAAAATTGAAAATAATAAATCTGTAGGTTATGAAACATTTATTTATGGTTGGCTTGATGATGAGGAACAAGAAGCATGGGGTAGACCTGTTGATATTCTTATTTTAGAAGATGGTTCTATGCTTATATCTGATGATAAGGCCAATGCCATTTATAGAGTAACTTATACTGGTTAAAATATATTTACTTCTTTTTCAAGAGTTATATCAAATTTTTCCAATACACTTTCTTTTATTTTCTTTGAAAGAATTTTAATGTCTTTTCCATTTTCTGAAGAATAGTTTACTAAAACCAGTGCATGTTTATTATAAACTCCAATATTTTTTTCTTTATGTCCCTTCCATCCACTTTTTTCAATTAACCATGCTGCAGAAATTTTGACCATTGATTCATTGATTTGATAATATTTAAAATGATTGTATTGTTCTTTAATTTTTTTTGCAACTTTTATATTGATTATTGGATTTTTGAAAAAACTTCCAGCATTAGCTAACAATTTTGGATCTGGTAATTTTAAATTTCGTATTTCTATAATCTTATCCCTAACATTTTGAATGGTTAGATTTTGACTATTGATATTTTTTAATTCAGAGTAGTCTAATGTGAATTTTTTATTTTTCATTAAAATGAATGTAACTTCAGTAACGAAAAAATTATTTTTTAATTCTCTTTTAAAAACACTATCTCTATACTTAAAATCGCATGATTTATTAGAGTATGTTTTTTTTATATTATTCTTTAAATCAATACCATTAACATCGTATATATAATCTTTTACTTCTACTCCATAAGCACCAATGTTTTGAATAGGTGCAGCTCCAACTGACCCAGGTATTAATGATAAATTTTCAATTCCATACCAATTTTTACTAACGCACAACCTAACAAAATTATCCCAATTTTCTCCTGAACCAACTTTTACTTTAATATGATTATCATTTTCTTCAAGAATATGTATTCCTTTTATGCAGCTATATAATATAACACCTTCATAATCTTTTGTAAATAATATATTGGAACCACCACCTATTATTAGTTTTTTTTCATTTTTAAATTTTTTATCTGTTAAAAAATTAATTAACGATTTATTGTTTTCTATTTTTAGAAAAAAATTCGCTTTGTGATTTACTCTAAATGAATTGTAATTTTTTAATGAATAATTTTTAAACATTTAAATATTTTTTAAGAAATGTTAGTATAAACGTATTGTACATCTTCATCATCTTCCATTTTATCAAGCATTTTTTCTATTGGTTCTAGTTGTTCTTCATTAAAATTTATAGGAGAGTTTGGTATTCTTTTTAATTCTGATTTTGTAACATTTAAATTCAGTGTAGATAAACCCTTATTTATATTTCCAAACGATGTGTAATCTCCATATATAATTATTTCATCCTTAGTTATCTCAATTTCTTTAAGTCCATAGTCAATAAGTGTTAATTCTAATTCATCAATATCAATATTGCTTTTTTTAATGTAAAAAATTGACTTTCTATCAAACATAAATTCTAATGATCCAGGAGTAACTAAATTACCATCGGACTTATTAAAGTATGATTTAATATTTGCAGTAGTTCTGGTAACATTATCTGTAGCAGTTTCTACTATAACTAGAACACCATGAGGACCTTTTCCTTCAAAAGTTTGTTCTATATAATCTTTTGTTTCTTTACTTGATGCTCTTTTTATTGCTGAATCAATATTATCTTTTGGCATATTTTGAATTTTAGCATTTTGAATTGCTGCTCGTAATTTAAAGTTCATTTCTGGATCAATTCCACCTTCTTTTGCAGCTACAGTTATAGCTTTAGAGAGCTTTGGAAATAATTTTGACATTTTATCCCATCTTTTTTCTTTTGTGGCTCTTCTGTATTCAAAAGCTCTTCCCATTTTGCTATTTTTGTAAGTTATTTATTACTATTACTTATTAACTAAATTACAAAATATAGATATAATTAGTCTTTTTTTTAATTGCTAAGTTTAATTTTGTAGATGGAAGAAAAAATATTAATTCTTGATTTCGGGTCACAATATACTCAGCTTATTGCTAGGAGGATAAGAGAGTTAAATATTTATTGTGAAATCTATCCTTATAATAAGATTCCTAAGTTATCAAAAAATTATTTTGGCGTTATTTTTTCAGGTAGTCCTTATTCGGTTCATGATGATAATTCTCCAAAAGTCGATATTGATAATTTTAATAATTTGCCAATTTTGGGTATTTGTTATGGTGCTCAATTAATAGCAAATAAATTAAGTTGTACAGTTTTGCCATCAAAGATAAGAGAGTATGGTAGAGCTAATTTATCAAGTATAGATAATAATTTCATTCTATTTAATGGTGTTGAAATTGGATCGAATGTGTGGATGAGTCATGGAGATTCAATAACTCAAGTTTCAGATAAAATTCAAATTCTTGCAAGCACAAAAGATGTCAATGTCACCTCTTTTTATGTAAAGTCATATAATTTTTATGGTCTTCAATTTCATCCTGAAGTTACTCACTCTGATTTTGGAGAAAAAATACTAAAAAATTTTACTGTTGATATTTGTGGTTGTTCACAAACCTGGACTCCAAAATTATTTGCAGAAAATACAGTTAAGAAATTACAAAATACTATTGGAGATGATAAAGTTATTCTTGGATTATCAGGAGGTGTCGATTCTACCGTTGCAGGAGTCCTTATACATAGGGCAATTGGTGAAAATTTAACATGTGTGTTTGTAGACAATGGATTATTAAGAAAAAATGAATTTGAATCCGTTTTGGAATCATATAAGAATTTGGGTTTAAATATTATAGGAGTTGATTTTAAAGATAAATTTTATAAAGATTTATATGGTAAAATTGATCCAGAAGAGAAAAGAAAATCTATTGGTAAAGTATTTATAAAAGTATTTGAAGAAGAAGCTAAAAAAATAGGTGATATTAAGTGGTTAGCTCAAGGAACAATTTATCCTGATATAATAGAATCCATATCAGTTAAGGGTCCCTCTGCTACAATAAAATCACATCATAACGTAGGAGGACTTCCAAAGAAGATGAATTTAAAAGTTTTAGAACCCCTAAACTCACTTTTTAAGGATGAAGTTAGAAGAGTTGGTAAATCTCTTAATATACCAGGTGATATATTAAATAGACATCCTTTCCCAGGTCCTGGACTAGGAATTAGAATTTTGGGTTCTATTGATAAAGAAAAAGTAAATTTACTACAACAAGCTGATGACATTTTTATTTCAGGATTAAGAGAAAATAATTTATATGATAAAGTATGGCAAGCAGCTACCATATTACTTCCCGTAAAGTCTGTAGGTGTTATGGGAGATGAGAGGACGTATGAATATACTATTGTTTTAAGAGCTGTTACTAGTGTTGATGGTATGACTGCAGACTGGTCAAGGTTACCAGATTCGTTTTTAGCTGATGTGTCAAATCAAATAATTAATAAAGTTAAGGGTATTAATAGGGTAGTTTATGATATTTCATCTAAACCTCCTGCCACTATAGAATGGGAATAGTTATGAAAAAAAATTTATACGTATGTCTTATTTTATTATTTATTTCCTCGAATACGTATTCTCAATCTGATTATTCTAAGTACATGCAAGTAAAAAAACTTTTTCTTCAAGAGAGGCATGAAGAAGTTAAAAATTCAAACATATCATTATCTTCTAATAGTGAATTTTTACCTTATTTTAATTTTTATATTTCCGTTTCATTGTACAAAACTGGTAATCTAGAAGAATCTTTAGATAATTTTAATGAATTAAAAAAAAAGTATACTAATTGGCCCCAAATTCAAGATGTAAATTATTGGATTGTTAAAATATTGATTGAAATTGATAATTTAACTGATGCTCTAAGTGTTTTTTCAACAATTTCAGATTCAGACATTAAAAGTAATCTTTATGAAATAATAGATCCTAAAATTAGTTCTGTTTCATCTTTTTATAATTTACAAAATCTTTATAATAAATATCCAGATAATATTTCTCTTGCTAAATATTATGGTAGACAACTTTTAAATGAATTTTTAGACGAAGACGTTCAAAATGAAATAAAAGAAATATTAAGAATTGTTGATCGAAATGAATTATTTATATCATCATATGAAAAATTTAAAATAGCAGTTTTATTACCTATGATGTATGAGAGTTTAGAGAATACGTATTATATACGAAATAATAAATTTATAATGGATCTCTATGCGGGCTTTATGTATTCTTTATCTAATCTTGATAGTACTAATTCTTTGATTGAAATATTTCCTTTTGATACAAAGAGAGATCCTGATGTTGTAAATGAAATAATTGATAGTGGATACCTTGATGATATGGATTTAATAATTGGACCATTATATAGTAAACCTGTTAGTATTATTAAGAAATATTGTCTCGAAAATAAGCTTTTGATGATAAATCCATTATCTAGCAATCATGAAATTATTGAGGATAATAAATATAGTTTATTATTTAATCCTTCATTAAAAACAATTGCAAATAAAGCAGCAGATTATTCAATTGATAGATTTCAGGAAAACAAAAATGTTATTATATTTTATGAAAAAAAATCTTCAGATTCTCTTATTGCTAAAATTTATGAAAATAGATTAGACTCATCAAACTTTAATATCATCTACAGTAAGGGGGTTTCATTAGAAGATTCTAGACTTATTCTTGATTCTTTAACAAATTCCTTTGAAGAAATTTTATCGGATTCATTATATGATACAATAAAGTCTATTCCTGGTAGAATTGTTAAAGATGGTAGAGGGATTGATGGTTTGGATACTTTATATAAATATGAGGAAAAATTTTATATAGAAGATGATAGTATTGGTCATGTTTTTGTGTCATCAAAGAATTCTTTATTTGCATCTAATGTTATTAGTGCAGTTGATATAAGAAATGATACTATATCTGTAATAGGTTTTGATGAGTGGTTGGATTTTGATTTAATTACAATAGATCAATTTCAAAATCTTGACATCTCTTTAATAAGTACTTCGTTTATTAATTTAGAATCAGATGAATATCTTGAATTACAAGATTATTATATAGAAAATTATAGAAATAAAATTTCAAAAAATTTTATTCTTGGTTCAGAGTTAATAAATTTTATTTTTGAAATCGTTAGTAATTATGGAAAATATTTTCAGTTTGGTTTAAGAAATGAAAATTTTATTCCTGGAAATCTATTTTATGGTTTTAAATATTTAGAAAATAATGACAATCAAATAGTTCCAATTGTTAGTGTTGATAGCTCAAGAATTAAATTAGATAATTAATCTATATTTAGTTCCATTCTCATTTGAATAGGATCAAATCTTTTATCTTTAATCAAAGAGTTAATTAGCCAGTTATCAGTTTCTTTTACTAAAGGATTGAATACATATTTGGTTTTTGATAACGAACTTAATATTTTTTCTAATTCTGTTTTTTGTTTTGGGTACTCTATGATTTGATATTTTTCAAGATTTCCAAGTTTTGCTGCTATATTAATGGCATCATTAAAATTACCTATGATATCTATTAAATTTATTTCTTTTCCTTCGTCTCCATAATACACTTTGCCTCTGGCAAGTTTATCAACTTCTTTGGTTTCTATATTTCTTCCTTTAGAAACCACATTTAAAAAATCTGCATAAACTTGATTTATTCCCCTCTGAACTAAATTTTCTTCGTCGTTATTAAGAGGTCTAAATAAGTCAATTTCACCAGTATTTTTATTTGTTTTTATATGATCTACACTAATTTTCAACTTTTCTTTAACAAGTCCTGATAATTCTGGAATTATACCGAAAACTCCAATAGAACCAACAATTGATCCTTCTGATGCAATTAAAGTATCAGCGGGCATAGAGATGTAATAACCACCTGAAGCACATACGTCTGACATGTAAACTGTTAAAGGTTTTTCTTTTTGAAGAAGTTCAAGTTCTCTTGTTATTAGATCTGATGCAAAGGCACTACCACCTCCTGAATTGACGTATAAAATGACAGATTTAATATTTTTATTTTTTTTAATTTTTTTGATGTTATCAATTATTGTTTCAGAGTAAATTCCGTCATCACCTTTTCCAGGCATTATTCCCCCTATAGCATAGAGAACTGCAATTTTATTTTTGTTGTATTTATTTATTTTTTCTAATGATCTATTGTATTTAAGTAAAGAAATTTTTTGGTAGGAACTGTCTACTTTTTCTTTTAAATACTCTACCATTTGATCTTCATAGATTAAATCATCAACTAAATTATTTTTTAAAGCATCTTCAGGAAGTTCAGTTTCATAGTCATTAATCATATCTAATAAATCTTCTGTATTAATATTTCTAGACTCTGATATGTTTTTCAAGTAATTATTAAGTCTATAATTGAGAAGATCTAAATATTGTTCTTTGTTTTCATCACTAAAATTTGTTCTCACATATGATTCTGCTGCTCCCTTGTATTCTCCAACTCTAAAAAGTTGTATTTTAATACCTAATTCATTAAATAAATCTTTATAAAAAAATTCACTTATCCCATACCCACTGACATTAATAAATCCTGGAGGAGAAATTGCGATAAAATCTGCGACAGATGATAGGTAGTAAGCTCCTTTTGAATAGAGTTCTGAGTATGAATAAATTGGTTTACTTTCTTTAAATTCTTTAAGAATACTTCTTACTTTTTCTGCCTTATTGAAACTTATCGAAACATTGTCAAAATTTAAATATATAGCTTCTATATTTTTATCATTTTTAGCTGATGTAATAATTCTTTCAAATGTTCTTAAGCTAATTTTTTCTTCAATTTTTGAATTATCAATAAGGGGAATAGGAAGTGGGATTTCAAAATTAAATTTAAAATCAGAAGGCTTAGAATTTCTATCATCTATTATACTAAGATTATCTATATGTAGTATGGATTTAGGTTTTACAGTTATTTTTTCTTCAGTATCTGGTGATAATAAAGCTGATATAAAGCTAAGAATTATTATAATTAAGAAAATACTCAAGAAAAAAGACAGTACTCCTGTAAGAACATTTTTTAATAAATTTTTTAAAAAATTCATATCTTATTAGATTTTAATTGTTTTAATTTTTTACTATACAAAGATTATTTGTTAATAATTTGTTTTGCAAGTTTAAACTAATTTTTTGCATTTATGATTTTTTTACTTTTAGTGTAGAACCTTCATTATTTAGAACAATAATTTTTGAATTTTTTTCGATGTATTTTCCTGAAGTGGTTGCATCATAAATTTTATCTGATATTGTAATTTTTCCACTGGGTCTTAAAATAGTCATTGCTTTACCATTTTTTCCTATTAATTTATCAGAATATTTTTTTGAAATATATCCCTTATCTAAATCTTGAGTATCTTCTAGCATTATTCTTTTGAATGCTTGTGATTCTGTAAATTTTATTCCTCCAAAAAAGAGGAGAAGTCCAAATCCTAAAACTGCAATTAATATGCTTCCACTAGCATTTAATATATCTTTAGATATTACAAATGTAAAATCAAATACATCATTATTTAGCATTAGTAACATCAATGAACCAAAAGTTAGAGCTAGGCCAAATATACCTGCTACACCAAATCCTGGAATTAAAAAAACTTCTATCACAATTAAGATCATTCCTATTAAAAATAAAAATATTTCCCAGTTTTCAGCAAGACCATTTAAATAGTAAGGAGTTAGGTATAATATTAGCGCAACAATAGATGCCATGATTGGAAATCCAATCCCGGGAGTTTGTAATTCAAAATATAGGCCTCCTATGATAAGTAAAATAAGAATGCTGCTAACAATTGGATTTAGAAATAATGAAATTATATTCTCTGCTGAACTAAGCTCATATCTTTCAACTTTATAATTTTCTATGTTATTTCTTTTAAGAATTTCTTCTATAGAATTCAATTCTGCTTCACAAAAACCATTTTCTATAGCTTCGATAGTCGAAAAGGTAATGACTTTTCCTTCTTGTGATATACTATCTACTTGTATGTCTTCATCAACCATTGCTTCAGCAATTTTGGGATTTCTATTTTTTGCTTCGGCCGTAGACCTCATAATGGATCTCATATAAGATTGGTATTTATCAGGTGCTGCCGTTCCATCTGCAGTTACTACTGTTGCTGCTCCTATACTAGCTCCGCTACTCATATAAATGCTATCACAGGCTATAGAGATTAATGCTCCAGCAGATGCAGCATCTTTATTTATCCATACATAAATGGGTTTATTATAATCTAAGATCATAGTTCTTATATCATCAGCGTCATTAACAGCTCCACCATATGTATCCAACTCTATAATTATTATATCAACATCTTTTTCTTTAGCTTTTTCAAGGAATAATTTTGTATATCTGTTCGTTCTTGGATCAATGTTTTGTTTGATTTCTCCTACAAAAACTATGGTTTTTTTTTCTTGGGCATTAATAAATAGTACCGGCATTAAAAAAATAAAAAAAAGCTTACATATATTTGAAAACATAGAATAAACGTTAAAAGTTTTAAAAGCTAAAATAATGAGTGTAAAGGTATTAAAAATAAAGGTATTATTATTTATTATTTTGATATCTACTAGTACATCTTTTTCGCAGGATACTATTTCTCACGTGGTAAAAAAGGGAGAGACATTGTACTTTATTTCAAAGTTATATGATGTAGAAATTAGTGAATTAAAAAAACAAAATAATTTATTAACTAATGAACTTTCAATAAATCAGAAAATAGTTTTTATAAAAAAGAGTAATGCTTATAATAATGTTATTGAAGAGCAAGATAAAAAAACAAAAAAAGAAGAAGGTTTTGCTGCTTCTATTGATGAATCTACAGAATCAGATAAGTATTTAGCTCTCCATAAATCAGCAAAAAATGGGACAATAATTTTTGTAAAAAATCAGATGAATGGAAATGTTGTTATAGTACGAGTTATAGGAAAATTGCCCAATACTGGCAATAATGAAAAGATTTCTATTAGATTATCCTCTATTGCTTTTGATAAACTTGATGCAATAGACAGTATTATTCCCGTTGAATTAACTTATGTAAAATAAAAAATTATAATATAATTATTGTAATGAGTTCGTTTATTTGACTTTTTAGATTATCTTGCCGCATAATTATTTAAAACATTACAATATGAGTACAGGTAAAGTAAAATTTTTCAATCAAACTAAAGGTTTTGGTTTCATCATTGAAGATGATTCAAATACTGAGTATTTTGTGCATTCAACAGGTTTAATAGATAACATAGATGAAGGTGATTCTGTGGAATTTGAATTAGTTGAAGGTAGAAAAGGTATGATAGCTGGAGAAGTTAAAAAAGTTTCTTAGTTTAATACCGAATTACATACAATAGATATTCTTCTAATTCCATTCTCCAGGATTATTTCTCCATTTTTTGAGTTCTTGTATCTCATTATGTGAAATGTAATTATTTTCGAGAGCTACAGTTAGAAGATCATCGTAGTTGTATAAGCTTTTATGTTCACACTGGATATTTGAAAAATTGGTTTTTGATATATCAAATCCATAATTAAATATAGATAATACACTTAGAACAGTGCAACCAGAATTTCTAATAGCTTCAACAGCTTGAATAGAACTTCCTCCAGTAGATATTAAATCTTCTATAACTATAACATTTTTATTTGGTTCTAATTTTCCTTCTATTAAATTTTCTAAACCATGTGCTTTTGCTTTTGATCGAATATAGATTAGGGGAATGTTGAGTTCATTTGCAACTAAAGATCCTTGGGGGATACCTGCTGTGGCAACTCCTGCTATAATTTCAGTATTGGGATAATAATTTTTACATAATTCAACTAGAGAAAGAGTTATTTGTTTTCTTATTGAAGGGTATGATAATGATATTCTATTATCAAAATAAAAAGGAGATTTCCATCCAGATGCCCAATTAAATGGATTTTTCAAATTAATTTTAATGGAGTCTATTTCTAATAAACTTTTTAATAATTCTTTGGAACTCATTTATTACAAAATTAAGATTTAATTTTTATAATTTGCTTAGATTATAACTAATTGATTATATATGAAAACAATTTTTATTAATGATATTCCTATATATTTTAAAAAGTTAGATAATATCAGATTAATAAAAGAAAACTATGATACTTTCATTGATGGTTCTTCAGGAATAATACCATTAAAATTATTTTCTAGGGTCTTAATTTATGATGCTAATTTTCAGACAATTACGGATCTTTTGAAAAAGATGACGAAAAAAAAATTTGTTAAAATATATTCTATTACAATAACCCTAAAAGATTATAAGAGAGTAATTAAGAATATAAAAAAGATGTTTAATATTATTAAAGCAGGAGGAGGTGTAGTTAGTAATAATAAAAATCAAATTTTATTTATATACAGACTAAAAAGATGGGATTTACCTAAAGGAAAACTAGATAAAGGCGAAACCATTAGAGAATGTGCAGAGAGAGAAGTTGAAGAAGAAACAAAAGTTAAAGTTAGGTCTGGTAGAAAGATAAATTCAACATGGCATACATATACTAGGAATAAAAAGTTCATTTTAAAAAAAACGACATGGTATAAAATGAAATCATTGGATTCTAGTAAAATGAAGCCTCAAAAAAAAGAAAATATTGAGAAAGTAGAATGGATGAGAAAAAGTGTTATAAAAGAAATTTTATTAAATTCTTATAAAACGCTAAACCATGTTATGGACAAGTATTATAAAATGTAATTTTTATAAACTGATTTCTTTGAGTTTTTTTTCTGTCAATTAATTTTATTTTTCAATAATAATTTTCACTGTATAGATTTGTTTATCAGAAGATAGGTTTAGTATGTATAACCCTTTTTCAAGGTTAGCCACATTGATTTTAACTTGATTTTTCTTTCTTGATACTTTATTTGGTTGTATTATTTTACCACTGTAATCCACAAATTCTATTTTTCTAATTTCTTTATTTTCTTTTAATATAATTGTAAGATTATTCTTTGTAGGGTTAGGATATACTTTTTTAATGATATTTGAAGATTCTATTCCTGTAGTTACTGGATCGTCATCATCTTGAATTGTAATGGTAACCTGTTGTATACTGTCTTCTAATCCATTAATGATTGTATCTATCTCTATAAGAATAATTTCTTCTTGTTCATCTTCTTGATCTTGGACAATCATAAAATCAAGAGTTCCGATGCTATCATTAGAATTGATAGTTAATGAATCACTACTATAAAAGTAGTCTACTTGATTTGCTGTAGCTGTTCCAGATATTTTTAATATTATTGTAACATCTTTGGAATGAGAAGAGCTTAGAGTTGCATAGAGAGTAGATTTTTCTTGATTTTCTGCTACTGAAGTTTTATCTACTGTTAAAGTAACTTTAGGACGATTATCATTCGTGTCACATACATCTCCAATATCATCATCATCGGTATCTAGCTGATTGGCATTTGAAGTTAGTGGACAGTTATCAACATCATCATTAATACCATCATGATCAGTATCTAAAACAAAAGTCCAAGGATAAAATTTAGGTTGCCATCCTTCAATTCCTGCCTTCCAGACATTTCCACCATATTCGTATGCTCCTATATCTGGTAAGGATCCGCTAACCTGTTGAGTTATTGAGTCAATAATTATGCCTGCATCAATTAATACAGATCCTTCTTTGGGCATAAAAGTTGTTGTATCTATTAGGGTGTAAATTATGCTATTGATATTACTTTCATTAGTATAATTTGTCTTAACCGAGTCCCATCCATTCCAGTTATTTGATGATGTCCCTGGAATTTTATAGTCAGATTTCCCATCACCATTATTATCATCAAAATTATTTTTGCTTCTATGACCACTTAATTTATCTACCAAATTATTTTGTATATAAGTATTTTGGTTAGAATTTTCTTCATCAAGAATAATTATTCCGTTTTTTATACTATTTAATACTGTATTATGGCTTATATAATGATGATCTCCTTTTACCATTATGCCATTTGTTTCAAATGATACGTTGTTATACATTTTTCCTCTTTGTCCTGCAGCGTTAGGATCATTCCCTGGCGCATCAAATCTGAGCGCATATTTTGGGGTCTTATATATCCAGTTATGATGAATTATAGCATCTGCAACAGAGTTTGTTGTTCCCTGAAAGACTGATCCGTCAGATTGAAGTCTTCCAGTTCTAGTTACATTATTGTAAGAAAATTCGCTTCTTGCTCCCGGAGAAACAGTTGCTGATGCCTGAACATCGCGAATAGTATTTTTTGTTATAATATTTTTATCTCCACTAATGTCTATTGTAACCATCAGACCAGGTAATTCTGAAACTGTATAATCAATAAATTGAAATAAATTATTTTCTAATATATTTCTATCTCCGTAGATTCTTAATGCATCACCATCAGTATATTCGAATAAACACCTATTTATTTTGCTATCATTGACTTTGTTCGACGAACCACTTAGACCTAATGAAGAAGCAAATGGTGTTTCTAGATCTCCAATCATTCTTTTCGATGTAGATGGGTAGGAAAAATGACAATCTTCAATAAGTAGGTTATTGCTTGCTAAAGCTTTAAAAGTTGATGAAAAGAAATATATACCTTGAATATTAATATTAGAAGAATTTTTTATAGTAACAGAATATGAAGATACTTTACCTCGTATGTTGAGGTTATTGGGGTTTTGTCCATCAGTCATTAACCATAACTCTTTTGATGTTGGGTTATGATACCATTCATTCAAGGTATCTAATAAATCTAAATCACCTTCTATAAAAAAGTAATGGTGTTTAGTCTTATAAGCATGTGCAGTAACTTGATTGTAGGTAAAACTATTATTTCCTTTGGTATGGTTAATTTTTCTATTCCAAGTTCTGAATGATCCAATATTTAAAATTGCATGAGCAGTATCTAGCGAATGGTTAATTAAAGACATGTCATGAAAGCTTGCATCAACATTTAGAGATCCATTGCTACTATTATCCTCATCTCCTTGTGCCCATGAACTCCAATTATATATTGTTTTATCAGAAAACTGTGCATTTGGCCATCTAGCCATAATCATTTCCTTATTATCAACAAATAATTGCCAGATTGTTGTATCAATTATTGTCTTATAAATATTATTTCCAGTATTATTCCAAGTAAATGAACTGATATCTATAGTTCCATCAAATATTACTTTTTCGTTATCATAAGGTTTAATTATAATGTTGTTTTTTCCATCGATAAGTATTTCCTCCATATATCTTCCTTTCCTAATAAGGACTTCACCAGAAGTAATTTTAGATAAGGCTTTTGAAACCGATTTATATGGATGTTCTTTTGATCCATCATTACTATCATTTCCTGTGATAGAAACGTACTTTGTTTGTGAATAAATACTTGTTGAAAATAATAATAGAAAGATAAATAAAAGGGTTTTTTTTGTCATAATGAAGAAATCGACGTTAATTGAATGGAATATTAGTGACATAACTTTTTTATATGTAATTAATTAAATTTTTGCAATTAAATCAATAGTTTTTCTGATTTCCTTTTCAGTATTGTAAATACATATTCCTAGTCTGGTTACCCCACCAATTTTTTCTAAATCTAATTTTTGAATTGCTTTTAATGCATAAAAATGACCAGCCCAAGCACATATATTATTTTCACCTAATATTTTACATATTTCATTAGCTGTTTTATGTTTATGGGTAAATGAAACAGTGGGGGTCCTTTTTTTACTAGAAAAATCTTGTCCAATAACCGTAATTTTTTCCATTTCATTGAGTTCCTTATAAAGGAGAGATGCAAGTTTGTATTCATGTTCTCCTAATTTTTTATAGGCATCAACTAGTTTGTCTCTGTAAGTGTTACCCTCACCTAAAGTGGATATAAAGTCTATTGCTTTAGATACTCCGTTACATGCCGCATGATTTAATGTTCCTGTCTCTATTTTATAGGGAGAATTTTGATTCTGAACTATTAAATTATCAGTATCTAATTTGTCAAGAAGTGATGGTTTTGAATATAATATACCAATATGGGGACCATAGAATTTGTATGCAGAGCAGAGAAGAAAATCACAACCAAATTCTTTGACGTCTATTGAAAAATGTGGAGCATAGTGTACGGCATCTAACAAAAAGTAACATTTTTTATTTTTTATAAAATTCTTTATTCTTTTAAAATCATTTAGTGTTCCAATGGCATTTGATGACATTCCCATAGCAACAAGTACTGTTTTATCTGTAATTTTATTTTTAAAATCTTCGTAGTCGATGGTTCCATCGTCCAATAGATTTACTTCTTTAATTATTACTCCAATATCTTCTAGTATTTTCCATGGACCTCTATTAGCTTCATGATCTAACTCTGTGATAACAACTTCATCACCAGTACTGAAAGTTTTAGAAAATGCACGTGCTAAACTAAAACATAGTGAAGTCATATTTTGGCCTATGGAGATGCAGCTTTCACTTTCAGCTCCCAGTAATGAGGCAGCTTTTGTTCTTGTAGAATCCATTATTTTATCAGTTTCTTTGCTTGTAATGAATTCTCCATGAACATTGGCATTGCTGTTTTTGTAGTAGTCAGATACTCCATCAATAACATGTTGAGGGACCTGGGTCCCAGCAGGACCATCCAAATAAATAATTGTGTTTTTATCAACTGATCTACTAAGGGAAGGGAATTGCTTTCTTATGTCACTAATATCAATCATACAAATTTTTTATAATAGATATAGATAGGCACAGAAATGGATAGAAGTAATATTCCATAAAAAATTGATTCACCACCTGTTCCGATTATCATCCATAGAGTAAATCCAAATGCAGGTAATGCAAGAAGTAGTGGTTGAATGAAATTGATCATCGGTTTTTTTTGTTTTATTAGAATTAAAATTTCAGAGAGAGAAGTAAATAGATATAAGATAAGGGCACAAAATGTTCCTGTTAGAATCAAAAAAGTAAAAATATCAACAAGGCCCTTGGAGTAGTTTATAAGAATTAATGCACAAACTATGGAACTTGTAATAAAAAGTCCTTTGCTAGGAACATTTTTTTTGTTTAACTCTTTAAATGAACTACCAAGAAGTCCTTCTTGAGCCAATGATTTTGGTATTTCAGCCTGTAAAAGCGTCCATCCATTTAGTGCACCTAAAGCAGCAATTATTGCAAAAATTGCTATGGTATTTTTTCCTATATTTCCGAGAACTATTCCTGTTGCATCTGCAAATGGAGCAGTTGAATTGGCAAGTTCTATAGGAGAAATTATTCCCATAAGTGCAATGGAAGAAAATAGGTATATACAAATTGTAAGTATTGATCCTATCATCGTTGCTTTAGGAATAGTTTTTGAAGGATTATGTGTTCCTTCAGCAGGAATTGTTGCAGATTCAATACCCATAAAAGCAAAAAATGTTAGAGCTGCTGTTGCCGTTAATGCATTGAAATTTGATTCACCACTCGTATTTAATGTTATAAAATGATCAGTATTGAAAACAAAAAAAGCTATAACTATAGTTAGTAATAGTGGTAGTATTTTTAAAATAGATGTTACTAGTTGAAATTTTCCAGCAGCTTTAATGCCATAATTATTAATTATAGCAATTACAATAATGACAAATATTGAGAACATAATGCTTTGTACATTATTTTGTAATATAGGAAAAAGTACTCCAGAATAACTTGTGATGGCAATTGCTAGAGCTGCATTTGTTAATAGTATGGATACCCAGTATCCCCATACGACAAAAAATCCTAAAAATTCACCAAATCCTTCTTTTGTATAATGAAAAGGACCACTTTTTCCAGGAAATTTTTGACTTAATCTTTTAAAAATAAGGGCAATTAATATTGCTCCAAATCCAGATATTATCCATCCAAATATACTTATTGAACCAAATTTTGCTAGTGATGCAGGTAACATAAAAATTCCTGCACCTATCATATTTCCAACGACAAGACTTATGGACTCTTTTAAACCTAATTTGTTATTATTTTTATCACCCATATAAGAATTACAATTTAACATTTTATCTTTATGTATATGAAAGATTTTATCATTTTAAAAGGCATTTTTTATTTTCATTATTATCATCAAATAACCTAATTAATGGAGCATAAAAATTATTTTCTAGGCATAGACTTGGGTAGCTCTTCAGTAAAAGTTTCCATACTTGATGGGCATGATTCTTCTTGCATTGAATCAGTTACTTTTCCAGAAAATGAAATGTCCATAGAAAGTTTGCATTTAGGATGGGCTGAACAAGATCCTCTTTATTGGTGGGATTGCGTAGTTGAATGTATAAATGCTTTAAATAAAAAAATAGACTTTAATTTTATTGATGCCATAGGAATATCATACCAGATGCATGGTCTAGTAGCATTGGATATTAATGGTAAACCTGTAAGGCCATCAATTATTTGGTGTGATTCTAGGGCAGTAGATATTGGAAAGAACGCACATAATAACCTTGATTCAAAAATTATTTCCGATCATTTACTTAATTCTCCTGGAAATTTTACAGCTTCTAAGTTGAAGTGGGTGAAAGATAATGAACCAGAAATTTATAAATCAATACATAAAATTATTTTACCTGGTGATTATATAGCCTATAAGTTTACTGGAAAAATGAATACTACAGAAAGTGGTCTTTCAGAGGCAATTATGTGGGATTTTAAAAAAGGAGAAATTTCAAATGATTTAATTAAATGTTATGATATTGATGAAAAGATGATCCCTGAAGTTATTTCTTCTTTTGGAAATCATGGCGTTATTTTAGATGATATATCAGATTTATTTGGCTTTAGAAAAGATGTTAAATTAACGTATAGAGCTGGAGATCAATCAAATAATGCTTTTTCTTTGAACGCACTAAATCCTGGTGAGATAGCGGCTGCTGCTGGTACTTCAGCAGTAATATATTCTGTTACCGATAAAAATATTTATGATAAGAGCAACAGAATAAACACTTTTTTGCACTGTAATAACTCGAAAAGTAAAACTAGAAATGGACTTCTTCTTTGTATTAATGGCTGTGGAATTGCGTATTCATGGTTAAGGAAGTTGCTTAAAGGGAGGAGTTATAACGATTTAAATTTATCGGCAATTAATACTTCAATAGGATCAGATAACCTTAAATTTTATCCTTTCGGCAATGGTTCTGAAAGGTTATTTAATAATAAAGAGCTTGGATCCCACTTCATCGATTTAAATTTTAATGTTCATGATGAAACCCATTTGATTAGATCAGTTCAGGAAGGAATAGCCTTTTCTATGTGTTATGGAATAGAGATGCTCAAAGATTTAGGTGTTGAGGTAAACACCATTAGGGTAGGAAATGCAAATTTATTTTTGAGTATGTTATTTAGAGAAGCTTTTGTAAATACTTCTCGAGTAGATTTAGAAATTTATGATACTAATGGATCAGAGGGAGCTGCTCGAGGAGCTGCTTTAGGGATAGGTTACTATTCTAATGACAAGGAAGCTTTTAATAATTTAAAATTAATTACTAAATTAAAACCAAATAAGGAATTAGTAGCTAGATATTCTAGCCATTATGATGAATGGAAAAATTTCTTACCTAATTTTTATTAAAACATATGTCAGTAATAATAGGTCAACAAGAATATTTTAAAGATGTGAAAAGGGTAGAATTTGAGGGAAGAGATTCTGATAATCCTTTTTCTTATAAATTTTATGATGAAAATAAAATGGTTCTCGGAAAACCTATGAAAGATCATTTCAATTTTGCCGTTGCATACTGGCACTCATTTGTAAATACTGGAAATGATCCCTTTGGAGTGGGTACAAAGTCTTTTCCTTGGGTATCTTCATCAGATCCCTATCAGAATGCATACGATAAGATGGATGCTGCATTTGAATTTATTTCTAAGCTTGGTATAAATCATTTCTGTTTCCATGACTTTGATTTAATTGATGAGGGAGATTCAATTAGGGAATCTGAAAATAGGTTAAATAAAATAACCAGTTATGCTAAAGAAAAAATGAAGTCTTCTGACATCAAAGTTCTTTGGGGTACGGCAAATCTTTTTGCTAATCCAAGGTATATGAATGGTGCAGCTACGAACCCAAATTTTGATATTCTTTCTATGGCTGGCGCTCAGGTAAAAAATGCACTGGATGTTACAATAGAACTTGGTGGTAAGAACTATGTGTTTTGGGGAGGAAGAGAAGGGTATATGTCACTCCTTAACACAGATATGAAAAGGGAACTTGACCATATGGCTAAGTTTCTTCATTTAGCTAAAGATTATGCTAGAGGCCAGGGATTTGAAGGATGGTTTTTTATTGAGCCTAAACCAATGGAGCCCTCTAAACATCAGTATGATTTTGATGCTGCGACAGTGGTCGGTTTTTTGGAGCATTATGGTCTTGAAAAGGATTTTAAGCTAAATATTGAGGTAAACCACGCTACACTTGCCAACCATACTTTTCAACATGAACTTCAGGTTGCTGCCAATGCAAATATGCTTGGTAGTATGGACGCGAATAGGGGAGATTACCAGAACGGATGGGATACAGATCAATTTCCAAATAATATATACGAAATAGTTGAATCGCTTTTGGTTATAATAAGATCCGGTGGTTTACAAGGTGGAGGCATAAATTTTGATGCAAAGACCAGAAGAAATTCTACTGATTTAAACGATTTATTTTACTCACATATTGGTGCGATTGATCTTTTTGCAAGGAGTTTGCTTATCACTGAAAAAATGTTAAATAACTCTGAATATTCTAAGTTAATAGAAGAGAGGTATTCATCCTTTGATTCCGGTAAAGGAAAAGATTTTGAAGATGGAAAAATCTCTTTAGATGGACTACATTTCTACGCTTCAAACTTGAAAGAAGCTAAATTAATTTCTGGAAAACAGGAATTATTTGAAAATATAATTAATAGATATATATAAA
>JAPYTU010000063.1 GCA_029940715.1 Cytophagales bacterium
GCCATATTTCTTGATTACATCTTTTGGAACCCTAAGAACTTTGACCTTAGATTTATTCGAATACGTGACTAATCCAAGATTAAAAATAGAAGAAGATCCTTTAATAGAAGTTAATGAGCTAGCTAAAAGACCGCCAGTACAAGATTCAGCGGTAGAAATTGTTAATTTTTTTTTAATTAATTTTTTTACAACTTTATTGCATAATAGATTCATAATTTACCACCTATATAAAAAAATAATGTACTTAAAATAATAATTGTAAACACACCAGCAATGATATCATCAAGCATTATTCCCAAAGCACCCTTAACATTTTTATCTACATAACCGACTAGTAAAGGTTTCCATATGTCAAAAAATCTAAAAAGAACAAACGCAAATATACAGTAATATAATTTTTGAGTAGGATACAAAGTCTCATAAACTGGGATTGCAATTAATGTTAGCATTTGCCCAACAACTTCATCAATTACTATTTCTTTGGGATCTTCGGAATTAAATTCTTCATAAGAAGAATTAATTGCTACAAAAGAATATATAAATATTATTAAAGTAGATAAAAAAATAATTGATAGACTAACAAAATTTATTAATATTAAAAAAAGCGCGCATGTAATGAAAGAAGCTATAGTTCCAGGAGCATACTTAATATTACCAATTTTAAAAAAGGTTAAAAAAAATAAATTAATTTTTTTATTCATAACTTGATACTGAAACAATAACTTCAGATGCAATAGCTTTTTCTTTTCCAATTATCCCAAGTTTCTCAGTTGATTTTCCTTTTATATTTATTTGATCAACTTTTACATCACATATTTTACTTATAACAAAGAGCATTTGTTTTGAATATTTATTAATTTTAGGCTTTTGTGCAATAATATTAATATCAATATTATTAATAAAGTATTTATTATCTGAAATTAATTTAATTACCTTTTTAAGCAATTTCGTTGATCTAATATTTTTAAATTTTTTATTTTTATCAGAAAATAACATTCCAATATCTCCTACCCTGCATGCACCTAACAGCGCATCTATTAAAGCATGCAGAACTGGGTCTGCATCAGAATGGCCATCTAGACCCATCTTAAATGGAATTTTAACTCCTCCTAAATAAAGTTTTCTGTATTTAACTAACTTATGAATATCAAAACCTATTCCAAAATATGTTTTTAATTTATTAATAGATTTAAACACATCAAGATCTTCTTTATCAGTAATTTTAATATTTTTTTTGCTACCAGTTATTATTTTTACTTTTTCATTATCTTTTGTAAATAATGAGGCATCATCATCAATTATCATGTTTTCACTTTTTTTATGTTTTTCGTATATTTTTTTAAATGTAAAACCTTGTGGTGTTTGAGAAAATCTTAAAGTATTTCTATTAATATTTTTAAAAATATTATTTCTTTTAACTCTTTTTACCGCATCATTTACATTTATAATTGGTAAAACAGCATGATGTTTTTTAAGTTCTAGTATTACAGTTTTAATAAGATTCTTTGGAGTAAATGGTCTTGCAACATCATGAATTAAAACTTTATTACAGCCCATTTTTTTTATTTTTTTTAAAGCAAGGAATGCAGATTTTTGTCTAGTTTTTCCACCTTCTACATATAAGATATTTTTAAGATTTAAGTTTTGCAGAAGTTTCTTATGATTCTTGTTATAAACAATAATAATTTTTTTTATATCTGAATTTTTTTTAAAGTTATTAATTGAATGTTCTAATAATGTTTTATTATTAACTTTAATATAAGCCTTAGGAATCGTACTTTTAAGTCTTTTTCCATCACCAGCTGCTAAAAGTATAAGAAATAAGCTCATTTTTTATAAATTTCTATTATATTTGATATAAATATTAATTATTATTCAACATATGATTCATACCATTAAAAATAATAAATGGGTAATAGGAATGTGCTTCGTCTGCATATTGTTTGGAACACTTACATTTTTTACGTTTATTAATCAAAGTTTTTTGAAATTAAATAATTCAAATCTACAAATATTGCTTTTGATAGATGCTTTATTATTAATAACATTATTTATCATAATTTTTAATCAAATTTACAAAATTTTAATAAATAAAAAAAAGGGAAAATTAGGATCCGAAACTAGTTTTAAATATATAATTTTTTTCTCAACAACTGCACTTATACCTTCAATTTTAATCGCCATATTTTCTCTATTTTTATTTAATGTAGTTATTCAAAAATATTTTGAAAAAAAAATAAAAACTGTAGTCAATACATCTGCTGAAGTTGCAAAAAATTATGTTGAGGAAACCAAGAAATCAATACAGGCTGATATTTTATTAATAATTAATGACTTAAATAGTAAATCAAGTTTATATTATGTTTACCCCACTCAGTTTCTCAAGGTCTTAACAACACACAGATTATTGCGAAGACTTGATGAAATATATTTATTAGACAGCAGTGGAAATATAATAATGTCTAATGTGATAAATATAAATTTTGAATTTGTCCCACCACCAGACGAAGCCTTTACAAGAACTTTAAATGGAATACCTGTTAGAATTACTGATCCTGTCACAAATAGAATTTCTGCATTGGTAAAATTAGATAATTTTATAGATACCTATCTTTATATAGCTCGATTCATGGAGCCAAGAGTTATTAATTATCTAAAGCAGTCAAATGAAGCGATTAGTTTTTACTATAGTGTGCAAAATCAAAAAACAGGTATCAAAATTACTTTTGCAGTTATCTATGTATTAATTGTTTCACTATTACTTTTTTTATCTGTGACTATAGCTATTAACTTTGCTTCAAGACTGACGAAGCCAATCATAAATTTAATTAACGCATCAGAAAAAATAAGTTCAGGAAATTTAGATGCACAAGTACCAAATATTGCTGCAGATAAAGAGTTTGAAATGTTGAATAAAAACTTCAACTTAATGATAAAAAAATTAAAACAACAACAAGCTAAACTGCTTTTTACTGAGAGGCATAAAGCTTGGGAAAATGTTGCTAAAAAATTAGCTCATGAGATAAAAAATCCGCTTACACCAATTCAGTTATCTATTGATAGAATAAAAGAAAAGTATTTCAATAAAATTGGAGATGATAAAGAAAATTTTTTAAATTATTTAAATACTATAAATAAACAAATTAAAGATATTGAGAGTTTATTAAATGAGTTTTCTAATTTTGCTAGAATGCCTAAACCTCTTTTTAAAAAAGTTGATTTAAACGATATGCTTTTAAGATCATTAAGTTTACACGAATTATCAGAGCCAAAAATTAGTTTTGTTTTTTTAAAAGATCCTACCGCAGTTCAATTAAGCTGTGATGAAGAACAGTTTAATAGAGTGTTTGTTAACTTGATAAAAAACTCAATTGAGTCGATCAAAGAAAAGAATGAAAAGATTGTTGATTTTAAAGGGAAAATTAACATAGAAATAACTTCTGATAGTGCTTATATATACGTTAAAATTATAGATAACGGAATGGGTTTCGATCACGTTGATAAAGATAAAATGCTCACACCTTATTTTACTACTAAAAAAAAAGGTACAGGATTGGGTTTAGCAGTAGTTAGCAAAATCATAAGCGATCATAATAGTGAAATCTTATTTAATTCTATAAAAAACGGGGCAAAAGTAGAAATTAAAATACCCAAAATATCATGACAAATGAAATTTTAATTATTGATGATAATTCAGATATTAGAAAATTAATTTCTGGAATTTTACAAGATCAGGGATTTAGAGTGAGAGAAGCAGCAAACTTTGACCAAGCGATTGAAGAGTTTAAGAAAAAAATTCCTGATGTAGCAGTCATAGATGTTAAATTGGATAAAGGTGACAATGATGGAGTCGAGCTTCTAACGTATTTAAAAAAACTAGATTCAGATGTGCCAGCTATAATGATTTCAGGGCATGCAAACGTTCAAATGGCCGTTGATTCTTTAAAACTTGGAGCTTTTGAGTTTATGCAAAAACCATTTTCATCTGAAAGACTAATAAATTTTGTTAATAGAGCAGTAGAAAACATAACTTTGAAGAAAGAAAAAACGGTTTTAGAAAGCAAACTTTTTCATTCCTATGATATTATAGGAACAAGTCAAGCAATAGAAAAAACCAAAGATCTAGTTGATAAGCTAAGCAATACAGAAAGCAGAGTGTTTATAGTAGGACCGGCAGGATCAGGAAAAGAATTAGTAGCAAGACAGATACATAAAAAATCTTTAAGATCAAAAGAACCATTTGTTATTGTTAATGGGGCTCTATTAGATCCTGAAAAGTATGAACTAGAACTATTTGGATCAGAGAATTCAGATGGAATAATTAATTACGGTTTCTTTGAGAAAGCAAAAAATGGAACTTTGCTCATTGATGAAGTATCAGAGATCCCATTAAAAACACAGGCAAAGATCCTAAGAGTTCTAATCGATCAAAAATTTAAACGCGTCAACGGCTCTAAGGAAATTAATGTAAATGTCAGAATAATTAGTACCTCAAGCAAAACGATTAGAGAAGAAGTTGATAAAGGAAATTTTAGGGAAGACCTATATCATCGACTTAATGTAATGGCAGTTTTTTTACCACCTTTAAAAGATAGAACTGAAGATATTCCAGCTTTAGTGAATTATTTTTCAAAGAAAATATCTGAGCTAAATGGCACAACTGAAACAAAAATAGATGCTAATCTTAATTTACTTTATAAATATCATTGGCCTGGTAATGTTAGAGAGTTAAGAAATTTAGTTGAAAGGATTTCTATACTCTCAAATAATGAAAACAATGAGAATATAAATAGTTTGGTTCAAGATGCTTTGTCGCAAAAAAGTTTAAAATCAGAAGCAGATTTGTATACGAACGTTCTTACATATCCATTAAAAGAAGCTAGAGAAAAATTTGAAAAAGACTACCTGACATCACAGTTAAAAAAACACAAAGGAAATATTTCAAAAACTGCCGAATTTGTTGGAATGGAAAGATCAGCTCTTCATAGAAAGCTAAAAACTTTAGGTATTAAAGGCGTTAACTAAATGAATATAATTATATGTGGAGCTGGAAGAGTTGGCTTCTCTATTTCAAAACAACTATCAGCACAAGGTCACTCTATAACTGTAGTCGATCAATCAAGTGAATTTATTCAAAAAATTAACGAAACTCAGGATGCTAAAGGTATAGTTGGTAGAGCCACTTTCCCTTCTGTTCTTGAAAAGGCTGGCGCAGAAGATGCTGATATGATTATAGCAGTTACACAAAATGATGAAACAAACATGGTAATTTGTCAGGTGGCTTACTCTATTTTTAAAATAAATAAAAAAATTGCAAGAATAAGAAGTCAACAATTTCTTGGAACAAAATGGAGTAAATTATATGGACAAGCAAACCTGCCCATCGATGTAATAATTTCTCCTGAACTTGAGGTTGCTAAATCATTACAAAGAAAACTCGATGCTCCAGGAGCTTTAGATAGTGTACCTTTTGCAGGTGGAAAAATAAAAGTTTTAAAAATTAACATTAACAAAGATTGTCCTTTAGCAAATACAGAATTGAGCTTAC
The DNA here is from genome assembly GCA_029940715.1 of Cytophagales bacterium. Taxonomy (GTDB): domain Bacteria; phylum Bacteroidota; class Bacteroidia; order Cytophagales; family MED-G16; genus JAPYTU01. The sequence goes on from JAPYTU010000063.1 coordinate 5,549, forward strand.
TTACTAAAAGATTTCCAGAAATAAGAGCAAATATCCTTGGAGTTGTGAGAAATGATAATTTTGTAATATTAAGAAAAAAGGACAAGCTATTAATAGATGATAAAGCTTTTGTAGTAATAAATGCTTCACAAATAAAAAAAACCCTTTCTGCTTTTGGCCATGAAGAAAAAATGGCAAAAAAAATATTAATAGTTGGTGGTGGTAATATAGGATTCAATTTAGCAAAAAATATAGAGACAGATTCCGAGGGAGTTAGAGTAAAGATTATAGAAAAGAACAAAGAAAGAGCTGAATTTATTGCTAACGAATTAAATAATACAATAGTCATTAATGGAGACGGTTTAGATGAAGAAGTTTTAAAAGAAGCCAACATCGAAGAGGCTGAAACAATTTTGTCTCTTACTAATGATGATGAAGATAATATTATGGTGAGTGTTCTTGCAGAGAAAAGCAATCCTAATAAAAGAACAATTGCTTTAGTTAATAAACAAAACTATAGCATACTACAATCTTCACTTAAAATTAATGATCTTGTTGATCCTAGACATACTACCATATCAACAATATTAAAACATGTTCATAAAGGAACTATAGAAACAGTCTATACACTACTAGATGGTGAGTATGAATTTATAGAGGCTGAAGTTTTAGAAACATCAGAATTAATTAGCAAATCCCTCAAAGATTCTAATCTTCCAAAAGAAATAAGAATTGGAGCTGTTGTAAGAAGTAAAGAAGTAATTATACCAAAGTCAAACTACAAATTTGAAAAAAAAGATCTAGTTGTTTTCTTAACTAAAAGAGAACATCTAGAAAAAGTAGAAAGTTTATTTAGAATAAGTTCATTAATTTAATGAATTATAAAGGTATATTATTTTTTTTAGGAATTTATACGTTACTTGTTTCCTTTTTTTCCATCATAAATATTTTTTATTCAATTTATTTTGATTTTTTTATAGGCCTAAATTCATATTTGATAACTTTTTTAATCTCTTTAATTTTAGGGTGCCTATTCTATTTTGTGGGGCGTAATTATAGCAAAGATATTATTTTAACGGATCAAATTATCTTTATTTTATTAAGTTTTCTCTTAATACCTTTTTTAATTAGCATTCCTTATTTTTTAAGCATTTATGATATTGGTTTATTAAATGCTTATTTTGAATCTGTATCTGGATTTACTACAACAGGTTTTTCTATTATCCAAAATATTAATAATATTGACGAACCCCTTATATTATGGAGATCAAGCTCTCAATGGATGGGTGGCTTGTTATTCTTAATGGCAACAATTGGTACAATTGGATCGAAGCAAATTAAGATAAAACCAGCTTATTTAATTTCTGGTGGAGCTTCAGGTAGAAATTTTTATAATAATTTTAATTATAATTTCATTAAAATTTTACTAATTTATTTTTCTTCAACTATTTTTGTTATATTTTTATATAGTTTAACAGATTTAAGGCTTCTTGATTCTGTCAACCTAGCTTTTACAAGCATATCCTCGGGCGGATTTATACCAGAAGGCAATTTATCAAATATTCTAATAAATAATTTACAGATATTTGTTTTTTCAACTACTTTATTATTTCCAATATTAAATTTCTTTTTATTACACGATATCATTACGGGGAAATTTTTAATTAAAAACCATCATGAAGATTTACATTTAAGTTTATTAATTATTTTACTAACTTTATTTTTTTATTTTTTTGTTATTCCGGAAGTAGGTTTTGTGACTGTATTTTTTGCAATCACTTCATCTATTTCCACATCAGGAGTTACAACCTATACTTCAAATTTAGACTTATCATTATTTTTTATATTATTAACTATTGTTGGGGGATCTTTAATATCTACATCATCAGGTTTCAAGTATACGAGAATTTATATTCTTTTTAAAATTTCATATCAAGAAATTTATCATTTAGTTAAACCAATTAACATTATTGACAAAAATTTATATAATTCTGAAGTTAAGATCGACGATCAAGATCTGAAAATAGCTTTCTTAGTTTTTCTTTCTTTCATAATTTCTATATTTATTTTATCGAGTATATTAACATTTGATTATTTAACTTTTGAAAATTCTTTTAAATTATCTATTCTGACACTTACTAATACGTTAAGTTCAGCCCTATACGGTATGGATAATTTAAGTTTTGTAGATTTAAACAACTTCACAAAGATGTCATTAATTCTTTTTATGATATTGGGTAAAATTGAAATAATTACAGTGATATATTTAATTAAAAGGTTTATTTTTAGAGAATAATTTATGGCAAATATTTTAATTCTAGGTTCAGGATCAATGGGAACAGCATTTTCTTTTCCTTGTTCGGACAACAAACATTCAGTTTCTATTGTTGGAACACATTTAGAAAATGATTTTATTGATCAAATAAAATCTAGCAGAAAACATCCTGTCTTAAATTGTGCGGTTCCTGAATCTGTTAAATTTTCAAAATTTGAAAAATTAGGAGAAGAAATTAATAAAAAAGTTGATCTTGTAGTAGTGGCAGTAATATCAAAAGGAATTGAATGGGCCTCTATAGAGTTAAGCAAAGTACTGAAAAATAAAGTTCCTATTTTAATACTTACTAAAGGTTTAGCTATTAATAATAATACTTATGAAGTTTTGGTCCATAAAATGGAAAGATTGTTTAAAAAAAATGGAATTAAAGAAACAAATATTTCAGCAGCTGGAGGACCATGTTTAGCTAAGGGTTTAGCCAACAAAGTTCATACGTCTGTCGTGTTTGCCAATAGAGATATTAGCGCAGCAAAACAAATTTCCAAATTAGTATCAACTGATTACTATCATGTTTTTACCTCTGATGATGTTGTGG
>JAPYTU010000064.1 GCA_029940715.1 Cytophagales bacterium
ACAAAATCAAAGACCCAGTTACCATCCTTGAGTCCACCTGACGTTGTAAAACTAGTCCTTAGTGCAGTTTCTGTTGCTGAAATGCTAATAACGACATTATCGCTTCGTAAAAGTTTATTTTTATCTCCATTAGAAAATGTCCACGTTCCAGAATTTGGCCATATCTCTGCACTATCAGAATTTGAAGTAGAATAGTTTCCACCAGATTTACTTCCTCCAGAAATAGTAAGAGTCATAGTTGTAAAGACATCTACAATGGTTCCATCTTTAGTAACAGAGTTTGCATCTTTTACTTTCCAGGTAGCATTAAGAAGATTTCCTTGTGTATCTAGGGGATCTATAGGAGTGGGTGTTGCTCCCTCTTCTTCTCCGCCACACGACACTAGAAATAACGTTAAAAAGAATACTAAATAAAAGAACTTGCTTTTCATAGTTTTAAACAATTTACAATTTTTTTTAATTAATAAATGAATGAAATAAAAAAAATAGATAATTTTAAAAAACAAACATAAACTTAACACCTTAAAAAATGAGAAAATTTATTACTTTATTACTCCTATTTCTTTCTATTACCACACTTGCTTATTCACAAAAACAAAAAAAAGAAAAAACTTATCCATTAGACGATATCAGTTTGAATGGTTTAAAATGGCGCAGTGTAGGTCCAGCTTTAACTTCTGGTAGAATTTCAGATATTGCTGTAAATCCTAATGATTTTTTCGAATATTATGTTGCTACATCTTCTGGTGGTGTATGGAAAACTACCAATTCTGGATTACATTATGAACCAATATTTGACAATGAAAATTCTTATTCTACTGGTTGTGTTACTATAGATCCTAACAATTCAAGCGTTATTTGGATAGGAACAGGAGAAAACAATAATCAACGCTCTGTAAGTTATGGTGATGGAGTATATAAATCAACGGATGCTGGTAAATCATGGTCAAACATGGGATTGAAGAGCTCAGAGCATATAGGTAAAATCATTGTCCATCCTAAAAATTCAAATATAATATATGTTGCTGCTGTTGGTCCGCTATGGAATAAAGGTGGCGATAGAGGATTATACAAAAGTGAAGATGGTGGTAAAACTTGGAATAATGTATTAAATATAGATGAACATACAGGTGTAAGCGACATAGTAATGGATCCAAGAAATCCAGAAGTATTATATGCTTCAACTCTACAACGTAGAAGACACGTCTATACTTATGTTGGTGGAGGACCAGGTTCGGGGCTATATAAAACAACTGATGGTGGAAATTCATGGAAAAAAATTCAAAAAGGTTTACCAAAAGTAGAGTTAGGTCGAATAGGTTTAACGATATCACCTGCTGATCCAGAAACTATTTATGCAATTGTTGAAGCAGCAAACAGAAAAGGTGGTTTTTATAAATCTACAAATAGAGGAGCTTTTTGGGAAAAACAGAGTGATCACTTTACTAGTGGTAATTATTACCAAAAAATTATTGCTGATCCAGTAGATGTAAACACAGTGTATTGTATGGAAACTTGGATGACCGTTACTCATGATGGTGGTAAGACATTTAAAAATGTTGGTGAAGATTTTAAACATGTTGATAATCATTCTATATGGATTAATCCAAATAATAATAAGCATTTGCTTGTAGGCTGCGATGGAGGTATATACGAAACATTTGATGCTGCAAAAAGTTGGGATTTTAAAGAAAATCTTCCTATCACACAGTTTTATAAAGTAGCTTTAGATAATGACTTTCCTTTTTACAACATATATGGAGGAACACAAGATAATTTTAGTTTAGGAGGTCCTTCTAGAGTAAATACTGCACACGGAATTACTAATCAAGATTGGTTTATTACTCATGGAGGTGATGGTTTTGAATCACAAATAGATCAAGAAAATCCAAACATTGTTTACGCACAATCACAATACGGATGGTTGGTTAGATACGATAAAAAAAGTGGTGAAGAAGTCGGAATTAAACCTAAAGCAGGTAAAGGAGAAGTGGATTATAAATGGAATTGGGATGCACCATTAGCTGTAAGTAAACATAAAAGTGGAAGATTATATTTTTCTGCAAATAAGGTATTTAGATCTGACGATTACGGAAATAGTTGGAAAGTAATTAGCAATGATTTATCCAGAGAAATAGATAGAAATACACTTAAAGTTTACGATAGAGTGTTAAGTATAGATGCAATTGCTAAAAATGGTTCTACTTCACCTTATGGAACTATAGTTTCTTTCTCTGAATCCCCTATTGATGCTAATTTATTAGCTATAGGTACAGATGATGGATTAATTCAAATATCTGAAAATGGTGGGAATAATTGGCGTAAAATTGACAATATACCAGGAGCCCCAAAACAATCATACGTGAACAGTGTGTATTTATCTCAGCATGATTTAAATGTAATTTATATAGCTTTTAATCATCATAAGTATGGAGATTTTAAGCCTTATATTTTCAAGTCTGATGACAGAGGAAATACTTGGAAATCTATTGCTAACAACCTACCAATACGTGGTAGTATCTATTCAATAGAAGAAGATCATATTGATAATAATCTTATTTTTTGTGGTACAGAATTTGGTGTGTTTTTCTCTCCAAACAGAGGCGAAAGATGGAAAGCTTTAAAGAATGGATTACCAACAATAGCCGTTAGAGATATTGCCATCCAAAAACGTGAAAATGACTTAGTATTAGGTACATTTGGAAGAGGTTTTTATGTGTTAGATGACTATTCAGCATTAAGAAATATTGAAAATGCCAAACCAATTGCTAAAGCATCAATCTATCCGATTAGAGAAGCATTGATGTGGGAAAAAAGTATGCCGTTAGGATTACCAGGAAAAGCTTTTCAAGGTGATAATTATTATACAGCTACTAATCTTGATCCAGAAGCTATCATTACATATTACTATGGTGAGAGTTATAAATCTCTAAAAGAGAAACGTCAAAAAAAGGAAAAAGAACTCATAAAGTCAGAGAGTGACACCCCATATCCAAGTTATAATTACTTATATTCTGAGTCAAATGAGGAAAAACCTCAACTAGTGTTTACAATTAAAGATGCTTCTGAAAACGTAGTTAAAAAAGTATTCAAAAAACCTTCAAAAGGATTACAACGCTTTCATTGGAATTTAAGATACGAAGAAAAAAATCCTATTAATTTAAACAGTTCATCATTCTATAATCCTTTTGCTGGAGTACCTGAAGGAACACTTGTGAATCCAGGTACTTTTACTATTGAATTAGGTTATTATCATAAAGGTGTCTTAACTAGTTTGGTTTTACCTACTTCTTTTACTGTAAAAGCATTGGATAATACAGTTATGCCATCAGAAGATAGAGCTTCTAAAGTAGCGTTTCAGAGAAAAGTTTCCACTATTCAAGGAAAAATTCAAACTAGTCAACGTATGCTTTCTGAGGCAGAAAATAAAATTAAATACATTAAAGAAGCTATAAAATTAGTAGAACAACCTATTGATGTTTTATCTAACTCAGTGAGAAATATTGAGTTAAAAATAAAAGAGATTAGTATAAAACTAAATGGAGATCCTTTAAAGGATCGTTTAGATATTCAGCAGTTACCAACTCCTTCAAATCGAGTGAGAATTATTGTAAGTGAGCAAAAGTATTCTACAGCCTCACCAACACAAACTCATTTAGAAAGTTTTGATATTGCTAAAGAAGAATTTGATCCAATAAACAAACAAATTATAGCTTTATTAAAAGTAGATATTAAAGAATTAGAAGAACAATTAAAGGCTATTGGTGCTCCTTATACACCTGGACGTTTAGAAATTAATCACTAGAAGTAATTATCAAAATAATCATATTTTTTTTTAATTATCTTCGTAAACTATATGAGACTACATTTTCCAATTTTGTTTCTATTATTTACTATTTCTTGTGAAGATGAAGAATTATTAAACTGTGAAATCACCAACATGTCCGTAGATGTTGGAGACTGTATAAGCGATAGTACTTATAGCCTTACACTAGATTTTGATTATGAGAATCCAGGGAATGAATATTTTGACTTATTTGTTCGTGATAGTATTTATCTTGGATACTATGAACTATCTGATTTACCACTAAACTTAGATCTTATGATGAGTGGTTTAGAATATGATTATTTTCTAGTTAGCATAAATGATAATTCTAGTTGTTCTGCAGCGATAGAATGGTTGCCTCCTGATTGTAAAGATGAAGAATTATTAAACTGTGAAATCACCAACATGTCCGTAGATGTTGGAGACTGTATAAGCGATAGTACTTATAGCCTTACACTAGATTTTGATTATGAGAATCCAGGGAATGAATATTTTGACTTATTTGTTCGTGATAGTATTTATCTTGGATACTATGAACTATCTGATTTACCACTAAACTTAGATCTTATGATGAGTGGTTTAGAATATGATTATTTTCTAGTTAGCATAAATGATAATTCTAGTTGTTCTGCAGCGATAGAATGGTTGCCTCCTGATTGTGACTGATTATTCCTATATAATGGATAAATAATTTAATTAACACTATTTATTTACCTTTTTAATAAAACAAAAGATTTATACTAAACTATTTTTTAATTTTAACAGTGAAGAATTCAATCTTGCTTTTTTGTACATTATGTTTTAACACATTATGTATTGCTCAAAAAGTAAATAACGATTACCTTCTTCACATTCACAAAACTTCTACACCAATTATTGTTGATGGATTGATTGAGGAATCAGCTTGGAAAGAAGCTGATGTTGCCAAAAACTTTCATATGATTGTTCCTTTAGATAATCGTCCTGCCACTCAACATTCTGAAGCACGAATGACTTTTGATGATAAATATTTTTATTTTGCTGTAATTTTTTATAACAATAAAACAAAAGGACCCTATAATGTAGAATCTTTTCGTAGAGATTTTAGTTTTGGGAAAAACGATAACTTACTTATAACAATTGATCCATTTAACAACCTTACAACTGGGTTTTCATTTGGTTTAAATGCTTTTGGTGCTCAATGGGATGGAACTATGTTTGATGGAGGAAAAGTTGACTTAAGCTGGGACACCAAATGGTTTTCAGAAGTTGTTTTTGATGAAGAAAAATGGGTATGTGAAATAGCCATTCCTTTTTCATCCATAAGATACAAAAAGGGAGAAACTCAATGGGGAATAAATTTTGGGCGCTTAGATCTAAAAGCTAGCGAAAAATCAAGTTGGGCCCCAGTTCCAAGACAATTTCCATCTGTAAGTTTAGCTTACACAGGTTCAATTATTTGGGATTCGCCACCCCCTTCTCAAACAAAAAATTTTTCACTCATTCCCTATACATACACTCGGATAAACAAAAACCATTTAATGGAGTATAGCTCTGATTTTAATATAGGTGGTGACATTAAATTAGGGTTAAGTTCTTCTCTAAATTTAGACATTACTTTAAATCCTGATTTTTCACAAGTTGATGTAGATCAAGAAGTAACTAATTTAGATCGTTTTGAACTTTTTTATCCTGAAAAACGTCAATTTTTTCTTGAAAATGCTGATCTATTTGCCAATTTTGGATACGATAATATTCGCCCTTTCTTTTCTAGAAGAATTGGATTGGGTGTTCCTATTGATGGAGGAGTTCGACTCAGTGGTAACATTAATGAAAACCTAAGATTAGGAGTTATGGATATTCAAACTAAAGCCTTAGATAACGATGGAATTCCTAAAGAAAATTTTTCAGTTCTATCACTTCAACGAAAAATTATGGCTCGTTCTAATATAGGTCTAATACTTATAAACAAACAAGGTTTAAAAATAAACGAAGACAAACACCCTAATGTAAATAGGTATAACAGAACACTTGGAATTGAATATAATTATGCATCTTCTAACAACCTCTGGAATGCTAAAACATTCTATATTAAATCTTTTGATCCAAATCATACTTCTAATGCAAGTACTATTGCTTCACATCTAGAATACAAGTCCACACATTGGTACTCAAAATTTCAACAAGAATATGTAGGAAAAGGATTTAATGCTGAAGTAGGCTATATACCCCGTAAAAACTATTTTAAAATCAGTGGTCTTTTAGGCTATTTGTTTTATTTAAAAAAGGAAGTGAAACTCATATCACATGGTCCTAGTTATTATCAAGAACAATATTTTAATGCATTAGAAAATAATACTGATATTTTAGGAAAATTTAATTATGAATTTAATTTTAATAATCGTTCTAAGTTTAAATTTATCTTCAACCATCTGTTTGTAAAATTATTATATAATTTTGATCCTACTCAAGAAAAAATTTCTTATTTAAAAGCTTTAACTGAACACAAATGGAATACTGTAGGAATTGAATACTCTAGTAAACCTCAAAGTCTATTTACTTTTAATTTTAAAGCAAATAAAGGGGGATTTTACAATGAAGGTGCCTCCCATGAAGTGTTTACAGAAATTGGTTATAGAATCCAGCCTTATTTAAGTTTAAACGGAATTATAAATTATACACATATTTATCTAGGTGATCCATGGAATGTTCGTAACTATTGGTTAATTGGATCTAAAACAGATATCACTTTTAATCGTTCACTTTTTTTTACAAATACATTTCAATACAATCAACAAAATAAATTGTTGAGTTTTAATTCTAGATTTCAGTGGAGATATAAACCTACATCAGATCTTTTTATTGTATTTAATAGTCGAGATGAATACTTTATTGACAAAAAAAGTTGGAGCCTAACTTTTAAAATTAGTTATTGGTTAAGTAAATAATAAATATTATAGTATTTAAACTTTACTATTTTAATATTAACATGGAACAATTACACTAAGTCCTTTTTGTAAAACAGAAACAACAAGTTTATCTGTTTTCTTAGCAACAACATCACCATCAATTTGATAGACAAAATTCTTATCTTGAGAATGGAGAGTTACATAGTTAATTTTAGACCTTTTAATTTTAAATATTTTAGGATAATATCTAAAAAGAGTCATAATAAAAAAAAAAAAAATTTTTAACCAGCTCATTTTTTCAACTACAATAAGATCTAATTTACCATCAAATATTGAAGCATTTGGTGATATAGATATATCATAACCTAATAAACTAGTGTTAGAAATAAGAAGCAAAAATGGTTTTGAAGTTTGGCTTAATCCCCCTGCATCTATCTTGGTTTCTAAATATCTAAAATCAAACAACGAGACAAGAAATGCTCTAGCATATCCTATAATTCCTCTTTGATTATAATAATTATAATTTCTCATAAAAAAAGCATCAAAAGATACACCAGCATTACAAAAAAAATAATCATCATTAATTTTTCCTACATCAATCTTTTTTATAGTTTTTTCCTTTATAATCTTTAATGCCTCTAAAATATTATTTGGAATATTTAAATACCTCGCTAAACCATTTCCAGATCCCATTGGAACAATACCAAAAATTATAGAACTAAAAACAACATTTCTTGCAACCTCATTTATAGTTCCGTCTCCACCACAGGCCACTATCACATTTGCCTTTTCTTTAATAGACTTTTTCGTTAATTCAACAGCATGTCCTTTATGCTTAGAATGTTTTATAAAAAAATTATACTTTGTTCTATCAGAAAATAATATTTTAATATTTTTTTCAAGTACCCTTGATTTTCTGGATGAAATTGAATGAACAATAAAATGAATTGAAAACATTTTTTATTTTATTTTTTTATAAAAGGTATCCAAACAATCATAGAACTATTTTGACGATTATTCCAAGCATAGTAAGGAATCATTTTTAAAAATGTTTCTTCTATTTTATTGTTTATTTTTTTTGCTGGAAATATTACACTTATAACATTTTTAAGAATTCCAGTATTTATTTTTTTTATTTTTATCTTATTATTATCAACCATATCCTCTATATAAAACTCTTGAACTGGTCCATAATTATCAATACCTTCAGCAACATATACTAGAGGTCCCCTTGTAATTGCTACCCTATTTTTATTTTCCTTTACTTTATTAATTGTTTTATTTATTCTTACAGTCATTGGAAGATCAAGTATCACCTTGTCTCCTACATTCCATATTCTATCAATTGTAACAAAACCATTTTCAGTTTTTGCATTTATTTGTACTCCATTTATCGATAGCTTCCATTTATCATAATTTTTGTCATCATAACTATATAACTCACCTGGCACAAATTGATTTGAATTTGCCCAGCTTGGAATTCTAAGTTTTAACTTAAATCTTTGACTAGATATAGGAGAAATCGTTAAATCAACTTTGCCGTCAAATGGGTATTCAGATTTTTGTTTTATCCTCACCATTCCAGATTCTAATTTTATTTTACTAGAACTACTTCCATAAAAAGTTAAATATATTTCATCACCAGAAAATGAATACATCATTCC
>JAPYTU010000065.1 GCA_029940715.1 Cytophagales bacterium
CAGTAGGAGCTGGTCGTACTAGCTTGCCACTTTAAAATTAATAAAATCAATGTTGATTTCTTTTTTTTTATAATTTTATATTCAAAAAATGTTTAATTTTTTTAAATACAGTGTTTTTCTTTATTTAAGAATTAAAATAAGATGTTTTTTCTGGATCATATCTTTTTTATTTTTATATAATCAGTCATATTCTCAAAATTCATTTTCATTAGGTTTTAAATCAGGTTATTCTTCTTCAAATATTCATTTTTATAATAATTTTTTTCCTTCAAATAACACTACGAATTCTTTAAATAGTTTTCATTACTCTTTTATATCTGAAATTCAAACTCATAGAAATGTTGGTATTAGGTTTGAAATATCACATCAAAAAAAAGGATGGAAACAAGAGTTTTTAGACGGTCAGTTTTATCATTCTACTATTAATTATTTAAACATTCCAATACTTATGAATGCGTATGTGGGTAAATCAAAATCAAAATTATTATTTAGCATTGGGCCTTTTTTTGATTTTTTATTAAATCATGATAATAAATATAGCTTATTAGATGAAGATGCAAATCTAATTTTAGATGTGGATTATAATTCATTAAGAGATAATGAATTTGGATATGGATTAATGGCTTCAGTAGGTATTTCTTTTGATTTTAATAAAAACAAATTACAATTAATTTCATCCTATCAATATAACTTAGATAATCTTATTGATGTTGTAGAAAGAACATCCGGATTGCCAGATATATCTAATTTTAATACATTTACACTGTCTTTAGTGTATTTATTAAAAGTTAAAAATTAAAATGAAATATAGATTTCTAAAATATTTTTTAGTATTAACAATTCCTTATTTAACATATTTAGCTTTTAATGGAACTGGAATTATAACTTTTGCACCTTTTATTCAAGCTTTTGTTATTATTCCATTTATTGAACTTTTTTTAGTTTCTAATGAAAATAATTTATCTGATGCTGAAGAAGAGATGATTAAAGATGATAGAATTTATGATGTGTTATTGTATTTATGTCTTCCTACTCTGTATTTTCTCCTGTGGACTTTCTTAGGTTCAATTTCGCAGCCTAATTTAACTACTTTTGATAAAGTTGGAAGAATATTATCTATGGGAATACTATGTGGTTCTTTTGGTATAAATATTGGTCATGAGTTAGGTCATAGATATAAAAATTATGAACAATTTATTGCAAAACTTTTTTTACTTAGCTCTATGTATATGCATTTTTTTATAGAACATAATAGGGGACATCATAAAAAGGTATCAACAAAAGAAGATCCTTCTTCAGCAAGATATGGCGAAAATATTTTTTCTTTTTGGTTTAGGTCGATAATTTCAGGTTATATATCATCTTGGAATTTAGAGTTTAAAAGGCTAAAAAGATCTGGTAAAAGTAGTTTTTCTTTATCTAATCAAATGCTTCAATTTCAATTGATTCAATTTACATTTGCTATGCTAATTTATTATTTATTTGGATTACAGGTTTTATTTTATTTTTTTATCTCAGCTTTCATTGGTATACTAACTCTTGAGACTGTGAATTATATTGAGCACTATGGTTTACAAAGAAGAGTAAATAATAAGGGTAACTATGAAAGAATTAAACCTCATCATTCATGGAATTCTAACCATCCAATAGGTAGAATTATGCTTTTTGAGTTATCTAGACATTCAGATCATCATTATAATTCTTTAAGAAAATATCAAATTTTAAAAAATCATAATAATACTCCACAAATGCCAACTGGATATCCAGGGATGATGATTTTAGCATTAGTTCCTCCTCTTTGGTTTTATGTAATGAATAGAAGATTGAAGTATTATTTTTCATAATTTTTTTTTATTTGATTTCTAAGATATAAATTAGTAGTATGTATAATATAAAAAGTTGGTGGTTATATTTTATTTATCGTTAATGCGGTTAGCTACTATTTTATATAAAACCCAAGCAAACTGTTTGGGTTTTTTTTGTTATGAAGGTTACTACAAATACTAAAAAAGTTATTTCTGATACGGTTACACCTGTAAGCGTATTTTTGAGAGTTAGAAATGTATATTCAAAAGTATTTCTATTAGAAAGCTCTGATTACAAGGGTAGTGATAATAGTTTTTCTTACATATGCTTTGATCCTGTTTCTAGTATTCAAATTAATAATTTTAATGTAAGTATTGATTATAATAATACAGTTGAAAACCATAAAATAACAAATGATCAAAAGGCTTCATATTTTATAAATAATTACCTACAAAGATTTCAATCTCAGAATATGGATTTTGATTTCCCAATAAATGGTTTGTTTGGATATATTTCTTATGATTCAATAAAGTATTTTGATAACATTAAAATTAATAAATCTAAGGAAATTAAAATTCCTGATATTTTATATTATGTGTTTAAATACATTGTAGTTATAAATCATTATAAAAATGAACTTCACATATTTGAACATTTATATGGTGATGATAAAGAATCAAATATTGAGAGAATAAAAAATCTTATAACAAGAAAAACTGTTAATCCTTTCCCTTTTAATGTTGTTGGTGAAGAGACGTCTTCTTTTTCGGATGAAGAGTTTAAAGAATTGATTAATAAGGGGATTGGTCATTGTAAAGTTGGTGATGTTTTTCAAATAGTTATTTCAAAAAGATTTTATCAAAAATATAAAGGTGATGATTTTCAAGTTTATAGAGCTTTAAGATCTATAAATCCATCTCCTTATCTTTTTTATTTTGATTATGGAAACTTTAAAATATTTGGTAGTTCTCCTGAAGCTCAGTTGGTAGTGAAAAATAATTTAGCTTCAATATTTCCAATAGCAGGAACATTTAAAAGAACGGGTAATGATAAAAAAGATAACATATTAGCACAAAAATTATTAGATGACATTAAGGAAAATTCTGAACATGTTATGCTAGTAGATTTAGCTAGAAATGATTTAAGTAAAGTTTCTAATGAAGTTGTAGTAGAAAAATTTAAAGAAATACAATATTATTCTCATGTTATTCATCTCGTTTCTAAAGTAACTGGAAAAGTTTTGAAAAAAGATACTATAGATTTGATTTCAAGCACATTTCCTGCTGGAACACTATCTGGTGCACCAAAACACAAAGCCATAACACTAATAAATGATTATGAGAGAGTCTGTAGAGAGTTTTATGGAGGAGCTATAGGTTATCTTGGATTTAATAGAGATTTTAATCATGCAATAATGATAAGATCATTTTTAAGTAAAAATAGAACTTTATATTATCAAGCAGGAGCAGGTGTTGTTGCTAAATCTATTGATGAGAAGGAAAACAATGAAATATATAATAAAATTGAAGCTTTAAAGAAGGCATTAAAACTTGCAGAGAAATTATGAATATTCTTGTTTTAGATAATTATGATAGTTTTACCTATAACATAGTTCATATTTTGAAAAAAATTGAACACACTAATATTGATGTTATAAGGAATGATAAAATAGAATTAACTACTGTAATTAATTACGATAAAATTATTTTATCACCAGGTCCCTCTCTACCTAAAGATGCAGGTAAAATGCCATCACTTATACGCAAGTATTATAAAACTAAATCAATTTTAGGTATTTGTTTAGGGCATCAGGCAATAGGCGAAAATTTTGGAGGAAAACTTTTTAATTTAGATGAACCTTATCATGGTATTCAAACAGAAATATCAATTAAGAAAGATTATCTCTTTGATGGTATTAAAAATAAGATTCTTGCTTGTAGATATCATTCTTGGGCAATATCTGCAGATAATTTTCCTGATAATCTTAAAGTTATTGCTACAGATTCTGATAATATGATAATGGGAATTTCACATAACTATTTTGATGTAAAAGGAATTCAGTTTCATCCTGAGTCAGTACAAACTAAGGAAGGGTCTAAAATTATTAAAAACTTTATAAACAATTGATAATGAAAAATTTACTAAAAGATTTATATAACCATAAAATAATGACTAAGGAAGAAGCTAAAAATGTTTTATTCTCCCTTACAGATGGAAGTGCTAATAATTCCCAAATAGCTTCTTTTTTAACTGTTTTTTTGATGAGAGAAATAACCGTAGATGAGCTTGATGGTTTTAGAGAAGCTATGATTGAAATGGCTTTAAAATTAGATGTAGATAATAAAAATTTAATTGATTTATGTGGTACTGGTGGAGATGGTAAAGATACTTTTAATATATCAACAGTTTCATCATTTGTTGTGGCTGGTGCAGGAATAAAAGTTTCAAAGCATGGAAATTATGGTGTTTCATCAAGTTGTGGTTCCTCAAATATTATTTCTCATTTTGGTCATACATTTACAAATAAAATAGAGAATATTAATAAGTCATTAGAGAAAGCTAATATCTGTTTTTTACATGCACCACTATTTCATCCTTCTCTAAAAAACATTTCTCCTATTAGAACAGAATTAGGTGTTAAAACATTTTTTAACATGCTTGGCCCAATGGTAAATCCTCTTCAGCCAAAAAGTCAACTTATTGGTGTATTTAATTCTCAGATATTTAGACTTTACTCTCATATATATAATAAAACAGATAAAAATTATTGTATTGTTTATGGTATTGACGGTTATGATGAGATATCTCTAACTGGTCCATTTAAATTATATTCAAATACCTATGATGTTATGCTTGAAGCTAAGGACTTAAAACTAAATCCAGTTTCGCCTAAAAGTTTGGCAGGAGGAAAAAACATTAAAGATTCAGCTAGAATATTTTTGAATATCTTAAAAAATAAATCTACAAAAGAACAGATGGATGTTGTTTTAGCAAACGCAGGAGTTGCAATTTATTGTGCTAAAAATCTTCATTCAATTGAGGATGGAATTTTAATTGCAAAAGATTCTATAGAATCCGGAAATGCATATAAATGCTTTAAATCATTAATGGATATATGAGAAATATACTAGATAAAATTATTTTAGAAAAGAAGAAACATGTCAACCAATTAAAAAAAATAATTGATATTAAATCACTTGAGCAATCTGAATATTTTGAAATAGAAACTTACTCTTTAAAGAACAAAATTATTAAAGAAGATAGTTTTGGAATAATTTCAGAGTTTAAAAGAAAATCTCCATCTAAACCAAATATAAATTTAAATGCAGATGCGGTTACTATTACAAAAGGATACCAAAATGCAAAATCATCAGGTATTTCAATTTTGACTGACGAATTATTTTTTGGAGGTAATAATAAAGATTTTGTCAGTTCAAGAAAAGAATTAAGTATTCCTATGCTTAGAAAAGATTTTATTATTGATGAATTTCAATTAATCGAGTCTAAATCAATTGGAGCAGATGTTATATTATTAATAGCATCTTGTCTTAATGATAAAGAGATTTTAAAATTTTCAAAACTAGCAAAATCTTTAAGTTTAGAAGTCTTACTTGAAGTTCATTCTGAAGAAGAATTAAATTATTCTTTAAATCCTTACGTTGATATAGTAGGGGTTAATAATAGAAATTTAAATAATTTCACTACTGATATTAATAATTCGATAAAATTATCATCTTTTATACCAAAAGATTTTTGTAAAATTTCAGAAAGTGGAATTTTTAATAAGGAAGATATCATTAAACTTAAAAGTTATGGTTTTAATGGTTTTTTAATTGGAGAAAATTTTATGAAAACTAATGATCCATCTAATGCTTGTTTAAATTTTATGAAATCATTATATGAATAATTTTAAGATAAAGGTATGTGGTATAACTAATGAGTTTAATTTAATTCAACTCAGTAAGTATTCTTTTGATTATTATGGTTTTATTTTTTATCCTAATTCTCCTAGATATTTGATGAAAAATAAAAACACTGACTTTGTTAAATTACATAAAAATAAAGTAGCTGTATTTGTTAATGAAGAGGTTGATAAAGTTATTGATATATCTTCTAATTATAATTTTAAATACATTCAGCTACACGGAGAAGAGTCTGTAGACTATTGTGAGGTTTTAAGACGTAAAAATCTTAAAGTCATTAAAACATTTCATATAAAAGGTAAGGATGATTTTAAAAAACTTAATATGTACACAAATAGTATAGATTTTGCATTATTTGATTATAATTCAATTAATTACGGAGGTTCTGGAAAGAAATTTGATTGGAAAATATTAAATGAAATTGATATTAAAATTCCTTTTTTTTTAAGTGGAGGAATATCGTTAGATAATATTGATGAATTAAATTTTTTAAATAATAATTCAAATTTATATGGTATTGACATTAATAGTAAATTTGAAGAGTATCCTGGTTATAAAGACTTAAAAATTATAAAAAAACTTTTTAAAAAATTAGAAAGATGAAATATGATGTGAATAAGACTGGTTATTATGGAAAATTTGGAGGGTCGTATATTCCAGAAATGCTTTATTCTAATATAGAGGAGCTTAATAAGAATTATTTATCAATTATAAACACTAAGTCCTTTAATAAAAATTTTAATTATTTATTAAAACATTATGTAGGGAGGCCAACCCCTTTATATTTTGCTAAAAGACTTTCGAAGAAGTATGGTTCAAAAATTTACTTAAAAAGGGAAGATTTGTGCCATACTGGTGCTCATAAAATAAATAATACTGTTGGTCAAATTCTTCTTGCTAAAGAGTTAAAAAAATCTAAAATAGTTGCTGAAACAGGTGCAGGGCAGCATGGGGTAGCTACGGCAACGGTTTGCTCTCTTATGGGAATGGATTGTATTATTTATATGGGTGAAGTTGATATTTCTAGACAGAGACCAAATGTTGAGCGGATGAAAATATTGGGAGCTGAGGTAAGATCTGTTACATCTGGCAGCAAAACATTAAAAGATGCAACGAATGAGGCAATGAGACACTGGATAAATAACCCTAATGATACCCATTATATCATCGGTTCTGTAGTAGGTCCACATCCTTATCCTGATATGGTTGCAAGGTTTCAATCTGTAATATCTGAAGAATTGTTATTACAACTAAAAGAGGTTGAGGGTAGGGAATATCCAGATTATATTTTAGCGTGTGTGGGAGGGGGGAGTAATGCTGCTGGAATTTATTATCATTATTTAGATAACCTCAAAGTTAATTTAGTTGGGATAGAGGCTGCAGGTCTCGGTATAGAATCTAAAAAATCTGCTGCAACAACTCAATTAGGTAAAGAAGGAGTATTGCATGGAAGTAAGACACTTTTAATGCAAGATGAAAATGGACAAGTTACAGAACCATATTCTATATCTGCTGGTTTAGATTATCCTGGAATAGGGCCTCTTCATGCACATTTATACGATTCAAAGAGGGGGCAATATCTAAGTGTTGAAGATAATGATGCTATGAAAGCAGGAATTGAATTAAGTAGACTTGAGGGAATTATTCCTGCTATTGAGACAGCTCATGCTTTTGCAGTATTTGATAGATTAAATATAAAAGATAAAGTTGTAGTTGTAAATCTTTCCGGTAGGGGAGATAAAGATCTTGAAACATATATAAAGTGGGGAAAATACTAATATGAATAGGATAAATAAACTTTTTAGTGAGAAGAAAAAAAATATTCTAAGCATTTATTTTACTGCTGGATACCCAAATATTAATGATACAGTTGAGATAATTAAAACACTTGATGAGTGTGGTGTTGATATGATTGAAGTAGGTATGCCTTTCTCTGATCCAATAGCTGATGGGCCAACAATTCAAGAATCTAGTAACAGAGCTATAGAGAATGGTATGAATATAAAAGTTCTTTTTAAACAATTATTAAATATTAGAAAAATCACACAAATACCAATTATTTTGATGGGTTATATAAATCCACTATATCAGTATGGATATACTAATTTCATAGAAAAATTAATTGAATGTGGAATTGATGGCGTTATTTTACCTGATCTTCCTTTAGATGATTATTTGGTTAGTTTCAAAGAGTTATTTGATAAAAACAATTTGTCTTATATCTCTCTTGTGAGCCCTAATACTTCAGCTGAAAGAATTAGTAAGATTGATAAGATATCGAATGGTTTTATTTATGTTGTCTCGTCTTCTTCAATAACTGGTAAAAAAAGTATTTTTAGTGATAATCAAGTTGAATATTTTAATAGGATTAATGAATTAAAGTTGATAAATCCTACTATTATTGGTTTTGGAATATCTGATAAAAAATCTTTTCAAGTAGCTTGTAATTATTCAAATGGTGCAATAATTGGAACTAAATTTATTCAGTCAATATCTAAAAGTAAATTGAGGGAATCTGTAAAAAACTATATTTCTTCGATTAGATAACTAGTTATCTCTCTATCACTACCTTAACTTTATGTACTTCTTTATCTGTTGTAATATTTAATAGATAGATACCTTCT
>JAPYTU010000066.1:0-4399 GCA_029940715.1 Cytophagales bacterium
TATGAAGCCCCAAAAAATTATAAAGGATCCCATTACGATCATTTTTATAATTTTTTCCAAAGCATACGAAATAATAAAGAAGTTGTTGAAAATCCTATTTTCGGATTAAGAGCTGCTGGAGCAGCCCTTTTGGCAAATGAAGGTTATTATCAAGGTAAGCCAGTAGACTGGGATCCAGATTCTATGAAATTACTGTAATGCTTTATAGAAGTGCCAAAGGAGGTGGAAAAGTCGTTAATTTCGAACAGGCAATACTAGCTGGATATGCTCCTGATGGTGGTCTTTATGTACCTGAATCACTACCAGAGATAAATGTTTCACAACTAAACCAATGGCGAGATTTAAGTTACAAAAAACTAGCCTTTAATATCCTCTCCTTATTTATAGATCTTAATATTATTTCTTCTGATGACTTAAAAGGACTACTCGACGAATCTTATGATACCTTTGAGCATGAGGAGGTTATCCCGTTCTATGCGTTAAAATCATACAAAAAAACCTATGTTATGGAACTCTTTTATGGTCCTACCCTCTCTTTTAAAGATATAGGAATGTCTTTTTTGGTTAATCTGGTAAATTTTTTTCTAAAAAGAAATAAACAACACCTAAGCGCAATCGTAGCTACAACAGGTGACACAGGTCCTGCTGCTGCCCACTTCATTGCAGGAAAATCTAATTTGGATGGTTGGTTACTCTATCCAAAAGACTTAATCACCGAATCACAAGAACGCCAAATGACCACACTTCAATATCCTAATATCCATCCAGTAGGTGTGTACAATTGTCCTGAAGGTGGAGATGATTTAGACGTAGTCATTAATAAACTATATAGAAACAAATCGTTCAAAAAAAAACTCAAACTATCAAGTGTAAACTCACTAAATTGGGGACGTGTCATGATGCAAACAGTTCACTATTTCTATGGATATCTAAAAATTAGTAAGCACACTAATCATACCGTCAATATAGTCGTGCCTTCTGGTGCATTTGGTAACCTCTGTGCAGGTGGTTTAGCACGAAAAATGGGCCTTCCTATTAAAAATTTAATAGTGGCTAATAATAAAAATGCTTGTCTTCATCGTCTTTTCAACCAAGGTATTTTTTCTAAAGAACCCATTCACAAAACAGTTTCTTCAGCCATTGATATACTTATACCAATTAACTTTTGGCGATATTTGTACTTTTGTGTGGACAAAAACACAAAAAAAATTAAAAATTGGATGGACACTTTTGAAAAAACAGGAAAAATAGTATTTGATACCAACACCTACAAAGCCTATAGCAAAGGTTTTTTATCACTAAGTATAAGTGATGAAGAAACACTTACAACAATGAAAAACTTATATGAAAAAGAAAAATATTTACTAGACCCTCACGGAGGCGTGGCAATGGCAGCCGCTAAAAAACTAAAAGAAACACTCAGAGATGATACACTGATTTGCCTAGCCACTGCACACCCAGCAAAATTTCCAGAAATCATAGAACAAATTATCAAGAATAAAACCTTACCAAAAGAGGCAACTCACCCATCAATTGAAGATGCTAAGAAGCGATGCCAAAAAAGTTATACCTGTGATTATACACATCTGTATGAATCATTAATAAATACTATGGAAACAAACTGGGAGCTACATCATAAAAATATTAAATAACTTAAGATAATGAAACAATATAGTATTTTGAAAAAACAAGACGTAACGCGCATTTTAATGCCCTATTCCATTAAAAATTTAACTAATATAGAAAAATTAAGCGGAGGATCTGAAAACACAAACTATTTAATCACCGCAAATAATCATCATTACGTACTAAGTTTATTTGAAAATAAATCCCTGGACCATGTGAAAGTTTTAGCGCAATTGCTTTTGCATCTAAATGAAAATAATTTTAAAGCCTCACAAACCGTTTCGACGACCAATGGACAAACCGTTACTTGTTGGAATAAAAAACCCATCATAATAAAGCATTTTATTGAGGGTGAAATAATGGATACCCTTCCAAACCACATAATAGAATTAGTTGGAGAAGCTACAGGAAAATTACATCAAGTACCTCCACCTGACTATTTGCCAAAAACATTAGATTATGGACAAGAAAATTTTAAATTAGTAAATCAATATGCCCCTAAAACATCGTTTGAAGATTGGATTCAAGCAGTTAGACGATATATTCAACCCTATTTAAAAATAGATTTACCAAAAGCATTCACTCACAGTGATCTTTTTTGTAGCAATATTATCATCAGCAGTGACAAGAAAAGTGTGACAATTATAGACTTTGAGGAATCTACCTATTATTACCGCGTTTTTGATATAGGAATGGCTATAATTGGTCTATGCTCAGAAGGAAAGGTCCTCAACCAAAAGAAAGTCAAATCTTTCTTATTAGGCTATAAAAAAGAGATTAAATTAACACCTGATGAAGAGAAAGCCCTACAGCCTTTTACCGTATACGCTGGTGCTTCTATGACCTTTTGGAGACACAAAAACTTCAATTACGTGTACCCGAACATGGGACTAAACAATCATTATAAAGCTCTACAAGCATTAGCAGATTATGCCAAAGCACAGTCTAGCTTATTTTTTAAATGCTAATAAAATCATCTTTTAGTTATTCTCTTCGAGTTTTTTCTCTAGTTTCTAAATTTTAGAATTATATATAACTAAAGTTTCTTAGACCACTCATCAATAGACTCATTATTCATCTTAACATAATCCTGATTATCTTCTTCAACAGATAGTTCTAACGATTTTTTTGCCACTTCAATTGCATCTTTATAATCACCATTAGCAGCCATTATCAAAGATTGTTGTCTAAGTTGAAAAAATTTAGGATTGTCTGTCATTTCCATAGCCTTGTTAATCCACTTAAGAGCAATATCTAATTTGATATTTTCTTGCCTGTAATATACCGCAGCAGCATAGTAATCTGATACTTTAGGCGAGTCATTCATTGCTGATTCAATACTATACTCAACCATTTGATGACTAGGTACATCTATTCTAACTTTAACATATGTATCATCCCATGCGATAGATAGATCAAAATAATTATTTGAAACGTTATTTATAGAAATGGTAAATGTTTCTAATTCATTTCCTGAATTAAATTTAAGAGAATTATAGTTTGATTTAAATACTATTTTTTTGTCGTCCCAATCTTTAGGAACTCCCCATAATTCAGCATCTGAATATAAAATTATATCCCAATTAGTTTTGTTAGGTATAGAGAAGATTGAATAAGTTCCTTCTTTTATTTTATTTCCATTTATCTCAACGCCTGTTGAAAAACTTATTTTAGTACTACTATTGGCTCCCGTTCGCCATAGCTTTCCAAATGGAACTAAATCACCAAAAATGACTCTTCCTCTTTTTGAGGGTCTATTATATTCAACCTCTATTTCAGTCAAACCAACCATTTGTTCTAATTCTGAACTTGGACTTGGCTGAGGTGTTTTAATCTGAGAAAATCCAAAAAAACTTACAAAAAATAAAATTGTGAAAATATTTACTCTCATCTCTCTATTACTACCTTAACTTTATTTACTTCTTTATCTACAATAATATGTAATAGATAAATACCTTCTACTATATTAGATACATTAATATCTAATCTATTTTGAGTTTTCACAACTTTATTTGGTATTATTACTTTACCACTAAAATCAACAAACTCTACTTTTTCAACTTTAGAATTATCTTTTAAAATAATTATAAGATTATTTTCCGTTGGATTAGGGTAGATTTTATCAATAAAAGATGTGTATTCTATACCTAAAGGATCATCAACTGGTGTAATTGTAATAGTTACTGTTGCAGTATTACTATCATCTGTTCCATCATTTGCGTTGTAAGTAAAAGAATCAGATCCATTATAATCAGTAGTTGGTGTGTATTGAGCAGTAGATCCAGATAATGAAACTGTTCCATTTGTTGTAGCAGTAACCAAACTATAAGTTAAAGCATCTCCATCATCATCAGTGGCCAACAGAGTAATATCTACTGATGTATCTTCATCTGTAGTAACACTTACATCCATCGATACAGGAGCAGTATTACCTATTTCAACAACGTCATTGATATTAATGGTTATAGTAGCATCATCACTAGCCGAACCATCACTTACAACTACAGTTAATATCAATGAAGTATTTGCTTCATAGTCTAATTCAGTATTATCTGAAACAGCCAAATTTCCATCATTGTCTATGCTAAAAGTATTTTCTCCTGATCCTCCTGTGATTGAAAATGTTAAATTATCACCATCTGCATCCGATGCACTAACTGACCCCACACCAGTACCATTAGAAGAATTCTCATCTATACTAAATGTCTGATCCTCAACTACAGGAGCAGTATTACCTATTTCAACAACGTCATTGATATTAATGGTTATAGTA
>JAPYTU010000066.1:4499-8207 GCA_029940715.1 Cytophagales bacterium
ACTGACCCCACACCAGTACCATTAGAAGAATTCTCATCTATACTAAATGTCTGATTAGCTATAACAGGTGCATTATTATCCCCAACTTCACTTACATCATTGATATTAACAGTGATGGTAGCTGATGTAGAAAGAGATCCATCACTAACTTCAACAGTTACATTTAAAGACGTATTAGTTTCATAATCAAGAGCAGTATTATCTTTCACTGAGAAGTTTCCTAGATTATCAATTTGAAATGTATTTTCTCCACTTCCTCCTGTGATTGAAAAAGTTAAATTATCACCGTCAGAATCAGAAGCTACCACGGCACCAATCCATGTCCCATTAGCAGAATTTTCATCTATGCTAAATGTCTGATTAGCTATAACAGGTGCATTATTATCCCCAACTTCACTTACATCATTAATATCAACAGTTATAGTTCCAATTGATGATTCTGTTCCATCACTAACTACAACACCAATAAATAAAGATGTGTTCTTTTCGTAATCAAGTTCACCATTATTTAAAACTGATAAATTTCCAAGATTATCTATCGCAAAAGTTCCCTGACCCGTTCCTCCTGATATAGTAAACGTTAAATTATCACCGTCAGAATCAGAAGCTACCACGGCACCAATCCATGTGCCATAAGAAGAGTTTTCATCAACACTAAATGTTTGATCTTCAATAACAGGACTTCTATTATCATCACCATCAAAATCGTAACAAACAGTTAAATCAACTTTTGGATTATTAACATCATTTGATTTAAATCTGATAACAAAACACGTATCTTGATTTGGAAGTTCTCTAGAATCAAATGTAACACCAATAATAGCTGACTCAGAAGTTGCTAAAGTTCCATTATCAGGTTCTAAATAAGAATGTTCATTTTCTCCTGTAACATACCAATTTAAAGCATAATTTCCATTATTAGATAAGGTAATTTCTTTACCAGTATTAGTAGTATTTGAATGATTTTCTGTTATAGAATATTTACTTAACTCAATTTTTGGAGTAAGAGCATCAGAAAGAATTTTTTGAGACTCATTATAGTTAGAAATGTTTACACCACTTCTTTTTACAATTGTAGTAATATATGGATAAGTACTAGTATCAAAATTTTTTAACAAACTATAATATAAACTTGAGATATCACTAGGAGTTATTTTTTTTAAAAAATCTTTACCTTCTCTAGCGCTTTCAGTATCTGATCCATAAAATTCTATATATTCAACTGAGTTAGATAAAGAATCAAAATAAAAATGGATTGAATCGTTAGTGTCATTTAATCCAATCGAATGAAAACTAAAATCTGCTGTATTATTATATATGTTAGTTGTGTTATTATAAATACTATTAGCATTTACATCATTTTCGGCTGATGAATTTAAAAATGATAATCCTGTTGTATTGTTTTGAATATTGTTTGGTTTTGTTTCTGAACCAATTGTATTTCCAGAAGAACTTTGATTAATCCATATTCCCGTCCCTACATTAATATTTTCGTCGTTTGGTCCAATACCAATTTTATTATCATATAATTCGTTGTTATGTGAATCATTCAAACTAATTCCAGCTTCATTGTTTCCAATTACGTTGTTTTCTATGGTGTTATTAGTTGCATTATTTCCATTTAATTTTATCCCATCAGCACCCATAGAAGAAAAAGCAGTTGAACCATCTGGAGTCACGCTAATATAATTGTTCTTTATGGTATTATATTTAGCATCTGATTCTATTTGTATCCCATTATGAGAAGTGCCAAGAAGGGCAACTAAATTGTTGTCTATGGTGTTATAAGATGATTTAATCCCAATAATTGGGTCCGAATGAGAAATTACAGTTTGAGTGGAATCACCTGCTTTATTGGTACCTATATAATTACCTTGAATCGTATTACTATCACCTTTAATAATGATATTCTTGTAAATTAAATTCGGACCTGAGTCCTTAACTCCTATTGTGTTATTCTTACCCTCAACTGTTAAATTTTGAATAATAGAATTTGTAATCTTATTGTTATTTCCTAGAGCTGTTACAGAATATATATCCATTCCCTTAATTTCAGAATTTCCAGCTTTTAAGTTTATTATAGCAGATTCACCTTCAATTTTAACTATGGGATTATGGTTTAAACCATCACTGAAATCAGAAGTATTTCCAGAATAACCAGTCTCAGTTGTTCCATCAAGAATAAAAGGCCACTCTGGCTCTAAAAAAAGAGATGCAGGAGTAATGGTTTTTTTGGTAGCAGGTAAATTAAATTTTATTGTTAACACTTCATCAGTTGCCCAAGGTGGACGATATCTATTCTCTAAAAGTGCAGATCTTAAGCTTGTTTTATTAGCTGTAGTAGTAGCAACACCATCTCCTTGTTTTTTGTCTTCAAGATCACCAGCGCCATCAACAATGAATTCTGAAACTTCCCTTTTTGTAAATTTAATTTTTTGTCTTTTAATTTTTCTATCATAAGCACCACAACTTAAACCATTTGGACACGTAGGAGCTCCTACATTAGGTTGATTCTCAGTCCAATATAAATAAGCTTCCTGACCAACTGTATTAAAGTTTCTATCAGTAGAATTATGATCAACCACACCAGCATAAGAAACTCTATATTGAAAATTGCTCCTTTCCCTAGTGTCAGTTTCACCTACAATATAATCATCAGAATCCCAGGTTTTTACAAGTATTCTTTGAGACCAGTGTATTAAATCATCAGATAAAGTATAATACACTCCATTTTTATTATTAAACTGACCAAAACCCACTATCATAAATTTTTCAAAATAATTGCTATATAATAAATTTTCATTATGATAAGCAACATTCCCTTCCCATACAGTCCCTTTATTTAAATGAGCAAATGAGTTAGTGTTTATTGTTTCATTATACCTATCCCCAAGTACAACATTATATCCTGTTCCATCCCAACCCCTCCAACTATTTGGATCAGAGAGATCGTTAGTTCTAATTATATAGGTTAGACTTTGAGAAGCTCTTCCATTATTAACTTCAATGAGATTTGTTTCTATTAATGTATAATAATATCCGTCATGTTTTATAATATTTGATTTTCCTTCAACTCCAATATGACCCACATCATTGAAAGTATAACCTGTAGTATTATCTGACTCAGAATAAACTACGTAATCTAAAGGCCTTGTCCACGTAGCTCCACCATCAGAGGATGAGTAATAAACAATAGATGTACTATAATACTCTCCTGCTTCTGCATCACTAGTTCTAGAACTATTTTCATTATGAACCAATGCATAAACATTAATACCATCTTCAGTATATCCTCCTCCCAACCAATGCTGACTATCATGCTTTGAAGGATCCGTATTCCAGTTAGATGATAATATAACATTACAATCATTTATTAGATTATCAAAAGAAGTACCGATTAATCTATAATTCTCATAATGGGGAAGAGAAACAATAATTTTATCATTACTATCTCTATAAGCTCTTACTGATCCATCAGGAGTCATAGTATAAGTACAGGTATCTGTTTCCCACACCCAAAAATCTTCTTCACTACCTATTAATTCTGGAGTTCCTGGATACATGATTTGAGAATAGGTATTTTCTACATAGATTAAGCTAATAAATATGTAAATAAATACTATAGAATAGAGATTATTTAACCTCACTGTTTTACAAAATCAAAGACCCAGTTACCATCCTTGAGTCCACCTGACGTTGTAAAACTAG
>JAPYTU010000067.1:0-1281 GCA_029940715.1 Cytophagales bacterium
GAATAGTATTTTTTTGGTTACTTGAAGGTATGATACCCCTATATTCTTTTAGATATAAAAAAATTAATCATGCTCTTTTAAATATATTTTTTACTACTACAACAGCTATTATAGGGTTTGGCTTTGCTTTTTTATTATTGAAATCAACATTATATGTAGAAGGTGAACAAATAGGTGTCATTCATATTTTTAATTTACCTATATGGGCTGATGTTATAATCTCTCTTTTAATGTTGGATTTAATAGGTGCTTATTTGGTTCATTTTATTCAACATAAAGTACCTTGGATGTGGAAATTTCATTTAGTGCATCACAGTGATATGAATGTAGATGTTACAACTGGTTTGAGGCATCATCCTGGTGAAACAGTATTTAGGATAATTTTTACATTTATTGGTGTTTTTGTTTCAGGAGCTTCAATTGGAATGGTAATGCTTTACCAAAGTTTATCTGTTTTATTTGCTCATATTACTCACGCAAATATTAATATTCCAAAAAAAATAGATGCTATACTTTCTTATGTTTTAGTTACTCCAAACATGCATAAAATTCACCATCACTATGAAATGCCTTTAACAGATTCAAATTATGGTAATATTTTTTCAATATGGGATAGATTGTTTAATACTTTTTCTTTTATCAATAAACAAAAATCTGTTGTTTATGGTATTGATACTTATATGGATAAATCTGAAACTAATAATTTAGGAACATTATTATCTTTACCATTTAAAAAATTAAAAAAAGTTAATAATTCAAAATTTTCAAAATAGGAATGGAAAGGTATGACTTAAAAGAATCATGTCAAACGGCATATAATAATATTAAAAAACACATAGTTAAGACACCTTTAATTTATTCAAAAAATTTATCATCAATATCAGATACTAATGTTTTTTTAAAGCTTGAAAATTTTCAACATACAGGATCATTTAAGTTAAGGGGTGCAATGAATAAGATTTTAAATTTACCCGATAAATCAATTAGAGTTGTTGCCGCATCTTCTGGTAATCATGGAGCTGCAGTTGCATACTCTTTAAGGAATTTAAAAATGAAGGGCTTGGTTTATGTTCCTGAGAATGCTGTTCCTTTAAAAGTTAAATTAATAAAAAAGTACGGTGTTGAAATAAAATATTCTGGGAATGATTCTTTAATTGCTGAATCATCAGCAATTTCATATGCTGAAGAGAATAATTTATCATTTGTCTCTCCTTATAATGATATTGATGTGATTTCTGGTCAAGGAACGATTGGAGTTGAAATGATTAATCAAATAAAAGA
>JAPYTU010000067.1:1381-8074 GCA_029940715.1 Cytophagales bacterium
AATGAGAAATTAGTAATTGAAGGAGCTGCAGCAGTATCAGTTGCTGCTTTTTTAAAAAATAAAAAATTATTTAAGAGAATGAATGTTGGTATAGTAATATGTGGTGGAAATATTGGAAATCATACATTAAAATCAATTTTATGAGCTCTTTAATTTATAATCGCAATCAAATAGATAAAGCACTTAAGGGTTTAGATTTAATTAAGCCAATAGAAAAAGGTTTTGTTGAATATTCAAGAGGTAATTCTATAGTTCCTCCTGTTGGAGAGCTTATTTTTGATAATCCACCAGGAGATGTTCATATTAAATATGGCTATATAAAAAGTGATGAAAACTATGTCATAAAAATTGCTTCTGGATTTCCAAAAAATAATTTTCTTGGTTTAAGTACGAGTCATGGATTAATGGTAATGTTTGATAAGAATTCTGGTTATTTAAAATGTGTATTACATGATGAGGGACATTTAACGGATATAAGAACTGGGATAGCTGGCGCTATTTGTGCTAAGTATTTAGCTCCTAAAAGAATAAATAAAATTGGAATTTTGGGTACTGGTATTCAAGCAAGGATGCAGCTTGAATGTTTAGCATTGGTTTCAGACTGTAAAGATGTTGTTGTACTAGGTAGAAATAAGAAAAATACAGATAAATACATTGATGATATGTCAAAGATGGGTTTTCTTCTAGAACCAGTTAATTCTTCAAAAGAACTATGTTCTAAAGCTAATTTAATAGTTACTACAACAAGTGCTACTAAACCATTAATTAATGAAGGAGATCTTAGAAAGGGTACACATATAACTGCAGTTGGATCAGATACACACGAGAAACAAGAACTTGATCCAAACATACTTAAAATAGCAGACTGTTTAGTAGTTGATAGTATATCTCAGTGTTTAGAAAGAGGTGAAACAAAAAAAGCAATAGATGAAAATCTAATTGATAAGAATAATCTTGTAGAATTAGGTCTAGTAATAGATTCTAAAATTAGTTATAGAAAATCAGAAAATGATATTACTGTAGCAGATTTGACTGGTGTTGCAGTTCAGGATATAATGATAACTAATGCAGTTTATAATAAATTAAAAAATTAATATGAATTTGAAAATCATAATATTAATAACTATTTCAATAGTTTATATAAATAGACCTTTTAATAGTTTAGCTAATGAAAATAAAATACGCTTTAATAATCTTAAATATAGAAATGTAGGGCCTACTAGGGGAGGTAGAGTAACAAGTGTTCACGGTGTTGAATCTTTAAAATACACTTTTTATATGGGGACAACTGGTGGGGGTTTATGGAAAACTACAGATGCTGGAACTACATGGAAAAATATTTCAGATGGTTATTTTAAATCTCCTTCGATTGGTGCAATAAATGTTTATCAAAAAAATCCTAATATCATATACGTAGGAACAGGAACTGATGGCCTTAGGTCTAATTTAATTGTTGGAAAAGGAATCTATAAATCTACAGATGCTGGAAAATCATGGAATTTTATTGGTCTTAAAAATACGGGTCAGATAGGTGCAGTTGAAATTGATCCAAATAATCAAAATAATGTATACGTTGCTGCAATAGGTCAGCCTTTTCAAAAAAATAAAGAAAGAGGTCTTTATAAAACTATTGATGGAGGGAAATCATGGAAAAAAATTCTATTTGTTTCTGACTCAATTGGTATTGTTGATGTAGAATTAGCTCCAGATGATTCAGATATTATATATGCTGCATCTTGGAGAGCTGAAAGAAAACCTTGGACAATTATTAGTGGTTCATTAAATGGTGGTATATATAAGTCAGTTGATGCTGGAAATACTTGGATGAAATTATCAGATGGACTTCCAAAAGGCTATATTGGAAAAATTGATTTAGCCGTATCCAAAGAAGATCCTAATAAATTATATGCAATGATTGAAGCATCCGATGGTAAAGGTGGTATTTATAGATCACTTGATAGGGGAAAATCATTTGAATTAATGAATACTAGAGAAGAATTAGTTAATAGGCCATTTTATTATTTGAATGTTGAGTCAAACCCAAAAAATTCTAACACTTTGTATTCAAGTGCAAATAGATTTATGGTCTCTAATGATGGTGGTAAAACATGGAAATCAAAATCTACACCTCATGGGGATAATCATGATATTTGGATAAATCCAAATGATACGTCGATATGGATACAATCAAATGATGGAGGTGCTAATATTACTTTTAATTCTGGGAAAACATGGACTACACAATTTAATCAACCTACAGCAGAATTATATCAGGTTGAAGTAGATGACCAATACCCATATTGGTTATATGCTGGTCAACAGGATAATAGTTCAACAATAGCTGTTCCTAGCAGGCCACCCTATGGTGTACAAGCTGGACCTAATGCTTACATAATTAACACAGGTGGATGTGAGACAGGTCCTGCCGTTCCTAAACCTGGAAATCATAATATAGTTTATTCTAATTGCAAAGGTAGGTTTGGTGTATTTAATAAGTTGACTGGACAAGAAATGCAATATTATGTAGGAGCTTCTAATATTTATGGACATAACCCCAAAGATTTAAAATATAGATTTCAGAGAGTTGCACCAATTTTTGTTTCTTCACATAATCCTAATGTTATTTACCATGGCTCTCAATATCTTCATAAAACTATTGATGATGGTAAAACATGGAAAACAATTTCTCCAGACTTAACTGCTTTTGAAGATGACAAACAGGTAATATCTGGAAGCCCTATTACTAGAGATATAACGGGTGAAGAATATTATAGTACAATATATTCAATTAGAGAATCTCCTCTAGTTGAAGGTGTTTTGTGGATTGGTTCTAATGATGGTCCAATTCATTTAACTAAAGACGGTGGTATTACATGGCATAACGTAACTCCAGATGATGTAAATAATGGAGGGAGAGTTGATTCTGTTGAACCATCACATTTTAAAAGGGAAAAAGCTTATGTAACAATTTTAAGATATCAATTAGGTGATTGGAAACCATATATCTATAAAACATTAGATTTTGGAGAATCATGGGAATTAATAACTAATGGAATACCAAATAATTATCCTGTTAGGGTTTTAAGAGAAGATCCTATAAGGGAAGGATTATTATATGCAGGAACAGAGTTTGGAATGTATGTTTCTTATGATGATGGAAAAAATTGGGAAAGTTTACAGTTGAATTTACCAGTGACACCTGTTACAGATATTAAGATTTATAGAGGAAATCTAATTTTATCTACAATGGGAAGATCATTTTGGATTTTAGATAATATTAATTTATTAAGACATAATTTAAGTGAAGATATAAATTTATATCCTGTGAATAATTCTATTAGATATAGATATAGATCTGGAAACAATAACCATATTAGTTATTCTGAACCAAGTATAGATTTTGATTATTTAGTAAATGGTAATGTTGAAAAAATTATTTTTTCGATCTACAATTCAAACAATAATTTAATTAACTCTTATTCTAGTGTAAATAAAGAAGAATCAATAGAAGAATTTTCAATGTCTACAAATGATTTTATATCTATTTCAAGTAGTTCAATTTCTTTAAAACAAGGAATAAATAGGTTTCATTGGAATATGCGACATAAGGGTTCTTGGCATAATAATGTTAGTAGATCATATAGAAATGGTCCACTTGTAAAACCTGGAAATTATAGGGTTGTTATGCAGATTGATGATAAGAAGTTTGAGAAAAAATTCAGTGTTTTACCTGATCCTAGGTTATCTCATATAAATGATGATACTTATGTAGAGCAAGAAAACTTTTTACTTGAAACAACTTCTCTACTTAGTGATTTAAGGCAATTTGAATTCAAGTTAAATAATGAGTTAAAAAATAATAATAATAATAAAAGAGTTAAACAATTAAAATTAATAAAAAATAAAATTTCTATTAAAGAAGGTCCTTACATGCAACCTATGCTTATAAATCAGTTAAGCTATCTAATGTCAATGTTAAGTAGAGCTGATCAAAAACCAGGAAATGATGCATATATTAGATTAGATGAAATTAAGTCAAAATTTAATCTGATACAAAATAATTATAACGTCTTAGATTAATAATTTTTTTTCTTTTCTAATAGAGTAGGATATTAGATTTTCAGATTCTTCAAGTGTTATAATCTTAAATGATATTGTTTTATTTGGATTTATTTGAGACAATAAATCAATGTCTTTTTTTGCAATTATTGCAATTCTAGGATATCCTCCAGTTGTTTGGCAATCATTCATTAGAATGATTGGTTTCCCATTTTTTGGACATTGAACAACTCCTCTAAATACATGACAACTTTCAAAATCTAATAATTTTTTCATTTTCATCTCTTTTCCAATTAATCTAATTCCCATTCTATCGCTCTGTGAATTGATTTTGTATTTGTTTTTTAGTAAGTTGTTTTTATCATCTTTAGTTAGAATATTCCATTCAGGCCCCTTAATAATTCTTATGGTATAATTTTTTTTATCGTATTTTTTAATTAAGGTTTCACTTATAACTTTAAAAGGAACTTTATTTGATTTATTTATATATATAACATCATTTTTTTTACATTTTTTACCTTTAATTCCTCCTATAAGTATTTTTTCATATGTCGATAAACTTCCAAAAGCTGGATTAATATCAAACTGACCATTAACAGCTATGTAATTTCTATTACCATTTATAATATTACCTATATCTAATATGTCATTTTTAAAAATACTTATGGTTTTGTTTATATTAATTTTTCTATTGTTAACCTTAATATTTGATTCTGCTCCTGTTATACCAATATAACAGTTAAAATAAAATTTAATTTTAGGGCCTTTAAAAGTTGTTTCAATCACTTCATTTTTTAAAGGGTTTCCAACTAGAAAGTTAGCGTACATTGAAGATTTTTTATCTAAAGGTCCTGATTCAGGTATGCCATATTTTTTATATCCTTTTCTTTTTAAATCTTGAATTGTCGTAAGTGTACCTGAACTAAGAAATTTTATGTAGTTATTTTTCATATAAAATTTTAAAAAACTCCTTTTTATTTATTTTTTTAAATTTAATTTCATCTTCTGGTTTTATTTTAATAGGTGGTGAATTATAAATTGAAAAAAAAGATAAAGGTGTTCTTCCTATGATGTTCCATCCTCCAGGGCTCTGAATATTATATATACCACACATGTTATCTGCTATCCCTATAGATCCTTCTGGAACTGTTAGTCTTGGATTTTTTTTTCTGCTAATTTTTAATTGATCATTTAGGGTTTTCATGTAAACAAAACCAGGAATAAAGCCTATCATATTTACCTTATAAACTTGATTTAAATGTATTTTTATAATTGAACTTTTTGATAAGTCTGTTGATTGTGAAATTTTTTCTATATCAAGTGCAAATTCTTTGTCATAACAAATTGGGATAGTCCATATTTTTGTTTTTTTCTTTTTAGAATTAATCTTTAAAGATTGTAAATAATTATTTATTTTATCGTTTATGATTTTAAAGTTGGTTCTATCAGAGTCATATTCTATTCCTATAGATGAATTTGAACATACTATATTTTCAATTTCTTTAATGTTACTTTTTTCAAGTTGTTTTGAGATTTCAAATAAATTTATTTTTTTTTCTTTAAAATTTACTGATACAAAAGAATCTCCAATATTTATAATTTCAAACACAACTTTATCTATTTAATTAAATCTTTAAATTCATTATAAATAGATTTTGCGAATAATAGAGCATTTTTTTGATCTCCATGGATGCAAACTGTATCTGTTTCAATAGCTATTTTTTTTTTGTTTATTGTCTCTACAAAATTTTTGTTTATTATTTTTTTTAAATGAATTATCATTAAGTTTACATCTTCAATCATTGAATTATTATTTTTTCTATTAACTAGAGTCAGATCATCATTATAATTTCTATCTGCAAAAACTTCTTTTATGTATTTTATTTGATGCCTTTTAGCTATTGTTTCCCATTCCATCATTGATGGTCCATAAATCAATAATTTTTTATCAATTTCAGATATTGATTCAATTATAATGTTAGCTATATCATTATTTTTAGTTGCTAAATTATATAATGCACCATGTGCTTTTACGTGATTTAGTGTTCCTCCCTTAGATTCTACCATACCTTTTATAGCACTAATTTGGTATATAATTTCATTTTTTAGTTGCTTATTAGATACTTTTACTATTCTTCTTCCAAAACCTTCTATGTCATTAAAAGATGGATGAGCTCCAATTTTTATATTATTTATTAGTGCGTAGTCTATAGTTTTTGAAATAGTATAAGGATCTCCTCCATGAAAACCACATGCAATATTACAAGAGCTTATGTATTTCATGATTTGTTTGTCATTACCTATTTTTTTATCGTAATAGCTTTCGCCCATATCACAGTTTATATCAATATTTTTCATTATATCGTAATCAAACTTTTTAAACCAATTAATATTGAAACCATAATGATAACAATACCTAATAAATTATAACTTGTAGAATTGATATAATTACCCATAATTTTTTTTTGATTTATAGCCCATAAAAGAAAAATTGATATTAGAGGAAGAAATAGTCCATTAATAAACTGAGCTAGCTTTATAATTATTATAGGGTTATAATTTATTGATGAAAATATTATACCAAAGAGAATAACCATTATAGCAACGATTTTAAAGTTTTTATCTTTCCATTCA
>JAPYTU010000068.1 GCA_029940715.1 Cytophagales bacterium
AATTTATATGCTCCTGTTTTATCAGATTTTACTGACCTAACCAATTTCGCATATTTTACGCCTGACTTATTTCTTAAAGATGCTACTACTTTCTTTGCCATTACTTAATTTCTTTATGAATTGTATATTTTCTAAGAATTGGATTATATTTTTTTAACTCAATTCTATCAGGAGTATTTTTTTTATTTTTTGTAGATATATATCTAGATGTGCCAGGATGACCCGATTTCTTATGTTCTGTACATTCTAAAATAACTTGAGTTCTATTTCCTTTTTTAGCCATAATTATATAGTTAAAGTTCCTTTTTCTTTAGCTTTTTTTAAAACTGCACTAATTCCAAACTTATTAATAGATTTAAGAGCTGATGAACAAATCTTAATTTTTATCCATTTATCTTCTTCAGGTATATAAAACTTTTTTAAATGAAGATTAGGATAGAACATTCTCTTAGTTCTATTCTTAGCTTTAGATACATTATTACCTACTCTAGCTCTTTTTCCAGTGATCTGACAAACTTTAGACATGACAGTTTTTTTAATTAGCACGCAAATATCGTAAAACTGTAAATAATAACAAACCTCGTCTTAGTTTTTATTATTTAATAATTTATATAATTTTATTAATAATAAAATTACCTTAATATGATAAAAAATAGTTTGAAAGCAATAAATCTTGAAAATAAATACGGAGCACATAATTATCATCCGCTTCCTGTCGTTCTATCAAAAGGAGAAGGAGTATATGTTTGGGATGTTGAAGGTAAAAAGTATTTTGATTTTTTATCAGCTTATTCTGCAGTAAATCAAGGTCATTGCCATCCAAAAATAATCAATTCACTAATTGAGCAATCCAAAATATTAACACTTACTTCAAGAGCCTTTTATAATGATGTTCTAGGAGAATATGAAGAATATGTTACTAAGTATTTTAATTATGATAAAGTACTTCCAATGAATACTGGTGTAGAGGGAGGTGAAACTGCAAATAAATTAGCCAGAAAATGGGGTTATCTAATAAAAGGTATTGAAGAAAATAAAGCAAAAATTATTTTTGCTAACGGAAATTTTTGGGGAAGAACATTAGCAGCAATATCTAGTTCTAATGACCCACTGTCATACAAAGATTTTGGTCCTTTTATGCCAGGATATGAATTAGTTCCCTACAATGATTTAAATTCTTTAGAAGAAGCGTTTCAAGACAGTAATGTCTGCGCATTTATGGTAGAGCCTATTCAAGGAGAAGCTGGAGTAGTTGTTCCCGATGAAGGATATCTAGCTGGAGTTAAAAAATTATGTTCTCAGTATAACGTTCTTTTTATGGCTGATGAAGTTCAAACAGGAATTGCTAGAACTGGAAAAATGCTTGCTACTGACTATGAAGATGCTAGACCTGATGTCCTTATTCTTGGAAAAGCATTATCAGGAGGAGTTTTACCGGTATCTGCCGTTTTAGCAGATGATGAAATAATGATGTGCATAAAACCAGGAGAACACGGATCAACATATGGAGGAAATCCTCTTGCATGTGCTGTTGCCAAAACTGCACTTGAAGTAATAAAAGATGAAAACCTTGAAGAAAATGCAATGTTAATGGGAAACTATTTTAGAAAAAAAATGAATGATTTAGCAAAAGAATCAGATCTTGTAAATCTTATAAGGGGAAAAGGACTTTTAAATGCTCTAGTAATTAATGATTCTGAAGACAGTTCAACAGGTTGGGACATATGTTTAAAAATGAAAGAAAAGGGATTAATTGCAAAACCAACACATGGTAATATTATACGTTTTGCTCCTCCTCTTGTCATAAACAAGAAAGAGATTGATGAATCTTGTCAAATAATTAGAGATTGTATATTAAATTTTTAATAATCAATTAAATAATTCCTCATCTCTTTCAATCATTAAAATAGCAGATTGTGGTACAATAAAATATTTATCTCCTTGATACATAACTTCGTAAGAACTTCCTTGTAAAAAAACTGCTAAATCACCTTCTCTAACTTGTAATGGAATATATTTAATTTTTTCTTTTTCATTTTTCCATGTTTCATCATCATCAATTGGCAAAGGAATAGGATAACCGGGTCCTGATTTTACAACGTATCCATATTGTATTTTTTCTTTTTCTTTTACTCCAGGAGGAAGGTAAAGTCCACTCGCAGATCTTCCAGATTCTTTTCTCGGTTTTATTAAGACTCTATCTCCAACAATATTTATTTTATCCAAAGATGTATTTGATGTTTTATTCATAATATTAAAAATAATAATTTAATCAGCTCTATCTATTAATTTTGAATGAATTTTTTTGCTTGCTTTAGCTCCTAACTCTCTCAATCTTTCAGATTTTCTTACCAAATTATCTTTGCCATCTACCAATTTTTTCATAGCATTAGAATAAGTTTGTTTAGTAGAGTCAATATTAGTTCCAACTTTAATTAATTCATCTGAAAAAGAACAAAATTTATCATAAAGCGCACCCGCCTGTCTTGCAATTTCTAAGGCGTGTTTGTTTTGATTATCTTGTTTCCACATAAATGAAACGGTACTTAACGTCGCTAATAAAGTTGAAGTTGAGACAATAATAATATTATTTTCTAATGCTTTATCATAAATTTGAGAATCTTCAATTAACGCCAACCCTAACGCAGGTTCATTAGCAATGAACATTAAAATATAATCAGGTTGATTTAACTCCAAATTTTGATATTTTTTTTCAGAAAGACTCTTAACGTGATTATTAACACTTTTAACGTGATCTTTTAATAAATTCTTTTTTTCATCACTATTCTCAGTATTAAAATAATTAGCGTATGCCGTTAATGATACCTTTGAATCAACAATAATATTTTTTCCATCTGGTAAATTAACTATGTAATCCGGCCTTTGATTATCATCATCTTCGTTTTTAAAATTTTTTTCTTTATCATATCCAATACCTTCTTTTAATCCTACTTTTTTTAAAATATTCTCGACCTGTAACTCACCCCAATTACCTTGTGTTTTAGAATCACCTTTCAATGCATGAGTAAGATTTTCCGCTTCTTTGCTCATTTGTAAATTCAATTCTTTCAAACTTTTAATTTGTTCTTGAAGGCGACCATTCCATTCAGAATTAGCTTGATTAGATTTTTCTACTTTATTTTCAAAATTTTGAATCCTCTCCTTTAATGGATCAAGAATCGTAGAAATACTTTCTTTATTATTCGATGAAAATTTTTTTGATTTTTCTTCAAAAATTTCATTAGCAAGATTTTTAAATTCAAGAGAAAGAATATTCTTCATCTGTTTTAATTCTTCTGATTTTTTTTCATGTGCTTCATCTAAAGATATATTAGAATTATTTGAAAGTTTAAAAACTATATATGCTACACCACAGAGAATAACTAGTCCAAGAAGAATTAAAAAAACATCCATATTCAAAAATAACTATTTATTTCTTACATACTAAGATTCATATGAATCAAGGGGTACACAACTACAAAAAAGGTTTCTATCTCCATAAGCATTATCAATTCTACTCACTGAAGGCCAAAATTTTCTATCCTTAATATAGGATAAGGGATAGGCAGCCTTCTCTCTAGTGTATGAATATTTCCATAATGAAGAAGTTACAATCTCTGCAGTATGAGGTGCATTTTTTAAGACATTATCCTTTTTATCAAACTTCCCATCTTCAACTTCTTTAATTTCATTTCGTATTTCAATCATAGCATCACAAAATCTATTTATTTCATCTAACGATTCACTTTCTGTAGGTTCAATCATCATTGTCCCTGGAACTGGAAAAGAAACTGTCGGTGCATGATAACCATAATCCATTAGTCTTTTAGCAATATCTTCTACATCAATTTCTGTCAAAGTCTTAAAACTTCTACAGTCTATAATAAACTCATGAGCACTTGTCCCATTTATTCCCTTATATAATATATCATAAGAATTTTCTAGTCTTTTCCTAATATAATTAGCGTTAAGTATAGCAGTTTTGGTTGCATTCGTAAGACCCTTACCACCCATCATGGATATATAAGCATAAGAAATTGCAAGTATACTTGCACTTCCATATGGTGCTCCAGACACAGGTCTAATATTTTTTTTATTATCTTCTTTCAAAATATTTTTTGGAAGATAATCGACAAGAGATTCAACAACCCCTATTGGACCCATACCTGGTCCTCCTCCTCCATGCGGAATACAAAAAGTTTTATGGAGATTAAGATGACAGACATCAGCACCTATTCTTTTAGGATTTGTAATTCCTACTTGAGCGTTCATATTCGCTCCGTCCATATAAACTAGTCCACCATGATCATGAACCAAACTACAAGCTTCAAGGATATGGTGTTCAAACACTCCATGCGTAGAAGGATATGTCATCATAAGACTACTCAAATTCTCAGAATTCTCTACACACTTTTTCTTTAAATCATCTAAATCAATATTACCATGCTTATCACATTTAATAACCACAATATTCATCCCTGCCATAATAGCTGAAGCAGGATTTGTTCCATGTGCTGAAGAAGGAATAAGTACAATATTTCTATTTTCCTGACCCCTATCTAAATGATATTCTCTTATCACCATAAGACCTGCATACTCTCCTTGAGCACCAGAATTAGGTTGTAAAGACATAGCAGAAAATCCTGAAATTTCACACAACCATTTGTCCAAATCTTCAAACATGATATGATATCCTTTAGCTTGATCTAATGGAACAAAAGGATGTAAATTCATTTCCTCCCAAGTAAGAGGTATCATTTCAGCAGTAGCATTTAATTTCATTGTACAAGAGCCAAGAGATATCATAGAGTGTACAAGAGATAAATCTTTATTTTCTAACCGCTTCAAATATCTAAGGATTTCGTGTTCAGTATGATAACTATTAAAAACTGGATGTGCGAGAAAGTCTGATGTTCTTGTCAAAAGATTGCTCAAATTTACTTCTTGATTATCAAAAGAATCTAAATCAATCTCTATACTAGTATTACTAACCTCTGAAAAAATTTGAAGTATATCTAATACATCAGAACTTGATGTGGTTTCATCAATTGATATTCCAATATGATTAGTGTCAAAATATCTAAAATTAATAGATGATAATAAAGCTCTTTTTTTAATATTTTTCTTAATTTTTTCCGAAGGAATAATGATTTTTAGGGTATCAAAAAATAATTTGTTTTCTTGTGAAAAACCTAAAGATGATAATCCAGAATTGAGTAAACAGGTAAGTCTATGTATTTTTTTAGCAATGTTTGTAACACCTTTTTTCCCATGATAAACAGCATACATTCCTGCCATAACAGCAAGTAGAACCTGAGCAGTACAAATGTTAGACGTTGCTCTATCTTTCTTTATATGTTGCTCTCTAGTTTGAAGTGCCATTCTATAAGAAGAATTTCCAGAAATGTCAACACTAACACCTATAATCCTTCCAGGAATATTTCTTTTGAATTCTTCTTTTGTAGCAAAAAAAGCAGCATGAGGTCCTCCATAACCCATAGGAACACCAAATCTTTGAGAATTTCCAACTACTACATCGGCACCATATTCACCTGGAGGTTTTAAAATTGCTAGTGACATTAAATCTGCTATAACACAAACTGAAATATTTTTTTCTTTAGACTTTTTAATAATTTTTGATGGATCTAAAATACATCCTTCACTATCTGGATACTGAAGTATAATTCCATAATATCCTTCCTCAAAATCAAAATTTGACAAATTATCAACAACAATTTCAATACCTAAAGGAGCAGATCTTGTTTTTAATAATTCTATTGTTTGAGGAAAAATCTTATCGGAAACAAAAAATTTATTTGATTTCTTTTTTTCTCCTTTTCTTATACGATGAAGCATTGTCATAGCCTCTGAAGCTGCAGTGCTCTCATCAAGAAGAGAAGCATTTGAAATTTCCATAGCTGTTAAATCTGTTATTAATGTTTGAAAATTAATTAATGCCTCTAATCTTCCCTGCGCTATTTCTGCTTGATAAGGGGTATAAGCTGTATACCAGCCGGGATTTTCCAATATGTTTCTTTTAATAACATTAGGGATTATGCAATTATAATATCCCATTCCGATGTAAGATTTATAAACTTTATTCTTTCCTATTACTTTTCTAAAATGATTTAAAAATTCTGATTCTGTTTTAGGTTTATCTAAATTCAATTCTCTCTCGAGAGATATTGATTTAGGAAGCGTTAATCCTATCAATTCATTAAGAGATTTAAGGCCAATTTCTTTTAACATTAACATTTGATCTTTTTCAGATATAGAGTTATGTCTGCTAGAAAATTCATCTGAAGAAAAAGAATATTTGTTCATAATTTGAGTAACAAAAATTAATAAGCAAATGTATATACAAACTTTAAAAATAAAATTGATTGCATTAAAGAAAATGTATTAATTCTAATATTTTAAATTTGCATTAAATATCAAAATATATTGATGTCTTCTATACTAATAAAAAATGCTAAAATCATTAATGAAAATAAAATATCAACTAATGACATTTTAATAAAAAATGCTAGAATTGAAAAAATTGATCCAAATATATCTGTTGATTATAAGTGTGAAATCATAAATGCTGAAAATTTATGTCTTATTCCAGGATTAATCGATGATCAAGTTCATTTTAGAGAACCAGGACTCACTCATAAAGGAGAAATATACACTGAATCCATGGCAGCTGTTGCTGGTGGAATAACTTCTTATATGGAAATGCCAAATACTATACCTAATGCAACTAACATCGATGAATTAGAAAAAAAATATTCTATTGCTAAACAAAAATCATTTGCTAATTACTCTTTCTACATTGGAGCAACCAATAATAATTATGATGAGGTATTAAAAGTTGATAAAAAAAGTGTGTGTGGAATTAAAATATTTATGGGTTCATCAACTGGTAATATGTTAGTAGACAATAATGATACTTTAAAAATAATTTTTAAAAATGCAGAAACAATAATTGCTACCCATTGTGAAGATGAAAATATCATCAAAAAAAATACGATGAAAGCTCTTGAAAAATATGGAGATAACATACCAATTAGCGAGCATCCCATAATTCGATCACGAGAAGCGTGTTTTCAATCTTCATCTAAGGCAATACAACTTGCTAAAGAATTTGATACTAAACTCCATGTACTACACGTCTCAACAAAAGAAGAAATAAATCTCTTTTCCAATATTAATTTAAAAGACAAAAAAATAACATGTGAGGGCTGCATACATCATTTGTGGTTTAATGAAAAAGACTATGAAAAATTGGGTAATATGATTAAATGGAATCCTGCAATAAAATCGCTAGAAGATAAAGACGCAATATTAGATGGATTAATTAATAATTATATTGATGTAATAGCTACCGATCATTCTCCTCATACAATTGAGGAAAAATCCAACAATTATACAAATTGTCCTTCGGGTGGACCCCTCATACAACATTCTTTACCTGCCTTATTAGAAATGTACCACAATAATAAAATTGATTTAGAAACAATTGTTCAAAAAACATCTCATAATCCTGCCATCTTATTTGATATTAAAGAAAGAGGTTTTATAAGAGAGGGTTATTTTGCAGATCTTGTACTATTTGATTTAGATAATATATGGAAGGTTTCAGAAAATAAAATTTTTTCTAAATGTAACTGGACACCATTTATAAATGAAAGTTTCAGGTCTAAAATAATACACACTATTGTATCTGGAAATCATATTTATAATAGTGGTAATATCAAGTTAAATCCCGCGTCATTAAGATTAGAATTTGACAGAGATTAAATAATTTAATTTGTCTTAGTAAATACATTATTCTAGATTTGCTGAATTAATTATGGTGGTTGTAGTTCAGTTGGTTAGAACGCCTGATTGTGGTTCAGGAGGTCGCCGGTTCGAGTCCGGTCTTCCACCCTTTTTTCT
>JAPYTU010000069.1 GCA_029940715.1 Cytophagales bacterium
TGTTCATATTAAGGGTGATTATAAACATGAAAAAAATTAAATCTCAATCAACTTTAAGCAAATAAGTCCCCCTAAATAAAAAATCCCTTATTTCTAAGGACTAACCCCACTACCCTTTTGAATTTTACTTATATATTTTTAGCTTGAGATATGAAATATGAATTTGAAAAGAAATTTCTTGATAAGGGTATATTAACTTTGCCCTTTAATATAAGATATTGGTTGTTAAAAAAATTAGGACTTAATGGGTATACTCTTTTAGTAGCTATTATGGTTGCAATAATTACCATTATTATTTATGAATTTATTTTAAACTAAACAAAAAACTCCTCATTGCTGAAGGGCTTTTTTTAAATTCAATATTTATTTTATTTATTCAATAAGCATAAGAACTTCGTCATACCATCCATTTGTGTATTTAGTTATAACATTCCCTATGTCTCTTTTAAAAGAACCAAAACCATTAATTTTATCGTATGTAGACTGAAAATCTTCTGGAAGGCCATTTCCCTTACTAAATCTTGTAAAAGATTTAAATGGATATACCAAGGTAATATCTTCTCTATTTTCACTTCTGAAGATGCTTTCATAAACTCTTCTTGGGTTTTCGGCATTCATTTCGTTTAGAGTCTTTCCAATCTTAGTGACTG
Source organism: Cytophagales bacterium (assembly GCA_029940715.1). Classification (GTDB taxonomy): domain Bacteria; phylum Bacteroidota; class Bacteroidia; order Cytophagales; family MED-G16; genus JAPYTU01. The sequence continues at coordinate 651 of JAPYTU010000069.1, forward strand.
CTTCCAAAACTTTTCCATAACTATCTAAATCTTGTCTGATTTTGAAGGTTCTCCACATTAAATATTTTGGACTTCCCCAAGATGGCGGAGTATAACTTGCCTCCCAATTTAATTTTGCCATTCTAACATCTTCTTTTGATATGTAATTTCTTACATTTTTTTGCCAATCAGCTAAATGATTTTCGTCTGGAAAATTATCATAATCAGAAAGTGTCATAGGACCATTTAGCCATACATATTGACCAGAATGTTTACCTATTAGCACAGTATAAAGTGAAGCTATGGTTTCACCCTGGTTATGATATTCTTTATTATGTGCTTTTACTCCTTCTACTAAAAGAGCTTCTTTAGTCTTTTCAGGGACTAAAAAGATATTTTCATAAACTACTTCTTGATTTTGCGCAAATATCGACTGTGAAAAAAGGAATGCTAAAAAATAAATTTTAATTTTCTTCATTTTAATTAATTTATGGTTAATAAATCATAAGATATAAAAAATATAAATTAAATCCTTATTTCATTTTATAAGATACCTTCTATAAACTCCTTATTTCTGAAGACTAACCCAACTCCTCTTTTTAATTTTTCTTAGATAGTTGTAGATTCGTAAGTCTAATTAAATAATTACAATTTGAATGTTTCACAATCCGCTCCAAGTCAACCATACCAGCTGACTATAAAACGAGGTTTTCTTGCGCTGTTTATCATGTATGCCAGCCAAGCTTTGGTAGGGTTGGCCTTATCATATGGAGTTAGATTTATTCAAGGTGCAGATTATGGCGAAGGAACAATTAACACTCAAATAATTGGAATGACATCTTTGCTGCTTGGGGGCATCATCACATTGCTATGGTTCTGGACTGATATACGCCGATTTGGTCCGTCTTTTTTACCTCAAATTAGACTACAGAAAAGCATTATTAAAATGAATCAGTCAGTAATACTGGTCTTTCTATTATTCAGTGCAACACACTTTTTAGCATGGACTTATAGGTCAGTAATATTACCCTTCGTTGGTCAAGAGGATATTATTGGAGGTGCATCACAAATGTTTGCCCACATTCGAGAAACTGGTTCTGTATTAGGGATGGTAGGCTTCTTAGTTTTGGCACTCGTTGTCGGACCAGTGATGGAAGAAGTTATATTCAGAGGATATTTGCAATCTGCATTCACGAAACGGCTATCAGAATGGGGGGCTATTTTGATAACTTCATTATTATTTATGGCTGGCCATGGTCCGATGCTTTTGTGGCCAATGTATTTTATTTACAGTGTTGCGTGGAGTTGGATTTTCATGCATACAAAATCTTTGAAAATGGCAATTGCAATCCATATGCTGAATAATTTATTTTACACAGTTATAGCCGTAATGGGTTGGAAAATTCTTGCCTAAAGAAGAGTTTCTATAATAAACTCTACCAATTAAATCTACCTTTTGAATTTTTCTTGGATTGTTGTAGATTGAAGTATGAAAAAGTTATTAATAATATTATTATTTTTTTCTTTTGACTCTTTTAGTCAGATTAAGAAATCAGATGCCTCTATCTGGAGCACATTCCGAACGTCTGTTAAATTAGAGATACCAGATGGAAGCAAATTCGTAGGAAAAGCTAACGTTTTAACAGAAATAATAGCTGAAATGTATAAAAAAGATAATTACTATTATATAATCTATGAAAATCAGGATTTTATTCTATACCCTGGGTATGACTCTTTTGTCTTTAATGACGAAGATGGGTTTTTTGATATGTTACATAAATCAATAATTGAATTTATTGATACTAAAGGAAAAAAAACGGAATCTTTTGATTTACCTGAAGGAACTTTGACTCTTAATAAAATAATAAAGTTTGTTAATTTTAATTTTACCAATAAGAAAGGATCTACGTCAAAGAGTGGTTTTATGAACAAAAAGCAGATTAATAAACTTTTTGGGAAAGATTAAACAAAAAACCCACTATTTTGAATTTTGCTTAGATGTTTTTAGATTGTAAGTATGAAAAAATTAATACTATAGAATTGAACCAACAATTAAACCTAAAAGTGAAATTGTTAATGAATATTTTAATTCCATAGCTAAAGCATTAGACTTAAAGTAAACAAAATAATAATATGGGAAGTCAATTTTTCGGTAATAAGAACGATAATAAAACACAAAATAAAGATACTAAATTAAATAAAAATAAGAATGCCAATAGTAAAGGAAAAGGAGCCAATAAAGGTATTCGTAAAGTAGGTAGAGGCAAATAATAAAAAGAGAAGCATTAGGTTTAAACTAAACAAAAAACTCACTATTTTGAATTTTGTTACATTAACACTCAAGCTTAAAGGCTTTATAACCAAAACTGTCAAATAATTGTCAGAATTATTTATCTTTAGAGAGAAAAAACTGTAGAAACCTTAAAAAAAGATGTTGAAGAATTAAAGAAAGAAACCTTCACTATTTCTAAAGACTAACCCAACTCCCCTTTTGAATTTAAGATATAGATAATCATAGTGTTATACCCCATTTTAAAACCTATATCCCCAATTAAAAAATTGATATTTAAAACAACTTTTTTTGTATTCTAATTAAAAGACTCAACATTTTTTTAAAATTTCTGTATATTTTTAGCCAATTCAAAATCTTCCTTCGTGTCAATTTCCACCCAGACCAAGCCAGTGATATCAAGGGCATGAAAAAACTCTCCTTTTTTAATCAACCGCTCATATGCAACTTCATAATATTCTTGATGATTTTTTTTATCTTTCATCATTTCTTCCAATTCTTGAAATAATAATTTTGCTGTGTTTTTTCCTATTTTTTCAATGCCAATAGATTCTCCGATGGCTTTTTGAGGATCAACGGTTTTACTGGCTTTCAATATTTTGTTCTTGTCGTCAATTATTACTTTAATTTCTTCTACATTAAGATGTATATTTTTATCAATACAAAGAGCATTTTCGTAGGGGCATTCAATAAGTTTTTTCAGTATTTCTTTATCGAAAACAACATCTGCGTCAAATTTGATAAAATCAGAATTCTTTACAAAATCCTTAGCGAGTAATAAAGAAAACCCAGTATTGGTTTCGGCATATTTTTCATTGGTTACAAAATATGCTTTTAGATCAGGGAAGTTTATATTAACATATTCTATTATCTGTTCTTCCAAATAACCAGTTACAAAAACAATTTCGTTGATATGACAATCTTGAATATGAGAAATCATCATTTCTAAAATAGTTTTATCATAAATTTTTAAGAGGTTTTTCGGACAATTATCAGTTAGTGGATGAATTCTTGATCCAATTCCAGCGGCAAGGATGATAGCTTTCATAATAGGGTCTGATTAAATTTATTTTTTTTATTAAACATGATTTTATTAATTCTTGCAATTTTTTATTATGTGTGGCCGAGAATAATCAGAATTGTTTATTACTAAATCGGATAGATTTTTAGGGTCTATTTCTTTGAGATAACGAAAATGGGTGGATGCCCAAATTTCCTCAAATATCTCTATCGATCTGGTATCGTTGTTTCTCTTTTGTCTTAATTGAAATCTTTTTATTGCAATCTGATAATCGATTTCAAGAAATACTTTGATGTTAAATAAATCAACAAACTCCTTTTTGTAAATAAAAATCCCTTCGATAATTATTATGGAATAATTATCTATTAACTCCAGTATTTTTTTACGTGCTAAATTAAAATCTATTATTTGACTATAATACATTTCAAGATCTTTGTCCGTAAATTGTTTTTTTGAGAAAGATTCGTAGGTATGATCCTCTATAACCTTAACATTGAAAGTATCTATATCAACTACTACAGACGATACCCCCACATCTGTAAAATAATTTTCCAAAGATTTTGAAAAATATGTTTTACCTGAACAATCTAAGCCATTAATGCCAATTATAACAGATGTTTTAACCTGGTTTTTGGTATTGTACATATCATGAATGGAGTGAAATACATTTGTCATTTTATCAGGTAATTTTATGTTGTCTCTCGGATTTGATGATGTTGATTGTGATGAATTTGATACCTTCATTTACTATTTTTTAATTGTGATTTTCTGATTGTTGGCCATCTGGTATCCTTTTTGCCAACCACGGTACAGACCATAAAAAACCTGACTTATTGCAAAAACCCAAAGTATTGGTTCAAAAATATTAAAAATCAAGGCAGCAGAAAGCATAAAAATAAAAACTCCTTCATCAAAAGAAAGTATTTTCTTTTGTTCATGTACGAACCATCGTAAGTTTGCCAAAACACCAAACCCAAGTCCTGCACCGTCTTTTTTATCTTTTTCTTTATCAAGATTTTCTTGATGTTTTTTTATCAAATATTCCTTATCATCGCTCATCTCGGTATAAATAGTTACATATTTTATATAACCACGTAATAAGTAAAACGAAACCCCAGAAAAAGCTAAAAAAACAGGAATGACGGTTTGAGTTTGAAGATAAGCGGCATACGCCACTGCACCAAACCAAATAATTACCTGTATTTCGTCTGTTAACTTATCGAAATAACTTCCCGATCTTGATGATATTCCCCTATATCGAGCCATCTGCCCATCCATGCAATCAAGTACATGGCTAAAATGAATGAGTATAGCAGCAATGATGAAATTTATAGTTCCCCCAATTACAATAAATCCTGTCGCAATTATAGCAACAATAAAAGAAAATAATGTAATGAGATTTGGTGTTAGCCACTTATAATCAACCACAAAATAATTAATAAGGATAGCTAATGGAGAAGTTACAAAAGATGACCACCATTCATCTTCCTTGGTTTTTGTTTCCCATAATTTATGAAATTTCTTATTCACATTGCTAATAGATAATTATATAATATTTTGGATTCCTGTAATATTTTTTGCAACGTATCTAAAAAGAATTGGATTTCCGTTAAAGATAATTCGCCAATATTTCCCACCTGAAAAATTTTATCTTTGAATTCTCCCTTTCCTTCATAAATAATAATTTGCTTGTCTCGTAATTTTTTTCGTAAAACACTAACTTTAATATATTCAGGGGTATATACAGTTGTCAAAACAGAGCACATGTTATTTCCATCAATCAAAAATTTCAAACCCATTTCCTTCATCCCCAATCGTAAAATATTTGCTCGGTTCAAAATATCTCGATGACGATTAGAGACTCCTTCTTGTAGTATGTTTTCAAGAGCTTGTTCCAACGCAAAAAATAAAGGAACTGCCGGCGTATTCGGAGTTTGTGAAATGGTATGTGTAAAATGATAAAATTTATATAAACTTAAATACGTAGTTTTGGCTTGTATATCTTTCAATTTTTCAAATTCCTGTTTTTTACCTACTACAAAAGATAATCCTGGATAAGAAGAAATTGCTTTTGAGCTTGAACTTGAACAAAACGATATGTTACATTTTTCCAAATCAATAGGTTCTGCTCCCGCACTACTAACACAATCCACAATAAATAAGGTGTTATAGGCTTTTGATAACATACCTACTTCCTCTATTGAATTGAGTAAGCCTGAACTTGTTTCATGGTGCACCATGGCAATGATATCAATTTTATTCTTTTTGATAAAAGTTTCGACTTTCTCCAAATCAATTTTTTTTCCCCAACCAAATTTCAACACAAAAGTATTTTTATTATGAACCTCCGAAATATGAAATAACCTTTCCCCAAATTCTCCATTAGAGATGATTAATATATTTTTGTTTCCCACAGTGGAAGAAAGCATTGACTCATTTGCTGCTGTCCCCGAGCCGGTTATAACAACAGCCCTGTAATTGCTTGTATTCTTTATTTCAAAGAGTTGCAATAATTTTTTCTCAATACTTTGCAATAAAACATCAAAATCCTGTTCTCGATGACAAATATCTTCTTTGCAAATTGCCATACGAACATTTTCTTCAACATTTACTGGGCCAGGAGTAAAAAGTAAATATTTTTTAGACTTTGTACGGTTTAATATGGAAGTTCCTGATAAATTATCAAGACCTATTTCCAATCTTTTTGCAATCTTCACCATATCAAAAAAATATTAAAGTTGTTTAGGCTACTTCTGGGCTAAGTTATAATGACTTTCTTTCTGTTTTATTTAAGCATTGTGGTATAAATGTCTAATTCGGAAGATAAGTGCCTGAGTAGCATTTCTTTTTCTTCTCTTTTAGACCTAATTAAGTCTCCGAATTTATTTATTGCTTGCTTATTTGTTTGAAATTCATTTAGCAAATATAAACAAATATCATATTAAAAAATTGATATTTAAAACAACTTTTTTGGTATTCTAATTAAAAGGCTCAACATTTTTTTGAAATTTCTATTTACTGTCAAAAAACTGTCAGAATTATTTACATTCTAACTTTTTAAATTCTTTTAAATTCATCAATTCAAATTCTGATCCTTCATCGAATAACTCAAGAGAATTATTAGCATTTCCAAATTGGATTACAATTTTATTATTTGATGTTTTTGTCGCAATCCAAGTCTGACCATAATACCATCAAGTTTAAATTGTGTAGTATTATCAATAATAGTATCTGTATACCACATTTGGTACAAGCCGAAGGATGGTGAGGATACACTCGATAATAAAAAAACAGCCTTTTTCTTCAATATCGTCATTATGCTTTTCATAATATATCCATCCCTCATATTGTTTCCCACGACCATCAATAGCTGTATCTTCTTCGAGAAGAAAAGATAAGTCAAACTCAACATACCTTTTACCTTCAGGTGTATCTTTATGATAAACCTTGCCTTTTAAAAATTCTAATAAATTTTGTTCAATAACATCTTCCTCTTCAGAGGATAACAAAAATAAAACCGAAAAAAAATAAGAATATTCTTCATCTTTTAAAGGTACTAATTATTTGAAATTATCTCAAAAAAGATTGATTAATCAATAAATATTAACCCCACTCCCCTTTTGAATTTAAGATATAGATAATCATAGTGTTATACCCCATTATACAAAGACCACCCCCAAATAGAAAACTGATATTATATAGACTTTTTATACATTTACAGAACCATAAAATAGAAATCGATGAAATATCTATTATTTTCCCTTATTTCACTGCTAAGCCTAAACTTATTTAGTCAGTCGAATCTCATTATTAGCAAGTCTTTAAAGAACGATACAT
>JAPYTU010000005.1:0-19082 GCA_029940715.1 Cytophagales bacterium
ATTATGGCTTTTGAATTTGAAATACCTTCACATCATAGATCAATAATTAAAGTTATTGGTGTAGGAGGGGGAGGAAGCAATGCTGTAAATTATATGCACTCAATTGGAATTATAAATGTTGAATTTATAGTATGTAATACAGATATTCAAGCATTACATTCAAGTACAGTTAAAAATCAGTTACAAATTGGCATAGAATTAACTAAAGGTTTAGGTGCTGGATCAGATCCTTCTAAAGGTAGAGATGCTGCTCAAGAAAGCAGTCATCAAATAAGAGAATTATTAAGAAGTGATGATACAAAAATGTTGTTTATTACTGCTGGAATGGGAGGGGGTACAGGTACAGGTGCTGCTCCAATTATAGCTAAAATTGCTAAAGAACTTGATATTCTTACTGTAGGTATTGTTACTGTCCCATTTAATTTTGAAGGGAAAGCAAAAATGCAAAAAGCTTTAGATGGAATTGATCAACTTAAGAAAAATTGTGATAGTGTTATTACAATATTGAATGAAAAATTGATTGAAATTTATGGTAATTTAAGTCAAAGTAAAGCATTTGAAAAAGCTGATAATATTATAGCAACTGGAGCTAAATGTATTGCAGAAATAGTTACAGTTCCAGGTAAGATTAATGTTGATTTTGAAGATGTTAAAACTGTTATGAAAAATGCTGGAACATCTGTAATGGGTTCTGCAGAATCCTCAGGGGAGAATCGAGCAAAAGATGCAGTTGAAAAAGCTATTAATTCTCCGTTATTAAATGATAGAAGCATAGATGGAGCTAGAAAAATATTATTAAATATTGTTTCTGGTGGCGGTGAAAATGAATTATCAACAATTGAATTAGAAATTATATCTAAATTTATTCATGATTCAGCAAGCTCAAATGTAGATTTTATTTTTGGAACTTCATATGATGGGAGTTTAGAGGATAAAATTAAAGTTACAGTTATTGCTACTGGTTTTTCTACTAATGAAACCGAAGAATTATCAGATAATATTTTAGAAAATAAAATTGATGGTTTAATGCCTGAATCTCAAATTAGTTTATTTGATAGTGATACCGAAAATAATGAAATTGAATTTCTTTCTTCTTCTAATCAAGAAGAAGAGGTTGTTCATGATATAAATGATGATTATGAAGAAGATGAAGATATATTGGAATCAGAATATTCAGAAAGTAATATAAATGATAGATCTGAAAATGTTATTATTGAGGAGTTAGATTCTGTAGATGATCCTAATGATAAATTTGATATTTCAAATAAGAAAAATGAATATTTATTGAAAAGAGAAGATAGAGTTGATGATTATAAAAATCAGATATATGATAAAGATTTTTATGAGGAAAAGTTAGCGATTCCAGCTTTTAAAAGAAAAAACATAAATCTTAGTACAGATGATGATATAATTAATAATAATACTAAAACTATTAATTTTAATGAAGAAGATTGATTTTATATTTAAATTTGATGTTCTAATAACAAAAATATACTTAAAATGAACTTTATAGTTTCTTCGTCATATCTTCTAAAAAACTTAAATGCAATAAATGGTGTTATTACTTCTAATCCAGTTGTTCCTATTTTAGATAATGTTCTTTTTGAAATAGAAAATGGTAATTTATTAATAACTGCATCTGATTTACAAACATCTGTCATGGTGGAAATTCAAGTAGAATCAAAGGGAGATGGTAGCGCAGCAATTCCTGCAAAAATTTTGATTGATACCTTAAAAAATCTTCCAGAACAACCTGTTACTTTTTCTATAGATGATGAAAATTATAATATAGAAATAAATTCAGATAATGGAAGATATAAATTAGCTGGAGAAAATGCTACAGATTTTCCTAAGATTCCACAGGTTACAGATGGTTATTCTATTGATTTAAGTTCGGAACTTTTATCAAATGCAATATCTAATACTATATTTTCTACAAGTACTGATGAGTTAAGACCTGCAATGACTGGTATCTTTTTAAAACTATCTACTTCTTCTTGTACTTTTGTATCTACGGATGGTCATCGGCTAGTTAAATACGTAAGAAGTGATATTAGTGGTGATGAGGTTGATCATGAAATGATACTTCCAAGAAAATCTTTGAATTTATTAAAATCAACGTTACCATTGGATAAATCTTCTGATGTTAAATTAGAATTTAATGCTTCTAATGCATTTTTTTCTTTTGATAATGTAAAGATGGTTTGCAGATTGATTGATGAGAGATATCCTGATTATGAAAATGTAATACCATTAGACAATTCTAATAATATTGTTATAGATAAATTAGAAGTTCTAAGTTCTTTAAAAAGAATATCTATTTATGCTAATAAAACCACTAATCAGGTTAGATTTAAAATTTCTGGTGGTGAGATATTAATTTCTGCTGAAGACTTGGATTTTTCTAATGAAGCAAATGAAAGAATTTCTTGTGAGCATGATGGAGCAGATATAGAAATTGGTTTTAATGCAAAATTTTTAATAGAGATTTTATCTAATTTGAATTCTACTAGGGTAACTTTTAAATTATCTGAACCAAATAAAGCTGGATTGATTTTTCCAGATGAAATGGATGAAAATGAAGATATTACTATGCTTGTTATGCCAGTTATGTTAAATGATTATGATTAATTTTTTTTTATTTTTTTTAGTTTTATCTTTTTTTAATATGGATGAAACAAATCTATTGAAAGATACATCTTGGTTTTTGAATAATAAAAGTATTAATGAAGTTAGAATCTATTATGATAATTTCTTTTCTTCCTCTAAATATGATAAGGATAATAAGAAATTTATAAGTACTTATGGTGGGACCTATGTATTAAGTAAAGAAGGGTACTATGAAGTTATTGAGTTTAACTCAAGTGACTCATCTTTAGTTGGAGATACAATTTATATTTCAAATATAAATCTTAATGTAAATAAAGATTATGGTTCAATGTATTTGGATGGGATTGTATATGAGAAATTTAAAAATTATAATTCGACTTTAAGTGGATCATGGCTGATGAGTGGTATAGAAAGAGGTGGTGAGATAAGAATGAGAGATGTGAATAGATCTAGAAAAACTATGAAAATGCTTGCTGGTGGTAGGTTTCAATGGATAGCTTATGATATAGATAAAAAAGGATTTTATGGAACTGGTGGAGGTATATTCACATCTGAAAATGGAAAATACATAGAAAATATAGAATTTTTTTCTAGGGATAATTCAAAAGTTGGTATTTCTTTAGAGTTTAATTTTGAAGTGAAAGAAGGTGATTGGCATCATAAAGGCTTTAGTTCTAAGGGTGATCCAAAATATGAAATTTGGACACAAAGAAAGCAATAATTTTATTAGCGCATGTGGCGGAATTGGTAGACGCGCTAGGTTGAGGGCCTAGTGACTAAATATTGTCGTGGAAGTTCGAGTCTTCTCATGCGCACATTAATCAAATAAAGATGACAATTTCATTGCAATAGTCATTTCACCTTTTATTTTCATCTTACCAGTCATAAAAGCAGACATAGAGCTCATTTTTTTATTTAATATTTCAGAAAAATTTTCATTATTTATTTCTATAACACAATCAGCATCATTATTTTCATTACTAATTGTTGGAGGTGATGTTGTGTCATCAATTAAAACACATCCATCACTAAATTCAAATTTAATTTTTGCATCTATTTTTCCAGCATTTAGAGTTGCTAACTCATTCATTTTTTTTGTTATTTCATTCAGTTTCATTATTTATAATTTTAATTTCAAACATACTAGGCCACCATTTACCAGTGACATAAATTTTATTCTTATTAGTTGCAATCCCATTTAAAACATCAATTTTACCATTATAATTTTCTTTATTAAAAATATTATTCAAATTAATAAAATTTTCTACTTTTCCACTACTATAGTTTATAATTAGAATAATATCTTTTCCGTATACATTAGCATATATTTTGTCATTTATAAATTCAAGTTCATTAATGTTTATAACCTTCCCATTATTATCATATACTTGAATTTGATTTTCAATTTTATAAGTATTAGGGTTGATAAAATATAAATTTTCAGTACCATCACTCATTACAATTTTATCATTAACAGTAGTTACTCCCCATCCTTCTGTTTTATAATCAAATTCATCAATTTTATCAAATGTATTTTTGTCATATACAAATCCTTTTTTTGATTTCCATGTTAAAAGAAAAATTTTATCATCATAGATTGTTATTCCTTCTCCAAAGTATTTATCGTCTAATTTTAATAAATCAATTATTTTTCCTGATTTTAAGTTTATTTTTTTTATTGTTGATTTGCCATATTGACCTGTACTCTCGTATAATATTTCATTATCAATAAAAAGTCCTTGGGTATATGAATCTTTATTGTGTGGAAAAATGTTTGTTATTTCAAAGAAGAGTTCTTTGGTTGATTCTTTTGGATATAGGTAAATGGTTTTTAAATGGTTTTCAATTTTTCCATCTGATAACCATGTTTTTATTTTAAAATTATTTTTACCAAATTTTACAATAGAATTTGTTGGTAAATTAGTTTGATTGGTGAATGTAATAGAATTATTATCATGGTAAAGTATTGAGCTATCAATTTTTACTTCATTGTTGTTAATACCTAATAAAAAATTTATGGTATCTTTTTTATAAAATATTTCATTAGATAATGGTGATTTAATTTTTATACTTGATTTTATTCTGGGGCTTTTTTTTTCTTTTTCATTAGTATTTTTACAATCTATTAGAAGGAAAAAAAATACATATAATGGTAATAATTTAGATGTCATATATATTAAATTGCTTGTTAATATAATATTTGAATTTTGACTAATAATCATTGTAAAACTATTCTATATATGAATAATAAAGAAAATTTAAAGAATTATCTTCTGTTATTAGAAAGTAAAAGAGAAACTATTTTTAATTACTTAAATAAATATTCGGATGCTGAACTGAATAATGAATATATACTTAATAAGTGGAATATTAATCAAAATTTATATCATTTGTGGTTAGCTGAAGTCAGTACAGAAAAATATATAAAAAAGAAAACTTCTTATCCTGAATTTTTAAAAAATGTGACTTTTTTTACAAGATTTAATCATTTTTTTACTAAAAATTTACAGCGATTAGATATTTTAAAATTTAAAGCACCTGAAATTATATCTAAATTTCCTGATGAAATAAATATTAATGAATTGAATAATAATTGGATAAAATCAAGAGAATCTTTTTTATCTCTTATTGATGATTTAGATGATGGTATAATTGAAAAAGGTATATTTAATCATCTTGTAATTGGAAGAATAAATCTTAGAATGACATTAGATTTTTTTGATTTTCATTTTAATCATCATGTGAAAAAGATAAATAAGATTTCCATTCTTATATAATTTTTGAGATTTTATAACCAGCTTTTGTAAGATTGAATCCTATTCCAATTTTTTCTTTATTATAATTGATAATATTGATTTTTCTTAATAAACCTTTATTGATTAATGTTTTATATGTTCTGCTAACTGAAGCTTTTGTTTTTTTGAATATTTTTGATTCGCCTCTAATAACACCTCTTATATGATTTCCATCTACTCGAATATATTTTCTTTTTTTTATTTCAAATTGTTTTCTGTTTTCACTAATATTTTCAAAAATAGAATCTTTGATCTCTATAAAATTATCTTTTGGTTTTATTTTGTAGAATTTAATTATTGGTTCAAAGAAATAGATATGAGCATGCGTATTTGAGTTAATTTCAATAATTCCAAAATTTGTAACAGAGTATTTTATTTGATTCATTTCAATTTCTTTTTTGATTTTCAGAAATTCATTGATAGAAGAGGTTAGTAGTTTCTTTTTTAGAGTATCAGTTTTATTCTTAGATTTAATTACTGATGATTCTTGAGCATCAGAGTATAATGTTAATGATTCACTATTTATATTACTAAGTGCTTTTTTTAAGATAAATTTTTGAAGACTTGAAAGGTACAATTATATATTTATTGTTATCGTATAAATATATTTCTTTAATTTTTAATTTCCAAAAATAACATCTTCTCCTTTAAAGTCTGATGAATTAAAATTTCATTTTCATGAATTTTTTCTTTTATTTTGATTTATTCTGAGATGATTTTAGTTGTAATAACTTTGTACTAGTTAAAAAATAAAATTATTAAAAGAATAATTGAAAAAGTACCTATTCCTTGTATAATACTCATCAAAGAAAAATATTTTATTCCTTCATTCATATTTAATTTTGATTTTTGGGTTACTATCCAAAAATAAGAATCATTTATATGAGAAATCATCATTGATCCTGCTCCTAATGATAATACCATCATACCTATTTCAAATGATGAATAATTATAAGAACTAATTAGAGGGAAAATAATGGAACTACCAATTATCATTGCGGAGGTACTTGATCCTTGGCTAGTTTTTAAAATTACACTTATGATGAAGCAAGTAACTACAATATAAATTAGGGATATATTATTGTTAACAAATACATTAGATAGTAAAGATGATAATTCAGAGTTCTTAATTACATTTCCAAATGCTGCACCCATAGAAGTCAGTATTATAATTGGCCATGAATCTTTAAAAGCATCATAAATTATAATTGGTTTTTTATTTTTGGTATTTGGTAAAAAAAATGATAGTATAATTCCAATAAATAATGCATTAATAGGATTTCCTATTAGTTTTAATAATAAAATTATATTTCTTGATATTTCGTCATTTATAAAATTTGTTAAGGTATTTAGACTTATTAGAAATAAAGGAATAATTATAACTAAAATGGGTATTATATAGTCTGAAGTTAGTTTTAAATTTTGAGATTTAATTTTGAGATTTAATTTTCCAAAAATTTTTCTAGCATAAATAAAAGAAATTAATGAGGCTGGTATTGAAACAACTATACTTAAAAGCATTATATCTCCAATCATACTTATTCCATTAAGATTATTTATAGCTGCTAATGGCCCAGGAGTTGGAGGTACTAATGTATGTGAAGCATAAAGTCCACCAGATAAGGATAAATTTAAACTTGTTAATGAGTAATTAGTAGTTGAGGCAATTGATTTGGAAATACCATTTAAAATTAAAAAACCTGAATCACAGAATACAACTGTGCCTAAGAAAAGTCCTAATAAATTAATGGATATTAATGTTTTATCTTGGAAGTTATATAAAATTAAATCACCAAATTTTTTAATGGAGTTGCTTTTTTTTAGAAATTGTCCAATTATAGTACTAAAAATAATTATCAATCCTATTGATTTAATGGCATTTGAGAATCCTAGAAAGACATATTCTAATATATCATTTAAATTCATTTTAAGTAAAAGCCCCAGAAAAAAACTTCCAATAAAGAGACTTATTGTTGGGTGAATTTTTAGTTTAGATGTAAGAAGTAAAATGAGGAAAATTGATAATAAAAGATAACCTAATATTATCATTGATTATTATTTAGAGATAGCAGATACATAACTGCCATTCTTATAGCTACACCATTTTCAACCTGATTAAGAATTATTGAATTTTTTGAGTCTGCTACATCACTACTAATTTCTATACCTCTATTTATTGGTCCAGGATGCATTATGATTATATCTTTATTTATTTTATCAAGTAATTTTTTATTAATTCCAAAATACAAGCTGTATTCTCTTAAAGATGGAAAATATTTAATTTCTTGTCTTTCTAATTGAATTCTCAATACATTGGCAACATCACACCATTTTAGAGCTTTTTTAATATCATTTTCAATCATAACACCAAATTCACTTATAAATTTTGGCATTAATGTTTTTGGTCCACATAACATAACTTCTGCACCAAGTTTTTGTAGAGAATAAATGTTTGATATTGCAACTCTTGAATGTAAAATGTCTCCAATAATTGCAATTTTTTTACCTTTTAAGCTTCCTAATTTTTCTTTAATTGAAAATGAATCAAGTAGTGCTTGAGTAGGGTGTTCATGTGTTCCATCTCCTGCATTAATTATACTAGCATTGATTTTATCAGATATAAAATGAGGAGCACCGGCACTTGGATGGCGCATTACAATCATATCGACTTTCATAACTAGAATGTTATTTATAGTATCTAATAAACTTTCACCTTTTATTATTGAACTAAGTGATGAAGAAAAATTTATTATATCAGCTGAAAGTCTTTTTTCTGCTAGCTCAAAAGATAATTTTGTTCTAGTGCTATTTTCAAAAAAGATATTTGCAATTGTTATATGTCTTAATGATGGAACTTTTTTAATGGGTCTTGATAGAACTTCTTTAAACATTTTAGCAGTATCAAAAATTAATTCTATTTCTTCAATAGATAAATCTTTTATACCTAGTAAATGTTTAGATTTTAGTTTATTCATTATTGGTTATCCATATATTATCTTTTTCAAAACCTTGTTCGGTAAGGTTAACTATAATTTTTTGAGATGTTAAAGTATTAATTCTTCTCCCATAATAAGTTGGTTCAACTGGAATATGTCTACTAAATTTTCTGTCTATTAATACTAATAATTCAATTTTATTAGGTCTTCCAAAGTTCATAATTCCTTCCATTGCAGATCTTACAGTTCTACCTGTAAATAAAACATCATCTATTATTATTACATTTTTATTATCAACTAGATAAGGCATAAAAGTTTCTTTGGCTTTAGGTACTTCTTTTGTTCTAAAATCATCTCTATAAAATGTAGTATCTAAATATCCTGATGGAACTTCTATTGAAAGAACTTTATTAATTGTTTTGATAATTCTATTTTGTAAAAATATACCCCTTGGCTGTAGGCCAATTAATAAAGAATCTTTAAAATTCGAGTGATTTTCTATTAGTTGATGACAAAGACGATTAATTGTTATATCTAATCTTTTTTTATCAAATAACTTAGATTTAAGCATCATTTTATCTGCAAATATACTTTCATTTTAAGAAAATGTTTCAAACTATTTTATTATTTCAAAATTTGATATAAAAAATACTCTTCTATTTACTTTTACTTTGTTATTTAATGTGTTTTTAATTTTTTGAATTCCATATGTATAATAATTATTCTTATACCATAAACTTGTTCCTTCAGGATTATTTTCAGTTTCTTTAATAATATCATTTTTGTATTTTAAAATTAGAGGTATGCTTTTAAAAGAAAATTTATTATTTATTTTGTTAGCTAATCCATAGTTAAAATATCCTTTGCTCACATAAAATGAAAATATTTTTTCTTTATGTATTAAATTATTAAAGTAGACAACTTTATCAAAAGTATTAAGATGGTTAATTTTATATGTGGTATTCCAATTTATATTTCCATTTAAATTGAAACTAGTTAAAAGCATTTTTGTATGATCATATCCTTTAAAATTTGGATTTATCATTTTATCATAAGTTCCTGAATAAGTATTGTAGAATGGAATATAAGAATATTTTCCATTACTGTTATAATTTAATATTAGTGATTCGGCACTAAAAATAAAGTTTTCATTAAATTTAAAAAAAGAATTAAATACAAAATTATGATTTAGTCTGATTTTATCAAATCGGTTATTTTTTATTTTTTTTAAAATATTTTTTCTTTGTTTATTATTATTAGTATAAAAATTAGGTAGTTCATAAAAGTTATAAATTTTAATAAATTCCATTGTTTGATTTATGTGACTTGAAATATAAATTCCTTGAGGAGAGCTAGAATTTATTAATCCATAAAAACCAATTCCAATAATTTTATTATCTATTTCATAGAATTTGCCATTAATTATTGATTTATTATTAATTGAAATATTTAATTTTTCAATTTCATTACCATTTATATCATATTTTCTTTTAGATATGGAGTTAGATTTATCTAATTTTTTTGTCAATACATTAATTTCAAATTTAGCAGAATTGATTTTATTGATTGATGTAATCTTTTCATTAATACTTAATGAAGCATGTAAGTTTTTATATCTTTTATTTATTGTATTATAAATACTCAATAAATATTCTCCCTTTTTTGTAGTACTTGAAAAAATAAATAAATCATCTAATATTATAAAATCTAAAATTGTTGAACTTATTGGTAATTTTATCTTGTATTTAGCTATTTTAGTTGAATCTGATCTTATTTTTATAAGCAAATATTCTTTTTCATTAGAATACTCTTTTTTATATAAAATATTAAAATTTTTATTTTCAGATTGTTTTACATATAGTGTAAAAGATCTATCCATTAGAATTTTTTCATTATATATTTCATTTAATTTTTTATTATATATTATAAAATCCCATCTAATATTTTTTCCCGTTTCATAGTCTTTTATTAATAGTAATTCATTCAAATTAGATTCTACCCAATAGTTTCTATTTAGAAATTCTACTTCGAATTCAATTCGTTTTTTTTGATATATTATTGTATCTAAATTGCTATAAGATTTTAAATCAATACTATAGATGAATAGTATTAAAGGAAAATATAATAATTTCATTTTTTATTTAATTAAATACATTAAAACTCTTATAATATAATTAAAAAAAAAAAAGTAGAATTGATTGAACTAATAAAGAAGTTTATATTTAATACAAAAATAGATGGTTGCTAAATCTTTAATCAAAAATAAAATCCCAATTGATGTTGTTATCCCTTGGGTTAATGGTAATGACTCTAAGCATAAAAAGAAAATAAATTCTTATCTTAATGATAAAGATATTGCAAGAATTCCTGGTGCTTATAATACTCGTTTTGTTTCAGTTAATGAAATAAAATATTGTATTTTATCAATATTGAAATTTGCTCCTTTTGTTAGAAATATTTTTATAGTTACGGATTCTCAAAATCCTAATGTTGAAAAATATATTAAAAATTCATTCCCAGATAGATTGAATTCAATACAAATTGTTGATCATAAGGAAATATTTGAAGGATTTGAACAATTTTTACCAACTTTTAACTCTAGAACTATTGATAGATTATTATGGAGAATTAAAGGCTTATCAAATTACTATGTTTATTTTAATGATGATATTTTTCTTATTAGGAATGTAAAACCTGAAGATTGGTTTCGCAATAGAAGACCGGTTATGAGAGGATCTTGGAAATTTCGTCCTTGGTTAAGGATTTTAGGAAATGAATGTTTTAAACATATTCAAAAAATTTATTCTAAATATGATACCATAAATTTAAATCCATCATTTTATCTTAGTCAATGGTGGTCTGCTGAGATTTTAAGCTTTAAGTTTAGATTTTTTAGATCAGAACATACACCTCATCCAATTGATAGAAATAGGTTAAAAAATTATTTTAAAAAACATAATAATCTCTTATTAAAAGATATGGTCTTTAAATTTCGAAATTATAATCAATATAATACTGTAGCTCTTGCTAATCATTTAGAAATTTATGAAGAAAATTTTTTCTTTGCTCCAATACAAACTATATACTTTAAACCTGTTAATAGAAAGAAAAATTATGTTAGTAAAAAAATTAAATTATGTACTATAAATAATGCTATCAAGTTTATATGTATACAAAGTCTTGATTTAGCAAAAAGAGAAGATCAAGAAAAAATATTTAATTGGATGGATGATATTTTAAATTTGTAGTTAATTTCATAAAATGAAAGATAATATTAATAAAAATATTGCTGTACTCTCCATGGCTAGAAATGATAATTTTTTCATTTCAAAATGGATTGATTATTATGGTCAAATATTTGCTTTTAATAATTTGTTTCTCATTTTAGATGGTTTTGATCAACCTTCACCTGAAAAAGCTGAAAAAATAAATTTTATAAAGATTCCTCATATCAAATATGGTAGATCTACTGGTGATCGCAATCGTGCTTTAATTATTTCTAAATTTGCAAAAACTTTATTTCATAGATATGATATTGTAATTGCGTGTGATATTGATGAATTATTGGTAGTTGATCCAAATGTTAAGTTAACATTATTTGAGTATTTGCAGAAGCCTATTTTTTCTTCCTCTCTTTCCGCTTTAGGGTTAGATGTAGGTCAAAATCGAAATAATGAAAAATCTATAAATCCTAAAAAATGTTTTTTAGAGCAGAGAAATTTTGCTCATGTTTCAGCGCGATATACTAAACCAATTATTGCTACTAGACCTCTTACATGGGGCTCAGGTCTACATAGGATAAAAGGAAAAAATTTTAAAATAGATCCAAACCTATTTTTATTTCATTTAGGTATGGTTGATTATGAAATATCACAAAAAAAAATGGGTGACAAGGCGCTATTAAAAGATGGTTGGAAAAGACATTTTGATAGACGTTATAAGCTTTTTATGTTAATTGAAAATAGTTCACCGATTGATGGTGATTCTTTCTTTGATAAAGCTAGAAAGAGACAATCATGGTTTAGACCTTTTTATGCAATAAATAAACCAGGAAATCTTAAAGGAAATCCAATTATTAAAATTCCAAGTCGTTTTAAATCTATTTTTTGAAAACTTTAATAATAATTAGACACAGTAAATCAAGTTGGAAGGATCATAGCTTATCTGATTTTGATAGACCTCTTAATAAGAGAGGTATAAAGGATGCAAAAAATATGTCATTTGAATTATCTGAGAAGATTAAAAAAGTTGATTTATTATTATCTAGTTCATCAAAAAGAACTATTCAAACATCAAATTATTTTTTAGATTCAATTAATGTTAGATCAAATATATTTTCTGAAAATTTATACCATTCTTCATCTGATCTAATTTTTGACTGTGTTCTTAATATAAATAATAAATATAATAAGGTAATAATTGTTGGACATAATCCTGGTTTAACTAATATCATTAATAAATTAACTAATTTAAAATTAGATAATTTTCCAACTTCAGGTATTATAATAATAGTATTTGATGTTGATAATTGGAAGAATATAAATTATAAATCAGGATTAGTAGAATGGCTTAAATTTCCAAAAGATTTAAAACTATAAAATGTATTCACTCAAATCTTTATTTTGAGTTATAGCATTTAGTTTTTCCTCAACCATATTCTTTGTAATAATAATTTTTGCATTAGGACCAATTTTTTCAGGAATATCAAATAATATTTCATTTAAAAGTTTGCTCATCACTGTGTGAAGTCTTCTTGCTCCAATATTTTCAATTTCAGAATTGATTATAAATGCTTTTTCTGAAATTTCTTTTAGAGCATCTTCATTAAATATAATTTCTACATTTTCAGATTTAATTAAAGCTGTATATTGTTTTGTTAATGAATTTTTAGGTTCATTTAATATTTTTAAGAAATCATCTTGCGTTAGATTATCTAATTCAACTCTGATTGGAAATCTACCTTGAAGTTCAGGAATTAAATCGGATGGTTTTGATAAATGAAAAGCTCCAGCAGCAATAAATAAAACATGATCTGTCTTCATAACACCATATTTTGTGGTAACAGAAGTTCCTTCAACAATTGGTAATAGATCTCTTTGAACACCTTCTCTACTAACATCTGGTCCACTTCCTTTTTTTGATCCTCCACTAATTTTATCAATTTCATCTATAAAAATTATTCCTGTATTTTCAGCTCTTTGTATGGCTTCATCTTTTACTTCATCCATATCAATTAACTTTGACATCTCAGACTCAAGAAGTATTTTTTTTGCTTCACCAATTGTTACTTTTCTTTTTTTATTTCTTTTGGGCATCATGTTACCTATCATATCTTGTAAATTTATCATTGAAGATTCATCCATCATGCCACCACCAATCATTCCAATTCCTGAATTATTTGGTTTTTGAACTACTATGTCTATTTTTCTATCATCTAATTCTCCATTTTCTATTTTTGTTTTAAATTTTTCTCTAGTTTTTTCATTTATCTCTTTATCTTCATTAGGTGATTTTTTTTCTAAACTTAAATTAATATTGGATTGAATTTTATTTATTGGTGGTATTAACACATCAAGGATAATATTATTTACACTTTTTTCAGCTTTTATTTTTACTTCTTCTTTTTTTTGAGTTTTTACTAAATTAACGGATTGTTCAACTAAATCTCTAACCATACTTTCAACATCTCTTCCTACATATCCTACCTCAGTAAATTTAGATGCTTCTACTTTTGTAAATGGAGCATCTGATAGATTTGCGAGCCTTCTTGCTATTTCTGTTTTTCCAACTCCAGTAGCGCCTATCATAAGTATATTATTTGGAATTATTTCATTTTTCATTTCACCAGTTACATTCATTCTTCTCCATCTATTCCTTAATGCTATTGCAACATTTCTTTTAGCTTCATTTTGACCAATAATATATTTATCTAGCTCATTTACTATTTGTTGAGGTGTCATGTTTTTTATTTTTTCCATTTGGTAAATTTAAATTCTTTTTAAATTAAAATTAAGGGATATTACATTAGATGTATTAATTGTATTCATAATTACTCTTGCATAGTTTATATTAAACCTTTTCAAAAGTATCTCAATCCCATAAGATATACCACCATTATGTCTGTTATTTTTAAGGGACAATTCTTTATTCAATTTATAATTATAACCCAATTGAAAATTTATATTCTTAGATATTAATATTTCTGTACCTATATTCATAAGGGATAATAATTTATTAAATGAGTTTGAATAGATATTTAATAAGTTATTTTTTTCTGATGATTTGTTAATTGTAAATGTGAATCTAATAGGCATATATTCAGGTTTGAAAGTAGTTCCTATCTGAATGAAAAATGGTATATAAATATTATTTTTTGATAATAGGAATCCAAAATTTGATATGGTCATTCCTATAGTTAAGTTTTTTTTTCTTGTAGGATAAAAAATACCTCCAATATCAATTAAAAGAGCATTATCAGATTTATCAAAAATTTTTGAATTTACGTATTTAAGATTTGTTCCAAATATAAAATTTGAAAATTGAACAGATTTAGTAATAGTAAATGCAAATTCCTTTGGATTAAAAGATCCCGTTGAATTACCAAGTACATCATAACCATCAAATTTTCCATGTGAAAAATATTTTATTCCAATACCAAATTTTCCTATGTGTTTTAGACTGTCAGAATATAAAATACTGGATGAATTAATGTCTGCTATATAATTCATATGATTAATAGAAATATTTTGATTTTTTGAGTAGAACAAAAGTGATGGATTAGATAAGTAATAATTTTGGTTTTTAGTAAGGGACACATTATTTCCTCCAAGAGCTTTAATTTTAGCATTTTCATTTATGGTTAGAAATTCAAAAGATGATTGTGAAAATGAATTTATAATAAAAATTAAATTTGCTGGTAATAATAAAATAATGAATTTGGATTTGATAGAAATAGAAATAATTTTAGATAAATAATTTATATATATCATTTAATATTACAAAAGACATTAAACCAAGTAATATTATAACTCCAAATCTAGTAGAATATTCTAAAAATTTTTCTGATGGCTTTTTTCCTGATATGATTTCATAAGAAAGAAACATGGCATGTCCTCCATCAAGTGCTGGTATAGGAAGCAAATTCATAAATGCTAAAATCATTGAAAGCAATCCAACTGTACTCCAAAATCGAATTGAGTTCCATTTAGATCCAAAGATTTGAGCAATTCCTATTGGTCCTGCTAAATTTTTTGTCGGGTTTATTTCTCCTGAAAACATTTTTTTAAATGCTTTGATATTTAACCAAACAAAGCCAAATGCTCTTTCTGTTCCTATATTTATTGATTCAAAAAAGGAAAAATAATTTTTAGTAATATTGAGTTCTTTTATATCAGCTCTTATTCCCATTTGACCATCTTTATTAACATCTACTATTTTATCAATAAGTATTTTGTTTCTCTCAATAGTTATTTGAATTATAGAATTTGAATTACTTTCTACTACTTTTCGAAGTTCATTAAAATCAATGATTTTCTTGTTATTAACAGATACAATTTTATCACCTTTTTTAATTCCTGATTTATATGCATTTGAATATACGCTGTCTATAATGAATGGTCTTCTATAAGATATAAATTTACCTCTAGATTCCTTTGAAGACATCATATCAATAAAATTTTTTGGTAAATGAACTGTTACTTTATTATCATTTCTTAATACTGTGTAATAACTGTTTTCATTTAAAAAAATATTTGGATTTACTAAATCTTTAAATTTATTCCAATCTTCATTATTAATTTTTAATATTTTATCACCTGTTTCAAATCCAATATCATTTCCAATTTCAAGCGCTAATATTCCATCTTTATTTATTTCATCTTTAGATATAGAACTCTCTCCATAATTATATGTCAATATTACAAAAATTAATACTCCTGTAATTACATTAAATATAATTCCACCAAGCATAACTATTAATCTTTGCCATGCAGGTTTTGATCGAAATTCCCAAGGCTTTGGTTTTTTATTTATATGTTTAGTGTCAAAGGATTCATCTATTATTCCAGAAATTTTTACAAAACCTCCTAAAGGGATTGAACCTAATCCATATTCAGTATCCTTATATTTAAAACTCCAAATTTTTGGGGGAAATCCTATATAATATTTTTCTACCTTCATACCAAAAATTTTAGCAGCTATAAGATGACCTAATTCGTGAATTCCTACTATAATAGAGAGGGCAAGAATCATTTGAAGTGCCATAATTAAACCATCCATATCTTATAAATTATTTATTATTTTTTTTGTAAAATTCCTAGTAATGTAATCTGTTTCTATTAATTCCTCTAAATTAGGATTTGCAATATAGGATATTTTATTTAAAGATTCTTCTATTATATTAGTCATATCAAGAAATTTAATTTTCTCTCTTAAAAATGATTCTACAACAATTTCATTAGATGCATTTAGAATGCATGGTGCGTTTCCTGCATTTTGGGCTGCAGATAATGCTAATTTTAAATTATTAAATCTTTTTAGACAAGGTTTTTTAAAATTTAAAGATTTATTTGTGTCAAATTTATATCTTGGAAAATTATTTTTAATTCTTTTTGGATAACTTAAAGCATATTGAATTGGAATTTTCATGTCTGGTTCTCCGAGTTGAGCTTTTATAGATCCATCTATAAATTGAACCATTGAATGAATAATAGATTCAGGATGCAGAACAACTTCAATTTTGTTAATATCAACGTTAAATAACCATTTAGCTTCAATTACTTCAAGTCCTTTATTCATTAATGTCGATGAGTCAATAGTTATTTTATCACCCATTTTCCATTTAGGATGATTTAATGCATCAACTTTAGTTACATTTTTTAATTCTTTTAATGTTTTTTCTCTAAATGGTCCACCAGAAGCAGTAAGTATAATTTTTTCAATTGATTTTTCTGATTCACCAATTAGACATTGAAAGATTGCAGAATGTTCAGAATCGATAGGATATAAATTAACAGAGTGTTTTATTAATAATTTATTAATTATACTTCCAGCTATTACTAGAGTTTCTTTATTTGCAAGTGCAATATCTATTTTATTTTTGATTGCATTAATTGTAGGTATTAATCCTAATTTTCCAACTAAACCAGTAACGACTAAATTAACATTACAATATTCAGAAAAATTGTTTAGAGCATCTTCTCCATATAGAATATTAATTTTTTGATTTTTAAAAGTCATTTTTAATTTTTTATAATGGTTTTTATTTCCAATAATAATTGTCTTAGGTTTAAATTTTATTGTTTGTTTTATTAGGAGATCAATATTTGAATGTGCAGAAAGTAATTCAATTGAAAATTTATCTAAATTATTATTAATAACTTCTAGAGTTTGAGTCCCAATTGATCCAGTAGAACCAAGTATTGCAATTTTTTTTTTCAAATTAATTACTTTTTAAAATTTCATTAATAATCTTTCTATTATTAGAAATTCTGGGAACTTTGTTTTGTCCTCCTAACTTACCAATAGATTTCATAAAGTTAATAAATGATTTCTTTTTTAAAGTTTTAATTTTTAATGTAGTTAAAACTTTGTCTTGAATTAAATCTTTATAATATGGATTTAATTTTTGTAGATTTAGATCTAATTCTTTTTCAAAATCATATAAATTTTTAGGTTCTTTCTCAAATTCTATTAACCATTGATGATGAGATTTTTGATTATTATTTTCTATTTTAGGACCAACCGTATATTCAATTACTTTTACTTCTTTAAAAGATTTGAAGGTTTCTATTAATGCTTTATCTACTTCTTCAACGATAACATGTTCTCCAAAAGCTGATATATATTGTTTTGTTCTTCCAGTTACGATTATTTTATAAGGATTTAGAGAAGTGAATTTAATAGTATCACCTAAATTGTATGACCATAGTCCTGCATTTGTAGTAATTATCATAGCATAGTTATTATTTATTTCAACATTTTTTAAAGTTATTCTTTCTGGATTTTTATTTTTTATATTGTCCATTAAAATAAATTCATAAAATATTCCTGAATTAGTTTGAAGAATTAAGTCATTTTTTTTAAAATTGTTTTGATAGGCAAAAAAACCTTCGGATGCAGGAAAAGTTTCTAATGTATCAATTTCAGAACCTATAGTATCAAAAAGATTAGCTCGGTAAGGTTCAAAATTAACTCCTCCATGACATATTAGTTTTAAATTAGGAAAAATATCTTTTATTTTTTCCCCCGTTTTGTTTTTTAAAACATCAAAATACATTTGTATCCATGGAGGAATACCACCAATTACCCTTAAATCTTTTCCTAATGTTTCATCAGCGATTTTATTAATTTTTTCTTCCCAATTATCAATACTATTTATTTTATTGGATGGTAGGTATATATGCTTTAATAAAAAGGGTTTATGATGATTAACAATTCCAGATAGTCTGCCTACATAAATATTATTAATCGATTCTAATTTGGGAGATCCAGATAAAAACAAAACTTTTCCATTTAAAATATCTACGGATTTTTTTAATTTAATATAATCGAATAACATTTTTTTAGCACTGTTAATTTGATTAGGAATGGAATTTCTAGTTATGGGAATGTGTTTAGTACCAGATGTAGTACCAGATGTTTTAGCAAAATATATTGGAGATCCAGGCCATAAAATATTTTTTTTTCCTGATTTTATTTGATTAATATAATTACTGAAATCTTCATAATCTCTTATTGGAAC
>JAPYTU010000005.1:19182-42293 GCA_029940715.1 Cytophagales bacterium
CTGATTTTATTTGATTAATATAATTACTGAAATCTTCATAATCTCTTATTGGAACCCTATTTTTATAATCAGAATAATTTTTGATTTTAGCAAAATTATGATCTTTTCCAAATAGGGTTTTTTTTGATTTATTAATCAGTTTTTTTAATAATTTATTTTGATCCTTTATTGAATTATTGGTTTGGAAAGTTTTAGTTATCTTTTCGTAGATAATAATTCCTTGTATCAATAAATTAAAAAAGATTTTTATCATTTCAACATAATTTTTTCACAATAGATTAAGAGATTTTTATAAACTCTAAATTAAAGTAAGTTTTTTTATTGAAATTATTAAGAAGAATAATAATTAAATAGAATATTTAATTTTAATTTGATGATAATCTTTTGTTGATTTCATTAATACTTTTTTTGAAAATAATATCAGTATCAATCATGTCATTTACAGCTTGTACAGCATGGATTACAGTGCTATGATCTCTTCCACCAAAATGAAAGCCAATAGATTTTAAAGAATTATTAGTATAATCTTTTGAGAAATACATCGCAACTTGTCTTGCTATTACTATTTCTTTTTTTCTTATTTTATCTTTCATTTCTTCAATTGATATATGAAAATATTTAGATACAATTTCTTGGATGTAATTAATGTCAACTTCTCTATTTGTATTTTTTACAATTTTATTAATGATTGATTTAGCTAAATTCAGATCAATTTCCATCTTATAAATTGTTGAATGAGCCATTAATGATATAAGTACACCTTCAATTTCTCTAATATTTGAATCCACTTCTCGTGCAATATATTCTACTACATCATCCGATATGCTGAGGTTATCTTTGTTTACTTTAAATTTTAATATATTTAGTCTTGTTTGATAATCAGGTTTTTCTAATTCAACAGTAAGTCCTGATTTAAATCTACTTACTAATCTTTCTTCCAATCCACTTAATTTAATTGGAGATTTATCAGCAGATAAAACAATTTGTTTTTGATTTAGATTTAATTGATTGAATATATGAAAAAATACTTCTTGAGTTTTTGTTTTTCCACTGAAAAATTGAACATCATCAATAATTAAAACATCTATATTGGCATAAAATTTACTAAAATTTTTTAATTTATTTTCTTTTAAAGAATCTATAAATTGATTAGCAAATTTTTCCGATGTAACATAATAAACACTTTTATTATTATTATTATTATTAATGATCTTGTTTCCAATTGCTTGAATAATATGAGTTTTACCAAGTCCAGTGCCTCCATATACCATTAAAGGATTAAATGGATTATTTCCTGGACTGTTACTTATTTTTTTTCCTGCTGTCCTAGCTACACTATTACATTTGCCGCTAATAAAATTTTTAAAAACATAATTAGAATTTAGATTATTTAAATTTGAACTTTCTAAAAATGTATTTTTATAATTTAATTTAGGAGATTTAATATTATTTTTTGTTAGTGTATTATCTGGAATTATGTATTCAATTCTACCATTTTTTCCTAATACATTTGATATGACTTCATTAAGAAGTTTTATATAGTGTTCCTCTAACCATTGATAGAAAAATTTATTAGGAACTTTTAGTGTTAGTTTTTTATTCTTATAACTAATAGATTCAATAGGTTTAAACCAGGTCTCAAAACTTTGAATACCAATTTTAGTTTTTATTAAAGACAAACATTTACCCCAATGCTCTAAGTGCATAATAATTAGTGGTTTTTTTAATATGTTAACGCTATTTTTTAAATAGGATGCCAAATATTAACTAAATATTTGAAAGAAAAAAATCTGTTTATATTTTGATTTTATTAAACCTTTTTAATTTATCCTTTTAGATAGTTTTAAATTTAAAAATCTTTGAAAAATACAATAAATTTTTTTTTTCTTTTTAAGGTCTTAGATTTGCCATTCAAATAACAATGTATGTGGACAAAGGCATTTTTTCATTCACTTCAAAAAGAGACAGAATTAACTTGGAAATTTTTTATTAAAATAGAAGTTGATAAATTTAATTATACTGCTGGACAATTTATACAAATAAAAATTAATGATCTTATTAGAAGTTATTCAATAGCATCTTTTAATGAAAATTCTAATGTAGTGGAATTAATTATAGTAAAATTAGAAGGAGGTGACATGTCAACTTTATTATTTGAAAAAATTACTAAGGGCGATAAGTTAGAGGTTAAAGGACCATTAGGTAAATTTGTTTTACCTGATGTAATTGATAATGATATATTTTTTATTTGTACTGGTACTGGTTTAGGTCCATTTAGAAGTATGTTAAAATATATTAATCTAAAAAAGATTCATTATCAAAATATTTATTTAATTTTTGGTACTAGAACAACACATGATATTTTATATTTTAAAGAAATGAATTACTTACATAATTCGATGATTAATTTTAAGTATATTCCTACATTATCTAGAGAAAAATGGATAGGAAAATCAGGATATGTTCATGAACAATATCTTAATATTTTAAAAAACAAATCAGTAAATAATCCAATATTTTATTTGTGTGGTTGGAGAGATATGATTAAAGAGGCAAGAACTAATTTAAAAGAATTGGGTTTTGAATCTAAAAAAATTAAATTAGAAATATATGGTTAATATGGGTCAAAGAATTAAACATGAGTGTGGTATAGCATTACTTAGACTTAGAAAACCTTTACAGTATTATATTGATAAATATAAAACTAAGTCATATGGTGTTAATAAAATGTTTCTATTGATGCATAAACAAAGAAATAGAGGCCAGGATGGTGCAGGAGTTGTATGTGTAAAGTTGAATACGCCTCCTGGAGAAAGATACATTAGTAGGTATAGATCAGTTGAAAGAGATTCTATTCAAGATATTTTTAAAAGGATTAATAAAAAATTGATAAAGGCTGATAAAATTGGAGGAGAAAATGTTAAAAATGAAGAGTGGTTGAAGAGAAATGTTAGTTTCACTGGTGAATTGTGGTTAGGTCATTTACGATATGGTACATTTGGAAAAAATTCTATTCAAAATTGTCATCCATCTCTAAGGCAAAATAATTGGAAAAGTAAAAATCTAATTTTAGCTGGAAATTTTAATATGACAAACTTGGATGATTTGTTTGGAACTTTAATTGATCTAGGTCAAAGTCCAAAGGAAAAATCAGATAATGTAACTTTACTAGAAAAAATAGGTCATTTTTTAGATGAAGAAAATAATAGAATTTACAATAAGTATTTTGACAAATATTCAAAGAAAGAAATATCTTTGAAAATTGAAGATGAAATTAATCTTACTAATGTTTTAGAAAATTCATTTAAAGATTTTGATGGTGGTTATGCACTTTCAGGTTTAGTGGGTCATGGGTCTTCTTTTATTGCTAGAGATCCTTCAGGAATCAGGCCTTTGTACTATTATGTAAATGATGAAATTATTGTTTCTACAAGTGAACGACCTCCTATAAAAACTGCTTTTGGATGTGATTTTTCTGAAATAAAAGAATTAAAACCTGGTCATTCTCTTATCATAAATAAAGATGGTAGTTTTTCATTAGAAAAATTTATTGATTCAAAAGAAAAAAAATCATGCAGTTTTGAAAGGATATATTTTTCGAGAGGTAATGATCCAGAAATATATAAAGAGAGGAAAACACTTGGTAAATATTTGATACCTCAAGCTTTAGATGCAATAGACTCAAATTTAAGAGATACTATTTTTTCATATATTCCTAATACATCTGAAACTTGTTTTTTAGGTATGATGGATGGTTTAAAAGATTATCTTATTAATAAAAAACAAAGAGTTATAATAGATAATAAGCCACATGAAGGATCCATAAAAGATCTTTTATCTTTTAAAGTAAGAATTGAAAAACTGGTCAGCAAGGATGTTAAAATGAGAACTTTTATTACTGATGATGATAACAGAAATGAGCTTGTTTCTAATATATATGATACAACCCATGGAGTTGTGAATCCTAATAAAGATACAGTAGTAATAATTGATGATTCTATTGTTAGAGGAACTACACTTGAAAAGAGTATATTAACACTTTTGAGTAGTTTAAATGCTAAAAAAATAGTTTTTATTTCTTCTTCTCCTCAAATTAGGTATCCAGATTGTTATGGCATAGATATGAGTAAAATGAATCAATTTGTTGCATTTAGAGGTTTAATTAGATTATTAAAAATCAATAAAATGGATTCTAAAATTAAATATATTTATAATAAGTGTAAAAAATCTTTTTTAGAAGAGCACCCAAAAAATCATGTAAAAGAACTTTATGATTTATTTTCATATGAAGATTTATCAGATTCTATTACTCAAATTGTTAAACCCAAATCTTTAAAATCAGAATTTAAAGTAATTTATCAGACTATTGAAAATTTAAATAAAGCTTGTCCTAATCATTTAGGTGATTGGTATTTCACAGGAAATTATCCTACTTCTGGTGGTAACAAGGTTGCTAATAGATCTTTTATGAATTATGTAGATGGAATAAATGAAAGGGCGTATTAAACAGCAAAACTCTCTCCACAGCCGCATGTTCTAGTTGCATTTGGATTTTTAAATTGAAATCCTTTTCCATTTAATCCATCACTAAAATCTAATTCTGTTCCTAAAACATAGAAAAGACTTTTTTTGTCGACAATAATTTTAATATTATTATCTTCAAAAAAATTATCATCATCAGATATTTTATTATCAAAATTTAAATCATACATTAAACCAGAACAGCCACCCCCTTTAACTTTAACTCTAACATTATAATCAGAACTATAGTTTTCAGAATTTCTAATTTCTTTAAGTTTTTCTACAGCTTTTTTATTTATTTTAATCATCTAACTACAAAATTATAAATAATTATAGAATATTTACTTATTAATTAACTATTTACAATGAAAATAAAAAAAATAGAAGAAATTGGAGAATTTGGACTTATTAACAGAATAAATTCAAAATTTAATAGTAATAGAAAATCAACAATTATCGGCATTGGAGATGATAGTGCAATAATTGATAATTCAAAATCATTGACATTAATTACTTCAGATATGTTAATAGAAGGTGTTCATTTTGATTTATCTTTTTCCCCTTTAAAACATTTAGGATATAAATCTGTGGTTGTAAATCTTTCAGATATTTATGCAATGAATGGCTGTCCAAATCAAATTATATTAAATATTGGAATAAGTAGTAAATTTTCTTTGAAAGCTATTGATGAATTTTACGATGGTATAAAAATTGCATGTGATGAATATTCTGTTGATCTAGCGGGAGGTGATACCACATCATCAATTACAGGTATGGTTATATCTTGTACGGCTATAGGAACAGTATTAAAAAAAAATATTTCATTAAGAAGAGGTGCTAGAGAAAATGATGTGTTGTGTGTAAGTGGAGATCTTGGTAGATCTTTTTTAGGATTAAAAATTTTGCAAAGAGAAAAACGGGTTTTTTTAAATAATCCAGAAATGCAACCAAAATTGAATAGTTATAAAAATATCATTGAAAAACAATTAAGACCTGTTGCTAGGTTTGATATAATAAATATATTGAAGGAATATAAAATAATACCATCATCCATGATTGATATTTCTGATGGTTTAGCTTCAGAAATTCTTCATTTATCTGAAGCGTCTAATTTAGGGGTAAAAATATTTGAAGAAAAGTTACCTATATTAGAAGAAACAAAATTAGTTGCGAAAGAATTTGATTTAAATTTTTTGAATTGTGCATTAAATGGAGGTGAAGAATATGAATTATTGTTCTCTATGACTCCTAATGAGTACGAATTAATTAAAAAAAATAATATTGATATTAAACCTTTAGGATATTTTACTAAAGATAAAAGTAAAAAGATAGTATTATCAAATGATAAGGAGGATGAATTAAAATCTTTTGGTTGGAAACATTTTAACTAACTATTTTAGATTTTATTGATTTATATTTATTATTAATTTTTATCTTTTCTGTATTATTAAAAATACCGTAAATTGCTGATCCACTTCCAGTAAGACTCACAAAAGTAGCTCCTAGATCATAAAGATGATTTTTTATTTTTTTTAATTCATTAATTTTTGAAAACGTATAGGTTTCAAAATCATTTTTTACATAATTTTTCCAATTTTCTAAAGATTCGTTTTCAAGAATTTCTTTTAATTTAAAATGCGATTTTTTGGGTTTTATATTATCATAAGCTTCAATAGTTGAAATAGATTTTTTTGGTATGACTATAATTAATTTTTTATCATTTAAATCTATTTTAATATTTTCCATTTTTTCACCTTTACCTGTTATGTATTTACTTTTATTTTCCAAAAAAAATGGGCAATCACTTCCAATTTTTTTAGAAATATTTATGATTTCATCATTTGAATATTTATTATTATTTAGATGCTTTAATAAAAAGGTAGCATTAGAAGATCCACCTCCTAATCCACTTCCTACAGGTATATTTTTATGTAAATGAATTTTATAATTAAGTTTAGGCTTAAATAATTTAATTGATTTAATAATCAAATTATTTTTTGAATTTCCAGGAATAGTTATGCCAGAGGTAGATAGAGATGTTTTGTTTGATATTTTTAATTCTATTATATCATGTAGATCTATCGGGCAAAAACATGATTCAATATTATGATAACCATCACCTGTTTTTGAAATGATATTTAAACCTATATTTATTTTTGCATTTGGATATATAAACATTAGGAGTTTAATTCATCCATTATTTCTTCAGAAATTCCTGTGTTTGAAAAACCTCCATCATGAAATAAATTTTGCATGGTAATTTTTTTACTCAAATCAGAGAAAAGAAAAACACAATAGTTTGCACATTCTTCAGCTGAAGCATTTCCAAGGGGAGACATTTTTTCAGCAAAATTAAAAAAAGAATCAAATCCTTTAATACCTGATCCTGCTGTAGTTATTGTAGGTGATTGGGATATAGTATTTACTCGTGTTTTATTTAATTTTCCTAATCTATATCCATAACTTCTTGTGATAGATTCTAGAAGAGATTTTGCTTCTGCCATATCTGAATAAAAGGGAAATGTTCTTTGTGCAGCTATGTAGGATAATGCTAATATTGAAGACCATTTATTTAATACATTGTTTTTTTCAGCTAATTGCATAATTTTATGAAATGATATTGCTGATACATCTAAAGTTTTTTGAAACCATTCATAATTTAAATCTCCGTATTCTTTTTTCTTTCTAAGATTTGGAGACATACCAACTGAATGTAAAATAAAATCTAATTTACCTCCTAATGATTTAATTGATTCTCTAAACAAATTATCTAAATCACTAATTGATGTAACATCAGCTGGAATAACTTTAGAATTGCATTTTTCTGCTAGTTTATTAATTTGACCCATTCTAAGTGCAATTGGCGCGTTTGTAAGTATGAATATTGCTCCTTGATCTTTACATTTTTCAGCAACTTTCCAAGCAATAGATTTTTTATCTAGAGCTCCAAAAATTATACCTTTTTTTCCTTTTAGTAAATTGTTCATATTATTCTAAAAATTAAAAATTCCTTTTAAAGCAAAGTAAGGAATTATTATATAAAGAATTGAATCTCTAATTAAATAATACATAAATATTATAATAAATAATTTCCAACCATGTTTTTTTACGGTTTTTTTAAATCCATTTTCTTTATAAAATATGACATAACTCTTTAAAAATGGGGGAATTAATTTTTCTTTTATTGACATGAATTATTCTAATATTTTACTAAATAGATTGCTTCTGCTAGGTGATAATTCTGTTAGTATGTTATAAGCATTTCTTTTTGTGTCGAGAGTACCATTTAAAAAGACATTAGTTAATTCATCAGATTTTGCATTTAGAAAAATATTTATAATCGTAGAATTGAATTTGTTTTTATTTATTTTATTTATTTGTTCTAAGCTTTTTAAAATAATTAATCGTGATTTATTAGAATCTAAATAAAAATTGTCCATTCCATTAATATGATAATTATATATGGATTCTCTAACTATTTTAAATTCTGGATTAATAAAATTTTCACATAACCAATATCTATTTTGTTTGGAGCCAAATTGATCCCATCCTTTATAACCTGATTCTTGAGAATTATTTAATATTTGCCATGCTTTTTCAAAATTTTTATTTCCACCTAAATTTTCAAATGAATCGTTATCCATTCCAATTATTATATAAGCATAAAATGATAATAAAGATGATAAATTGTCATTTAATCTATTTTCTATATATTCAATATTTTGAGATGGTACGTATTCAAATATCCATTCTCGATCTCCATGATTAAGTATTATACTTTCATAAGATGTATTATAAATAGGTCTAGATGATACAATTTGAACAGTAGCTTCATATAAACCAGTAGATGGTTCATTTAAAATATTTATAATAAAATTAAAATTAATTTTTTCTTCATTTAAATATCTATCATTAGTCCATATCTGATTGTTTAGAAATTGTTCAATATTATTTCTAAGTTCTTCGAATATGTAGTTTTCTGATGATTGTAATTGTTCAGTATTTACTAAAACTTTAGTTTTAAGTTCTTGTGAATAAGCACAATTAATAAGGAGATAAACAAAGAAAAAAAAATATATTTTCATTATTGAATCAATGAATAATTTCTATCCATTTGAAATAGAATCATCTTTATCTTCAGGATCTCTAAAAAAAAGCTCATCATTAATGAGTTCTTCAGTAGCAACGGTTGAAGGTTTTGGTAATCTTTCAAAATATCTTGAGATTTCAATTTGTTCTTTGTTTTCAAAAATTTCTTCTAGGTTATCAATATCTGAAGCAAATTCAGCTAATTTTTCACTCAGTTCTTCTTTCTGAACAGCAGAAAGTTGTCTTGCTCTCTTTCCTATTATTTTAACAGATTTGTAAATATTTCCAGTTTTAGAAGCAATTTTTTCTAAATTAAACTGAGTTATTGATGATTTTATTTTCATGTATTTAATTTTTTTTATTCTGCAAATTTAGTTAATAAATTTAAACTTTCAACATACATTTTTTCTGCTTCTGTTATAAATGAACTATTAGGATATTTATCAATAAATTTTAAGTAATATTCTGTCACTTTTTTGTATCTCTCTTTTTTTAAATCATTAAAACTATTTTTTGCTATAAGGTATTGACATACTATTTTTAAGTAGTTACATTCATCATTATAAGATGAATCTGGAAAATCATTTTCGAAATTATTTAATGCAATTATAGCTGATTTATACATTCTGGTTTTATAATATTGTTTGGCATTTTCAAAATTTTTTGTTTCTAATTTTATTTGTAATTCATCAATTAATTTATTTGCTCCTTTAGAAAATTCACTGTATGGGTACTTATTTATAAAATTTTGAATTGCATTTATTGCTTCAATCGTATTTGATTGATCCAAATTTGAGTTTGGAGATTCTTTATAAAGGGAGAAAGCATACAGATATTCTGCTTCAATAACTTTATCACTTCTTGAAAACAGTTCTATAAATCCTTTAAAATATTTAGCACTTAATTCATATTGTTTTAAATTGTATAGAGAATAAGCAAAGTAAAAGTCTACAATTTCAGATTTTTCACTTCCTTTTACTAGGGGCTTAATATCTTGAAAAAGAGTACTTGATTTATAATATTCTTCTTCTTCATAATATTTTAATGCAGCTTCAAGTTTTTTTTCAAATCCTGGAGTTTTCAGAATTTTTCTATAATCACTACATGATGAAATCAATATAATTGATATAAATGTTAATAAGAGTATGATATTAATTTTCATTGCGCAAATATATCTTTTTTCTAAAATAATGAACTACATCTTGAATTTTAGGTTTTTCTTTTTCTCTCCAATTAAAATTTTTTAAAAATAAATCTTCTTCTTTAATTTCATGAGGTGGTATTAGTTTGGCTTTAGGGTTTTTAAAAAATATTATATTTTGTATTTCACTTTTATTAAAATTCAATTTTAGGTCACTACAAATTATATAGTTTAGTCCTAGGATTTTATCTGAAGTTTCGTTTAATGCAAAATAAATAGTTTCTCCATTTCCATTAACATTGATGTTTTTTAAAAAATTAGAATCGTCAAAAAATGCTTTCATATTTCTTCCTTTAATTTGATTAAAGTTTTTCATAGAATCTCGGGACACAATAAATGCGTTTTTAATTAAATTCATTTCTTCAATAGTGTTGTCATAAATTTTAAAGTTTATGGAGTCAGATGTAATTTGGTTGTCACCATTCCATATAATTGGATTATTAAACATATTTATTAATGAATCTTCAATAATAAAAGAAATAGAATCAGTTTTACCTTTAAAATTTTTTTTATAAAATTTTACATTGTTATATGCTATAATCATATCTAAATTGGTAGAATCATCAAATGCAACAATGGTGTCGGATGATAAATAAAAAGTATCGTTTTGAAATACTTTTTTTAATAAAGGATCACCATAAATTTTAGTAATATTTTTCTTTTTATCATAATAACCTTCATTTCCAGACACAGTGTAATCCGAATTTTTAACTTTTAAGTTTACATTATTATTAGCATAATAAAACATTGTTTCATTATCTAAATTAATTTCATTTGCCTCCAAGATATAATTATTTGTTTCTATTATACTCATGTTTAGTAAAGATGATTTCTTTTTAATTTTAAAATTTCCCCCAAGGGCTTTTATGTATATGCTATCTTCTGTGAATATTTCTGTAAAACCATATGTTTCTAAAACTTCATTTGATGAATTATATTTTAAGGAATCAGTTTTTAGTATATATTCGGGTCCATTAAATTCAACAGCATTAAAAAATATTGAATACTTTTTTTGTGCATAAAAAATTCCATTTTTACTTATAAGAGTATTTTCTTTTTCTGTAAGAACACCTTTTTCATAAAATTTTCCAATTTTATCTTTAATGTTATAATCTAGATAATTAGTTTCTAACTTATAATCATTTTTGTTATATATAACGTTTTCTCTAAGTTTCGCTGTTTTATTGTTACCATCATAAATTAATTTATTTCCAGATATTTTTAATGAGTCTATATCGGTAATAATAATATTGCCATATGCTTCCATTATATTTCTTTTATTGTAAAAATTAGCTGAGTCGCATTTTATGATTAATGTGCCTTGTCTAAAAATTACATTATTTAAAAGCTTTCTTACTGGTTCTTTATTTTCTCTTGAATATTTTAACTCATCGGCCTGATATTTAATTTTTTCTTTTTTTTGGGCTTTTCCTGTATTCAGGGTTAATAATAAGAATGATAGAATTATTAAAAATTTAAATTTCATAATACAAAAATAGATAGTTATTAGTTTTATTATGAAGCAATTCACAAATAGTTATTTTTGTATTATGAAAACAAATAGTTTAAATAAAATATTTATTAATTTTTTTAGTGATAATAATATTGATTTAGATACTAATAAATTTTTGTTAGCAGTAAGTGGTGGTATAGATTCTATGGTAATGCTAGATTTATTTAAAAAAAATAATCTTTTTTTTTCTGTTTGCACTTGTGATTTTAGTTTAAGAGGTAATGAATCTTTGGGGGATTGTTTACTTGTAGAAAAAGTTTGTAAAAAAAATAACATAATTTTTTATAGTAAAAAATTTAATACCAAAAAATATGTTCAAAAAAACAATATATCTATTCAGATGGCAGCAAGAGAATTAAGGTATAATTGGTTTAACAAAATAATGAAAAAAAATAATTATGATTTTCTCTCAACAGCACATCATAATGATGATAATTTTGAAACTATATTATTTAATTTTATTAAGACAACAGGTTATAAAGGTTTGTCTGGTATTCCTTATAAAAAAAATTTTATTATTAGACCATTGCTTAAAAGTGGAAAAAATTTATTGGTTGATTACTCAAAAAAGAATGGTTTATTTTGGAGAAAAGATTCATCTAATGATGATATTATATATTTAAGAAATAATTTAAGAAAAAAAATTATTCCTTTATTAAAAGAAATTAATCCTTCTCTTGAAAAATCTGTTATAGAGACCGCTAATAGATTAAGTAAAGCTCAGGCATTCATTAAAAATGAAGTTAAAAGTTATAAAAACAAATATTTATTAGAAAGAGAAAATATTATTATTTTAAATAAAGGAGAATGGATAAAAAGTGAAAATCTTGATATTTTAATATATGATATACTTGAAGAATATGGTTTTAATTTTTTTCAAATAGAATTGATTTTGTCGGCATGTAGAAATAATAAAATAAAGGAATTTATAAGCAATAAATTCATTCTCTATACAGAAAGAGACTCACTTAATATAAAGCCTATAAATTTAAAATATCATTATTATGGAAAATTTAATTCTTTAGAAGATATAAAAATTAATGATTTAACTATAAAAGTTAAAAAATATAGTATAAATAAATTTTTATTAAATAATAGTTTAAAAAATGCTCAAATAGACTATAGTAAAGTATTATTTCCTATTACTATAAGAAATTATAGAAAAGGGGAAACCTTTGTTCCTTTGGGTATGAATAAAAATAAAAAAATATCTAATTTTTTGTCTGATAATAAGATTGCAAAGATCGATAGAATGAAACAATGTGTCATTAAAGATTCAAATGAAAATATTGTTTGGGTTGTAGGTCATCAAATACATAATTCATATAGAATAACTAGAAAGACCAGTATTGTAATGGATTTACAAATAATTTGATACAAATATTTAATAATTCATCTATCATTATCTAATTTTGGAAAAAATAATAAAAAATGAAAGTCACAGTAGTTGGGGCAGGAAATGTTGGAGCAACGTGCGCTGATGTATTAGCATATAAAGAAATTGCTAATAAAATTGTATTGGTAGACATAAAAGAAGGTTTATCAGAGGGAAAATCTCTTGATATTTTTCAAAAAGCACCTATTAATTTATACGATACTAAAATAATTGGATCAACAAATGATTATTCTAAAACTAAAAATTCTGATGTAGTTGTTATTACTTCTGGTTTACCGAGAAAACCTGGAATGTCTAGGGATGATCTTATTGAAACAAATTCAAAAATTGTAAAGTCTGTAACTGAAAATATTATTAAATATTCCCCTGATTGCATAATAATTATTGTTTCTAATCCATTAGATGTTATGACTTATCAAGCTCATTTAACATCTCAATTTCCTAGAGAAAAAGTCATGGGTATGGCTGGAATATTAGATACTTCTAGATTTAGAGCTTTTTTAGCTGATGAATTAAATGTATCTCCAAAAGACATTCAATCTTTATTATTGGGTGGTCATGGTGATACTATGGTTCCTTTACCGAGGTATACTACTGTTGGTGGAATTCCGGTTGAAGAATTAATTGATAAAAAAAGACTTAAAAAAATAATAGAAAGAACTAAGTATGGAGGAGGTGAGCTTGTTAAAATGATGGGAACTTCTGCTTGGTATGCACCGGGTGCTGCTGCTGCTCAAATGGTTGAATCTATTATTAGAGATCAAAGGCGTATTTTCCCAGTTTGTGTTAAACTTGATGGTGAATATGGGATTGATGATTGTTATTTAGGTGTTCCTGTTATTTTAGGATCTAATGGAATAGAAAAGATAATTGAGTTAAAATTAAAATCTAGTGAAAAAAAATTACTTGATGAATCAAGAGTTCATGTTAAAGAAGTAATGTCAGTTTTAGAAAATCTTTAATTTTTTATGGATTTTGATAAATTAAATAAAAGTAATCTTATAAGTAGAGACTTTAGTTGGTTAAATTTTAATTATAGGGTATTTGATCAGGTAAAAAATGAAAAAAGAAATATACTTGATCGATTAAAATTTTTATCAATTGTTTCATCAAATTTTGATGAATTTTTTGAAGTTAGAGTAGGTAGTCTTTATAATTACATTGATAATAATAAAAAAAGAATTGATTATTCAGGTTTGAGAGAAATTCCTTTTAAAGAATTTTTACTTGATGAATGTAAAAACTTTTTTAAAGTAAAAAATCAATATTTTCTTAAAAATCTTCTTCCCATTTTAAATAAAGAAAAAATTTATATTTCTTCTTGGGATTTGTTTGGAGAGAAAGATCAAAATAAAATTAAAAAATATTTTAAGAATACTATTTTTCCCATGCTAACTCCTATGGTATACGATAATTTACATTCTTTTCCTATTTTAATGAATAAAGTTTTAATTTTTGGTGTAGTAACAAAATCAAAAATTTCTACAGATAAAAAGAAAATATCATTTATTCAGATTCCACAAAATTTATCTAGATTTTTTGAATATGAAATTGATGATAAAATCTATTTTATTCCTATTGAAAATATCATTAAAAAATATATTAATAAGCTTTTTAGAAATGTAAAGATTATTTCTGTTAGTCTATTTAGATTAATTAGAAATGGTGATTTTACACTTGAAGAATCGGAAGATATTGAAATAAATTTTTTAGAGGAACTCAAGCAAAAGTTAAAAGAGAGGAAATGGAGTAGAGTTGTTAGAATAGAAATCGAACATGATTTTGACAAATGGTTATTATTAAAATTAAAAACTATATTAAACATAGATCTTTTTAATATTATGAGATTACCTGAAAATGGTCTGTTGGATTTTAGTTCTTTAATTCAAATTATTGATTATAATAAATTTTCAGAATTGTTACCTACTTTTCCAAAACCTATACCCTCGTTTGATTTAGAAGGGTTTGAGAATAAAAGTATATTTCAATTACTTTCAAAAAAGGATGTGTTTTTGCACCATCCATATAATTCATTTGATCCAGTAATTCATTTTTTAAACATTGCCTCTGAAGATCCAAATGTATTGTCCATCAAAATTACTTTATATAGAACTGCTAAAAACTCTAGAGTAATTGATACTTTATTAACAGCAGCAGAAAATGGAAAACATGTTTCAGTATTATTTGAAGTTAAGGCCAGATTTGATGAAGAAAATAATATAAAAAATGGATACAGATTAGAAAAAGCAGGTTGTCATGTAATATATGGTATTGGAGGTTTAAAAACACATACAAAATTGCTTTTAGTTGTTAGAAGAGAAGGTCCAAAAGTAAAAAATTATGCTCATTTAGGAACTGGTAATTATAATGAAACAACGTCTAAACTTTATACAGATATTGGATTAATGACTTCTAATAAGAGATACACTAAAGATGTTTTAGAATTTTTTAATGTTATCACTGGTCATTCAATAGCAGATGAATATGAAAATTTAATTACTGCTCCAATTTATATGAGAAATAAAATAATAAGTTTAATTGAAGATGAAATTGATAATTCAATAGCAGGTAATGATGCTAAAATTTATATTAAAATTAATTCATTACAAGATAGACATGTAATTAAAAAGTTGTATGAAGCTAGTAGTGTTGGAGTTAAGATATTTTTGATTGTTAGAGGAATATGTTGTTTGAGACCAAATAGAAAAAAATTAAGTGAAAATATAAAAGTAATTTCTATAGTGGGTGATTATTTAGAGCATAGTAGAATATATTATTTTCATAATTTAGGCAATCCAATTATATATTCTGGAAGTGCTGATGTAATGATTAGAAGTTTTGAAAGAAGAATTGAATCATTATTTAAAATAAATGATGAATTTTTGAAAAAACAAGCTATTACTATTCTAAACTATAATTTAAGAGATAATTGTAATACTTATATCTTAAATGAAAATGGAAATTATGAAAAAAAACAAATTGATAAATCATCAAAGAAATTTAATATTTTCGAGGAGTTTTATAAATTGACTAAAAATAAAGTTGAAGATTCAATTATTTTATAAATATTGCTATTATTAATAAATAATTTTAAATTCTTTTAGAAATTAATGGAAATGAAGCAAAAACTTAAAATGGGTATGGTTGGTGGAGGAATAGGTTCCTTTATTGGAGCAATACATAGGAATGCTGCTTTCCTTGATAATCAAATAGAGTTGGTATGTGGTTCATTTAGTAGTAATTATGAAAATTCTATTGATACAGGTAAGGATTTATTTTTAGATCCTAAAAGGATATATAAAAATTATCAAGATATGATAGAAATTGAATCTTCTCTTGATAATTCAGAAAAAATGGATTTTATATCAATTGTTACACCAAATCATTTGCATTTTGATCCCGCTATAAAAGCACTAGAAAAAGGATTCCCAGTAATTATAGATAAGCCTATGACTTATGATTCAAATCAATCTAAAATTTTATCTAGTAAAGTAAATGAAATCAGTATACCGTTTGCAGTCACTCATACTTATACAGGTTATCCAATGGTGAAAGAGGCTAAAAATATTATACTATCTGGTAAAATAGGAAAATTAAGGAAAGTAGCTGTAGAATATCCTCAGGGTTGGTTGTCCGATTTTTTAGAAGCTTCAGATAACAAACAAGCTGGTTGGAGAACAGATCCTAATAAATCAGGAAAAGCTGGTAGTATGGGTGATATTGGAACACATGCAGCTAATATGGTAGAATATGTTACTGGGAAAAAAATTTTAAAAATTTTATCTAAAGTAAATATTGTTGTTGAGGGGAGACTTCTAGAAGATGATGGTAATGTATTAATTTCTTTAGAAGATAATATAGAAGGAAATTTAATGACTAGTCAAATTGCCGCAGGAGAAGAGAATGATTTAAAAATTAGAGTTTGGGGAGAAAAAGGAGGCATTGAATGGTTTCATTCTAATCCTAATACTATGTTATTAAAATTAAATAATAAACCCAATCAAATATTACGAGCAGGGGTTAATAATTCTTATCTTTCTGACCATGCAATTGCCCATTGTAGAACTCCTTCAGGTCATCCAGAAGGATTCATTGAAGCATTTGCTAATATTTATAGAAATTTTTCATATTCTGTATATAATTATAATAAGGGTATTAAAGATGACCCAATCTATGATTTCCCAACAGTAAATGATGGACATAGGGGAATGAAATTTATAGATGCGGTTATTGAATCTTCAAAAAATTCAACTTGGATAAAAATATAATTATGAAAACAATAAAAGGACCAGCAATTTTTTTAGCTCAGTTTATGGATGATGTTTCCCCATTTAATGAAATTCAAAGTATATGTAAATGGGCATCAAGTCTCGGTTATAAGGGGGTTCAAATTCCAACTTGGGATTCTAGATGTATAAACTTGGAAAAAGTGGCAAATAGTAAAGATTATGCTGATGAGTATAAATCAAAAATTAATGCTTGTGGAGTTGAAATAACAGAGTTAAGTACTCATCTACAGGGTCAATTAATAGCTGTAAATCCTGTTTATGATAAGATGTTTGATGGTTTTGCTCCAGAAAAGTTTAGAAACGATCCAAAGAAAAGAACGGAGTGGGCAATTAATCAGTTATTATTGGCTGCTCAGGCTAGTAAAAATTTAGGTATTAAAGCTCATGTGACTTTTTCTGGCGCATTGCTGTGGCCTTATGTTTATCCGTGGCCTCAAAGACCCAAAGGGTTGGTCTCAACAGGATTTGATGAATTAGCAAAAAGATGGAGACCCATCTTAAATAAATTCGATGAAAATGGAATTGATTTATGTTATGAAATTCATCCTAATGAAGACTTGCATGATGGAGTAACATTTGAGAGATTTTTAAAAGCTACTGGAAATCATAAAAGAGTTAATATGCTCTATGATCCTAGCCATTTTATTTTA
The DNA here is from genome assembly GCA_029940715.1 of Cytophagales bacterium. Classification (GTDB taxonomy): domain Bacteria; phylum Bacteroidota; class Bacteroidia; order Cytophagales; family MED-G16; genus JAPYTU01. Next base: position 36,842 of record JAPYTU010000005.1, read on the forward strand.
CAACAATTAGATTATTTAGAACATATCGATATTTATCATGATTTTATAAAAATGTTTCATGTAAAGGATGCTGAGTTTAATTCAAATGGTAGAGCGGGTATTTATGGTAGTTATTCAGATTGGGTGGATAGACCGGGTAGATTTAGATCATTAGGTGATGGACAAGTTGATTTTAAATCTATTTTTTCAAAATTGACTCAGTATGGGTATAATGGATGGGCTGTTTTAGAATGGGAGTGTTGTATTAAAAGTCCAGAACAAGGAGCAAAAGAAGGATCACATTTTATTTTGAATCATATTATTGAGGTTACAGATAAAACATTTGATGATTTTGCAGATTCAGGATCAGATAAAGATGATTTAAAAAATATTTTGGGTATTGATTAAAGATCTCTTTTTAAACTTAAAAGCTTATTTTTTATTTTAGATAATTTTTCAATAATAGTTTCATTGCCAATTTGTTTTTTATTTTTTTTTAATGATTTTTTGGCTCCTTCTAGAGTATATCCCTGAATTTTTACTAAAGAATATATCTTTTCTAGAGCTTTTATATCTTTATGTGTATATTTTCTTAAGCCTTTTTTATTTTTTTTAGGATTTAGTGTTTCAAATTCATTTTCCCAGAATCTGATAAGAGAAGTTTTAACGTTAATTTTTTTTGCTACTTCTCCAATGTTATAATATTTTTTTGAGATTTTTTTTTCCTTATAAGGCATAAGTTAAAAAGTTGATCCTAGTGCTTGATTTTCTACCGAAGCAATTTTTAATACTTCTTCATATTGATTTGGTGTTAAATCATTAAAAAAGTAGTTAATAGGATTTACTTTTTTACCATTTTTAATTACTTCATAATGGAGATGAGGAGCAGTTGATCTACCAGAATTCCCACTATATGCAATAAGTTCACCTCTTTTTATTTTTTGTCCTCTTTTTACCTTAAACTCATTTAAATGTGCATATACAGACATATATCCATTTTCATGATCTATATAAATATATTTTCCAAATCCACCAAAAGATGATTTAATAGTCCTTATTCTACCATCTGCAGTTGCATATACTGGATTACCTTTTTGTAATGAGAAATCAAGGCCATAATGCATTCTCTTTACTTTTAGAAAAGGATCAATTCTCATTCCATAACCTGATGCCATTCTTTTTAGATTTTTATTTGAAACTGGTTGAATTGCTGGAATTTTAGCAATTAATTCTTCTTTGTTACTTGCTAAATTTATTAATTCATCATATGATTTTGTTTGGATATACATTTTTCTTTTAAGTTCATCAATTTTTAAATAGGTATTTATGATGATTTCTTCTCTTTCTAGATTGCCATTAAGTAGTTCTTTGTATCTATTTACTCCTCCAACGCCTGCTTGTCTAATAGTATTTGGAATTGGTTCTGCTTCAAAGATAATTCTATATACATTATCATCTCTTTCTTCAAGATTTTTAATCATTTTGTTAGCTATGTTTATTTCTTTACTAAGTATTTCGTAATGGGTTTCAAGTTCTTGGTTTTCTTTTTTTAGAGCAATTATCTTTGGAGATTCAAAATAGTTGTCATAGATGTTTAATATTATGAAACTTGAAAACAATACTATAGCTAAAAATCCGATAAAATTTAAGAATATTTTTCTTTTTGGTGTTTTTATCCTTTCAAAATTGCAGGTTTCAGGATTATAATAATATTTAGCTTTTCTCATAATTAGATTAAAATAGCCTAATTTTGTATTGTAAATTATAGCAAAAATAAAAATATTCATTGAATTAGTCACATAAATGGACACTAAAAAAATTAGAAAATTGTTTTTTGATTTCTTTAAGGCTAAAAAACATGAAATTGTTGATTCTGCTCCTATAACAATTAAAAATGATCCTTCATTAATGTTTACTAATGCAGGAATGAATCAGTTTAAAAACATATTTTTAGGAGATGAAATCCCTAAATGTAAAAGAATAGCTAATACTCAAAAATGCCTTAGAGTAAGTGGAAAGCATAATGATTTAGAGGAAGTTGGAATAGATAAATATCATCATACCATGTTTGAAATGTTAGGAAATTGGTCTTTTGGAGACTATTTTAAAGAAAATGCAATTCAATGGGCATGGGATTTACTTATTAATGTTTATAAGTTGGATGAGAAAAGACTTTATGTATCAATTTTTGGTGGTGATAAAAAAGATAATCTTGAAAAGGATATAGAGTCTTATAATGTATGGAATAAGATAGTAGATGATGTAAAAATTATAGATGGATCTAAAAAAGATAATTTTTGGGAAATGGGAGAGACAGGTCCATGTGGTCCTTGTTCAGAAATTCATATTGATCTTCGATCGGAAAATGAAATTAAGAAAATACCAACAAGAAATTTAATTAATAAAGATCATTCGGAAGTTATTGAAATCTGGAATTTGGTTTTTATTGAATTTAATAGATTGTCCAATGGTAAGTTAGTTTTGTTACCAAACAAACATGTTGATACTGGTATGGGCTTAGAAAGATTAGCAATGGCTATAAAAGGATTGAAATCTACTTATGATATAGATCTTTTTGATTCTATAATTAAATCATTATCAAAAGAATCAAATTATAACTATGGTAAAAATTCTAAAATTGATATTGCTTTTAGAGTTATAGTTGATCATATAAGAGCAATTGTATTTACAATATCCGATGGTGAAATACCTTCTAATAATAAGTCAGGTTATGTCATCAGAAGAATATTAAGAAGAGCAGTTAGGTATGGATTTTCAACTTTGAACATTAAAAAACCTTTTCTACATAAGCTCGCTAAGACTGTTATATCAGAATATGGTGATGTTTTTGATAATTTAATAAATCAACAAGATTTTATAGTAAAAGTAATTTTAGAAGAAGAAAAAACATTTTTAAAAACTTTAGACAAAGGTCTTTCTATGATTTTAAATATTAAAAATGAAGCTATTAATGAAAATAAAACTATTTCTGGTAAAGTAGCATTTGATTTATATGATACTTATGGCTTTCCTTATGATTTGACAGATTTGATTGCTAAAGAGAATAATTTAAGTGTTGATGAAGATGAATTTAAAATTCAACTTGAACTGCAAAGAAATAGGTCTAGAAATGTTTCTAAAATTATAAAAGAAGATTGGACAATTATTAGTCAAGAAGGTAATTGTGAATTTGCGGGTTATGAAAAACTTTCTTCTAAATCTAAAATTTTAAAATATAGAAAAACTATTGATAAAGAATTGACTAGTTATCATGTTGTGTTTAATATTACTCCATTTTATTCTGAATCTGGAGGACAAGTTGGAGATACGGGACATCTAATTTATGACGGAAAAAAAATTGAAATATTAAATACAATTAAAGAAAATGATCTTATCATTCATCAAATGAATGAATTACCATTAAACCTAAATGATTTTTATAAATTAGAAGTAAATGCTTTTAGAAGAAGTTTAATATCTAACAATCATTCTGCAACTCATTTACTTCATGCTGCTCTTCAGAAAATTTTAGGTAATCATGTTATACAAAAAGGATCATTGGTTAATGATAAAGCTTTAAGATTTGATTTTTCGCATTTTACTAAAATATCCGATACTGAAATTCAAGATATTCAAAACCTTGTTAATGAAAAAATTAGAAAAAATATTGAAGTAAAAATACTTGAAAATATGCCTATTGAAAAAGCCAAGAAAATGGATGCTATGGCTCTATTCGGAGAAAAATATGGTAGAAATGTTAGAGTAGTTATAATAGATAATCAATATTCAATTGAATTATGTGGAGGTACTCATGTATCATGTACTTCTGAAATTGGAACATTTAAAGTTATATCTGAATCATCAATTTCTTCTGGCATTAGAAGAATAGAGGCATTAACTTCTGTTGAGGCTGAAAATTATACTACAAATGAGTCTAATGAGATTAAGGAATTAAAATCAATTTTAAAAACTGGTGATGTTTTATCAGCAGTAAATAGTTTGTTATTAAAAAATAAAAAATTAGATGAAGAAATTTTAGGGTTATCAAAAATTAAAAAAAATAATTTAAAAGATGATCTTAAAAAAAATATATTGATTAAAAATGATATTAATATTTTAATTAATGAATTTGATGATGAATCTCTTGATATGATTAAGAAAATAGGATTTGAATTAAAAAATGAATTTAAAAATTTAATTTTTCTTGCGACAACTAAACATAATTCAAAACCTTCTATATTACTTCTAATTTCTGAAGATTTAGTAAATAAATTTAATTTAGATTCCAGAATAATTATAAATGATTTGTCAGTATATATTGAAGGAGGAGGAGGAGGACAACAATTCTTTTCAACGGCTGGTGGAAAAAATATTGATGGTCTTTCAAAAGTTATATCTATAGGAAAGAAAATGATTTTACAAAAAGTATCTGTTTAAATATTTTTTTTAACAATATTTAATTTGAATTAATTTATTAATAGTTTTTTTGGTACATAAATTTGCTAACTTATAAAATTGAATTTTAAATGATTAATTTATTATTTCGTAATACTTTGTACTTGGTAGTTCTATTATTTGTTTTGATATCTTGTCAAAATAAAAATAAAAAAATTAATGAAACCAAATTGACAATTAATTATATTGGTGAAATAGAGGGAGGTGAGGTAAGGCTTCAAAAAGTTAGTTCAGCTTATTCTATAGAATTATATAAATCGGAAAATTTTAATAATAACAAAATAGTTTTTGATATTTCAATACTTGAGTCTACATTATTTAGGTTGGATATTTTAGGTAAAGAAAGTATAGATTTAATTTTAAATAATACTGATGTTAATGTAAATATAGATAATTCTTCTTCAGAATTTAAGTATACAATAGAAGGTTCATATGATACTGATGTATTGAATAATATTGGTAAAATTATATCTACTTATAAGTATGATATAAGACAAATCAATCAAAATTTTATAAAAGCTAGTCAAGATAAAAATTCTAAACTTGTAAATGAACTTAGATATGATGCTAATATTTCAAAAATTGATTTTGAGAAGTATTTAAAAAATTATTTAAGAACTGTTGATAATTCTCTTGCAGTTATTATAACGTCGGATTATTTAAATATTGATAATAATATAAGTTTTTGGGATAGTACTTTAACAAAATATAGAGATAATTTTTCTTATAATTCTTATTTTAAATCTTTTGAAAAAAAGGTTAATAAAATTAAATCTGTTTCTTTTGGTAGCGTTGCACCAGAGTTAATTTTAAGTGATACTACTGGTAAAGATATTGCTCTATCCAGTTTAAGAGGAAAATATGTATTATTGGATTTTTGGGCTGGATGGTGTGGGCCGTGCAGAATGGAAAATCCCAATATTTTAAAGAATTATTTAAAATATAAAGATAAAGGATTTGAGATTTATCAGGTTTCACTTGATAGGTCAAGATCAGATTGGGTAAATGCAATAAAAAA
>JAPYTU010000070.1:0-1674 GCA_029940715.1 Cytophagales bacterium
TAATGTGTCAATTTCTGATAATAATATTGGTAATATTTCATATGCTTTATAACTATAATTATCATTTTGAATTTTTTTTATGTCATTTAGAGTTATAAGATTTATTGATTTGAGTCTATCGTTGAGTCTTCTGTTACGATAGTTTTCATAGCTAAAATCATAATAATAGTAAGGGTAGTTTTTATCTACTGGGTGTTGATTTGCAGAACTAACAAATCCATTTTTTGGATTTTGATATTGCAATACGTGTTCATAGGGTATCATATCCTGCCATTCATTTTCAGGATTAGATCCATCTAAAATAAATTTTCCTTGTTTTTCCCATTTTATTGGAAATTTTCCAGCAATAGTTAAACCTATATCACCGTGTTTTGTAGCATAAGCAAAATTTTGAGCTGGTCCATTAAAATATTCTAGTGCTTTATGAATATCATTTATATTTTTTGCTTTATTTAATTCAATAAAGGTTTTATACTCAATAGAAGAATCATGTGCTATCCATCGCATGGCTAAATTTATCTTATCAGTATTTGAATTGAAGTTTTTATCATATACAATTGGTCCATAATGTGTGTATACTACTGTATCATAAAATGTATTATCATCTTTTATTTTTATCTCTTCAATAATTTTTTCAGTTTTTAACCATTTATTTCCATATTTATACTCTTTCCTTTTACCATCTTTAAATTTTATTTTATACCAATCTACAACGTCTCTTTTTGCGTTGGTCTCTCCCCATGCAATGTTATCGTTAAATCCTATAATAATTCCTGGAGCACCTGGAAGAGATGCGCCCATGGTGTTGAAATTTGAAGAATTTAAGTGAATAATGTACCAGATTGATGGAAGATTTAATGATAAGTCTGGTTGACTGGCAAGATAGCTACTACCATCTTTTGATTTGGTTGGAGAAATAGCAAAATTGTTACTTCCATTGAATTTATTTGGTTTATTTATTATATCAACATTTATATCTTTTATAATAGTATTATTTGAGATAAGTGTATTTTTATTATTAAAATTAAATTTTGTTTCCTTAGGAATAACAGGTTCTAAATCTTTAGTATATTCTGGAAAAAGAAGATTATATTTTTCTATACCGATGGTATTGACTAAATATGTGTCCTCAATGTCCATGTCTCCACTCGATAACATATCAGACATTTGTCCCATTAAAAGAAAACATTTTAGTAGAGTCCATTTTTCAGGTTTATAATTTAAAATTTTATATTCTATTGGATAATCTTTGTAAGAAAGTGTTTCTATATAGTCATTTATTCCATCTACATATGCATTTAATAAGTTAAAAGTTTTAATATCTTTTTTTGATTCATCAAGGGTTCTTTTTGCAGCGTAAACTATTCCTTTTCTTCTTTGGGATCTGTCTCTATATAATGTTTTACTACCAAAAATTTCACTTAATTCTCCAGATACTTCCTTAATTTGAAATTCCATTTGCCAGAGTCTATGTAATGCTGTTAAATAGCCTTGTGTATAGAATAAATCTTTATCTGTTTTAGCATATATATGAGGTATTAATAAACTATCGTATTGAACAATTACTTCATCATCTAAATTTTTTAAGTTTATTTTATCTAAAACCTTGTTTTGGTCTATTTCTCCATTTAGCCAAAAGCCAGAATATGGATTTAAAAACTTGCCTAATGGAGG
>JAPYTU010000070.1:1774-3248 GCA_029940715.1 Cytophagales bacterium
TCTTAAAGAATATCATTTATTTTGTCTGCCGCATCTTGAAGTGTAATTGCAGAAAATACTTTTAAACCAGAATTATTTATAATTTCTGCAGCTTTTTTTGAATTAGTTCCTTGAAGCCTAACAATTATTGGTATATTAATTTTTCCAATATTTCTATATGCTTGAACAACACCATTTGCTACACGATCACACCGTACTATTCCTCCAAAAATGTTTAGAAGTATTGCCTTAACATTAGAATCCTTTAAAATTATTCTAAATCCTGCTTCAACAGTTTCTGCATTTGCGGTACCTCCAACATCAAGAAAATTAGCTGGATCACCACCAGATAATTTTATAATGTCCATAGTTGCCATTGCAAGTCCAGCACCATTTACCATGCAACCTACATTTCCATCAAGCTTAACATAACTCAAATTTGATTTATTAGCCTCTATTTCAGCAGGATCTTCTTCAGTTAAATCCCTTAGCAACTCAATATCTTTATGTCTAAAAAGTGCATTATCATCAATATTTACTTTTGCATCTACAGCGAGAATTTGATCGTCTGAAGTTTTTAAAACTGGATTTATTTCAAACATTGATGCATCAATCTTTTCATATGCGTCGTATAGAGAATATATGAATTTAATCATTTCTTTTTGCGCATTTCCTTTCAAATTAAGTGCAAATGCAATTTTTTTAACTTGACTTATTTGAAGACCAATTTTAGGATCAATCCATTCTTTTATTATTTTTTCAGGAGTTTCTTCTGCTACTTTTTCAATTTCTACTCCTCCTTCTGTAGAAGCCATTATAACATTACAACCTTTTACTCTATCTAGTAATATTCCTAAATAATATTCTTTAATTTCAGAATTTCCTGGATAGTAAACATCTTCTGCAATTAATAATTTGTTAACTACTTTCCCTTTTTTACCAGTTTGTTTTGTTACAAGAGTTCCACCAAGTATATTTTTTGCTTTTTCACTTATTTGATCTATGTGTTTTACTATTACGACTCCTTTGGATCCTGTTTCTTTGATTATACCTTTTCCTCTACCTCCTGCATGAATTTGTGCTTTTAAGACAAAAATTTTTGATTTTTGATTTTTTTGCATTTTTCTAGCCGATTTTAAAGCCTCACTTGGAGAGGAAATAACGTGTCCATTTTGTATTTTTACATTGAAGGATTTTAGAATTTCTTTGGCTTGGTATTCATGTATATTCATAACAGTTACGAAACTATACTATAATAAAATATATATCAAATGTTAAATAATATAATATTAAAAGTTAGCTATTTAATTATTTAAATTTGTTTTATGCTAAAAGGAAAAAATATTTATAAATCATTTGACAATATAGAGGTCTTAAAAGATATAAATATTGAAATTGAGAGAGGAAAAATAGTTTCAATAGTAGGTAAGTCTGGTGCAGGAAAATCTACTCTTCTTTATATATTAAGCACATTAGATAAAGCTACTAATGGAGA
>JAPYTU010000070.1:3348-7696 GCA_029940715.1 Cytophagales bacterium
AGATCTTTGATTAATTCACCAGATATAGTTTTTGCAGATGAGCCTACTGGAAATCTTGACTCTGAAAATTCTCAAAATTTTATTAAAATGATTCAAAAGTTAAATAAGGATTATAATCAAACTTTTGTTATTGTAACTCATAATAAAGATTTTTTAAAAATATCAGATTATTCATATACTATTAAAGACGGTAGAATTAAATTAAATTGAGTAGGGGAATATATTTTATGTTTTTTGCAACCATTTTTTTTATGGTTGTTAAAATTGGTGTAAAAATGCTACCTCATATTCCTCCTATGGAAATCGTATTTTTTCGATGCATCATATCTTTTTTTATAACTTTTTTTTTACTTAGAAGAAAACGTATTTCAATTTTTGGAAATAATAGATTTTTACTCATTTTAAGAGGTTTGTGTGGTACAGTTGGTCTGTACCTTTATTTTGTTATTCTTCAGAATATTCCATTAGCTACTGCTTCAACTTTAATCTATTTAACTCCATTATTCACAAGTATTGTTGGTGTATTAGTTTTAAAGGAGAAAATGTCTTTTTTTCAGTGGTTTTTTCTTTTTATTGCTTTTTCAGGGATTTTATTAATTCAAGGATTTGATTCAAGAGTAACAATAGAAAGTATAATTATAGGTGCATCTGGTAGTCTTTTTGCAGCTTTTGCTTATAATATAATAAGATATTTAAGAGATAAAGAACATTCGTTGGTGCTCATGATATATTTTCCAATGATAGCTTTTCCAATAGGTGGTATTATAAGTTATTTTAATTGGGTTCATCCATCTTTATTTGATTACTTTATTTTAATTTCTATAGGAATATTTACTCAATTTGCTCAATATTATATGACTAAGTCTTATCAAGATGAGAAGGTTGCAGTAGTTTCAATAGTTACCTATACGGAAATATTATTTGTTATAGCTATTGGTAATTTTTTCTTTAATGAATCCTTTACTTTTTTAGTTTATTTAGGTATGTTCCTTGTTATTTTTGGTGTTGTTTTTAATGTAGCTTTACGTAGTAATGATAAGTAAAATTTATAGAGTCTCTCTTTCATTGTTAACTGATTTTTATCAATTAACCATGACGTATGGTTATTGGAAAAAAAATATTTATAATAAAGAAGCTTGTTTTAATGTGTTTTTTAGAGAAAGACCATTTAAATCAGGATATGCTGTATCCTGTGGTTTAGAATATGTGATAGATTTTTTAAAAAATATCAAATTTACTGATGATGACTTAAAATATTTAAAAAAGCTTAAGACAGATAATAATAAGAAGATTTTTGATGATGAATTTTTAAAATTTTTAAAATCTTTTAAGTTTACATGTGATATTGATGCAGTAGAAGAGGGTAGATTGGTATTTCCTAATGAGCCAATATTTAGAGTTAAAGGTCCATTATATCAGTGTCAACTTATAGAATCAGCTATAATTAATATTTTAAATTTTCAAACTCTTATTGCTACTAAATCTTGTAGAATGAATGTGGCATCTGCTGGGGATCCAATCTTTGAGTTTGGATTAAGAAGAGCTCAGGGTATTGATGGTGCTCTTGCAGCAAGTAGAGCCTCGTATATTGGGGGTTGTTCTAGTACTTCTAATGTTTTAGCTGGTAAAATTTTTAATATTCCAGTGAGTGGAACACATTCTCATAGCTGGATTCTATCTCATGATTCTGAAATTGAAGCATTTAGATCTTTTTCTGAAGTAATGCCTGATAACTGTATTTTACTTGTTGATACTTATGATACGCTTAAAGGAGTAGAAAATGCAATTGAAATTGGCAGAGAATTAAAAAAAATAAACAAAAAATTATTAGGAATAAGAATTGATTCTGGTGATTTATCATATTTAAGCAAAAAATCTAGAAAATTACTTGATAAAAATGGTTTTGAAGATGTTAAAATTATTGCAAGTAATGATATAGATGAATTTATTTTATCAAGTTTAAAACAACAAAAATCTAAAGTAACAGTTTGGGGAATAGGAACGAGACTTGTAACAGCATACGATAACCCATCTCTTGGACTTGTATGTAAATTATCTGCAATTAAAGAAAATAAATTTTGGATTAAGAAAATTAAGCTTTCAGAGCAAAAAATTAAAATTAATAATCCAGGTATTTTACAGGTACATAGATATATTAAAGAAGGAAAATATGATGGAGATATGATTGTAGATGAATTAATTAATAATCCAAATTCTACAATGATTCACCCTCATGATTCAACTAAAGTTAAGAGATTTTCAAAAAATATTAAATACATTAAGTTGTTAGTTCCAATTTTTAGAAATGGAAAATCTGTTTATAAGAATCCTTCAATTTTAAAAATAAAAAAATTATTGTCTAGTGAATTAAATAAGATTGATAATTCAATTAAAAGATTACATAATCCTCATTTATATAAAGTAGGACTAGAAAAGAAGTTGTATAATGAAAAAAATGATATGATTCTTAATTTGAGAAAATTATGAATGCATTGATTTTAATAGATATTCAGAATGATTTTTTACCAGGAGGATCGCTGGAAGTATCAAAGGGAGATGAAATAATAGATAATGTTAATTCTATTATGGATAGTTATAATATAGTTGTTGCAACTAAAGATTGGCATCCAAAGAATCATATTAGTTTTGCTTCCAATCATAAAAATAAAAAAACTGGTCAAAAAATTATAATTAATAATTTAGATCAAATACTATGGCCAGATCATTGTATTAAAGATTCTAAAGGATCAGAATTTCCTGAAAAATTAGATTCTCATAAAATTCATAAAATTTTTTATAAGGGGGTTGATTCTAATATAGACAGCTATAGTGGATTTTATGATAATGGAAAAATTAGATCTACAGGTTTATCCAATTTTCTTAAAAAAAGTAACATTAATCAGGTTGATATAGGGGGTTTAGCAACAGATTATTGTGTAAAATATTCTTCTTTTGATGCTTTTAATGAATGTTTTAAAACTAGCGTACTACGCTCTTGTGTTAGAGGGATTTCTGTTGAAACAACAGAGACAGCTTTTAAAGAAATGAAGGATATGGGTATTTCTATTATCTAGTTATCGACAGAATTCATATGTTGTATTAACTCAACTACTTTTGAAGAGTATCCCCATTCATTATCATACCAACTTACAACTTTAACAAACTTGTCGTTAAGCATTATGCCAGCTCCAGCATCAAAAATTGATGTTCTAGAATCTCCTATAAAGTCTGTGGAAACAACATCTTCTTCAGTATATCCCATAATTCCTTTAAGATCAGTTTCTGAAGCATTTTTCATTGCTAAGCATATATCTTCGTAGTTAGTAGATGAATTTAGATTTACAGTAAGATCTACAACTGAAACATCAATTATAGGAACTCGAAATGCCATTCCTGTAAGTCTCCCATCGAGTTCTGGTATTACTTTACCTACTGCTTTTGCAGCTCCAGTAGAGGAAGGAATTATATTAGTAAGTGCAGCTCTACCACCTCTCCAATCTTTTATTGATGGACCATCTACAATTTTTTGAGATGCAGTTGTTGCGTGAACAGTAGTCATAAGACCACTAACTATTCCAAAATTATCATGTAATACTTTTGCTAGAGGAGCTAGGCAATTTGTTGTACAAGATGCATTTGATACAAAATTCATGTCGCTTGTGTAATGTTTATTATTTACTCCCATAACAAACATTGGGGTATCATCTTTTGATGGAGCAGACATTATTACTTTTTTAGCTCCAGATTCAATATGACCTTTTGCAGAATCTTTAGTTAGAAATAGTCCAGTTGATTCTATAACATATTCAGCTTCGACTTCAGACCAGTTTAATTTTGAAGGATTTTTTTCATTGGTAACTCTTATATTTTTACCATTTACTTCAAGATTGTTTCCATTAACAGAGACTGAACCATCAAATCTACCATGAGTTGTGTCGTATTTTAACATATAACTCATATAATTAGTATCAATTAAGTCATTGATACCTACTACTTGTATGTTTTTATTTTTTGATGCAGCTCTAAAAACAAGCCTTCCAATCCTACCAAATCCGTTTATTCCTATCTTGATTTTATTCATTATTATTTATTAAATCTTCAGCAAAAGTATATACGAATCCATTTAATTCAAATTTTTATGATATTACTTATATATTTTATTAAATTTTTTTTTGAAATCATAAGTGTACTAATATATTTGCATTCTTATTTGGTCCCATCGTCTAGGGGTTAGGACACATGGTTTTCATCCATGAAACAGGGGTTCGATTCCCCTTGGGACTACAAAACACATTAGATAAAATATTGGAATCGTTTATGAATATTCTTCCCAGGGAAAGTGGAATTC
>JAPYTU010000071.1 GCA_029940715.1 Cytophagales bacterium
ATTATTGAACTTATAAATAATAATCAAATAGATATTGAAAGAATAAATCTTTCTATAAAGAGGATAATGCGTGATAAATTTAAGTTAGGACTTTTTGATGACCCATTTGTTGACGAAAATGAGGCATTAAAAATATGTGGAAATAAAGAGTTTAAAGAAAAGGCATATGAAGCTCATCTAAAATCTATTGTTTTATTAAAAAATGATAATATTTTACCTTTAGATAAAGGGGTAAAACTTTATGTTGAAGGATTTAATAATTCTACATCTGTAAATAATTTTGCTACGTTAGTTGATAACATAGATGATGCGGATTTTGTAGTTAAAAGGATAAAAACTCCTTTTGATAAAAGAGATGAATATTTTATTGAAAATTTTTTTAGACAAGGAAGGTTGTATTATAATTTAGAAGAAAAAAAAGAAATATTTTCTTTTCAGGAAGAAAAACCCTCAATAATTATTTTAAATCTTGAGAGGCCAGCAATTCTTACTGAAATCAGTAGTAAATCCAGTTCTTTATTAGTAGAGTTTGGTTCGTCTGATGAAGCTATACTAGACATTATTTTTGGAGAGTATAATCCTTCAGGAAAATTACCTTTTGAACTACCATCATCTTGGGATGCAGTGCTTGATCAAAAAGAAGACTTACCTTATGATTCAAAAAGCCCTCTCTATAATTATGGATATGGATTATCTTATAATGAATTATAATTCATTAATTGAAATATCTAGCCAAGCTGTTCTTTGTGAAATCCAGTCTTTTAAAAAGTTAATTTCTTCATAGTAGGAACTTCCTATAAAGCTATTTGGCCAAATATAAATACCAAAAATTTGCCATCTATTAAAATTTCTATTTGCAGCATCTGTCTCATTTTTTAATGTTGAATAATTAGTATTTACTAAGGATAATATGTTTTCATCTGATAAAATATTTGTTCTTAATTCATTCCATCTATTTTTTAATTTACTAACAAAATTTTCATCTTCTAAAAGCTTGTCCCACCAAAAAGGAACATTCCAATAATCACCAATACATCTCTCATTAAATTTATATGCCCATAAATCATATTTATCTCCACCACAATAATCAGCATTACCAAAAGACAAATTAAAGTCCCAAATTGGACCTATTTTTAATTTTTCATCTCTATTTTTTGTTAAATACGTACTTAATCTATATCCATCAACATTGTTAGATAGTTCATTTAGTATAAAAAAATCTATAAATGTGTCATCATCGATGTATTTTTTGTATCCCAATTCTGGATCATTAAAATTGGTACCTAATAAAGCATTTTCAAATAAATCAATGTAATTAGATATGTATTCTTTTTGATTAGCATGTATGTCTTCTGGTTTTGGGTATTCATAATTAAATCGCATTTTTTTTTCTCCATTAATATCACCAAAAACATCATATTTTGATTCAAAAGAATTAAAATCTGAATAGGATCCATCCTCTTGATCACTTTTGTCAATTTTTATAATGTATCCACCAGTAATTAAATTTTCATCGATATCAGCTTCTGTTAATTTTTCAATATTTATTCTGTTTTTATCTCTTTTAAGTTTTTCCATAAACACATAAACTCCTTTATAATCATTATTTATAGTTAGCTCACAGAATTCTGTTTTTGATGCGTACATACCCATCAAATTAGATAAAGAGTATATAAGTTTATTTCTTATTAGTGATTTATCACTAAATGGACCATATAAAATCCAATCTTCTTCTTCTGGAAAACCAATTAATGATTCGTCTTTATCTTCATAGTTTTCATCCCATGTTTCAAATCCATAGGATTTTTTATCAAACATCTGTGATGATTCTCCTCTAATTTCTATTCCTATATTACCTGCATAATAAGTAGAATCATCTTTTATAATTGTAAGAGTAGATGCTATTTTAGGTTCGTCTACAATTTTCCCCCCTAGAGTATTAATAGAAAATTGAAATAAAAGTGAATCACAATTTTCACAATTTTTTGGATTTTCTGGTTCAGGATTAATTATTTTATCAACATTATCAACACTATTACATGAAAATCCAATTATTATGATAACAAAGTATATTAGTATTAATTCTTTTTTCATTATTTATTATTGGTAAGGATAAATTAAATTTAAACTAGAATTGACTAAATGAAATTATCTAAAAAAATTTATGCAAGTATATGGAATTCTGATTTAAACGTATTTTCATCTATTATTAAAAAAATAGCTTATATAACTATCGCTACTGGTTTATCATCAATTATTCTTTCGGTTTTTATACTTGAAGGTTTTAAAAAAGAAATTAAAAAAAAGGTCTATAATTTTTCTGGTCATTATGATGTCTCTAGCTATGCTGATGGGATAACTTTTCAAAATTCTCCTATAGAGTTAGATAGAGGACTTTTTTCTAAGTATAGAGAAAATAATAAAATTAAAAAGATCTATCCATATATTGTTTCATCAGCTCTTGTTCAAGGGGATTATGAATCAATTGAAGGTGTAATTTTTAAAGGTGTTAGTAAAGATTTTTTTGATGAAATTTCGAACAATATTATTTCTTTTAATGAGAGTTTTGATTTGAATTCTAATTTTTCAAAATTTATTTTAATAAGTAGTGAAATAAATAAAAGATTACAATCTAAAATTGGAGATACTTTAACAGTTTTTTTTCCAAATTCTCCTCCGGTTTTTAGAAAATTGATTGTTTATGGTATATATGAAACTGGATTGGAGGAAATAGATGATGTTATTGTATATGGCGATATTAATATAAACAGAAAAATTTATGGTTGGGATGTTTTTAAAGCTAGTGGATTAAGTGTTTTTATTAATAATCCTGATAACATAGATATGTATTTTGATGAAATTAGATCTTTATCTAGCTATGATGAATTTGTTGAAACAGTTAATCAAAAATATGTACAGATATTTGATTGGTTAAGCCTTTTGGATAAAAATGTAATTATTTTTTTTATAATAATAATTTTTGTTGCTTCATTTAATATGTTATCGATTGTTGTTATTTTAATAATGGAAAGAATTAAAATGATAGGAATATTAAAATCATTTGGAGCTAAATCAAGTTTCATTATTTCAATTTTTTCTAGAATTGGTTTTAGATTGATAGGAATGGGTATTTTTATTGGTAATGCTTTAGCTTTTACTATTATATTACTACAAAATAAATTTCAACTTTTTAAACTCAATAAAGACAATTATTATATTGAGAATATACCTTTTGATATAAACTATTTTATGTTATTAAAAATTAATTTATTAGTTATTGGCCTTATTTTAATATCAATTATTATACCACTATTTATAATAAATAGGATAAAGGTTATAGATTCTATACAATTTAGTTAGCTCCTGTATTTAACAAAAAAGCTTTTTAATTTCATTAGTGCTATCCCATAAAACGCCTCGCCAAAAATTTTAAATGACATTTTTGATTCTCCTATTTCTCTGTCTTTAAAAATAATTGGAATTTCATCTATTTTATATTTTAATTTATATCCTATAAATTTCATTTGTATTTGGAAGGCATATCCTTGAAAAGAAATTTTATTTTTTATGATACTAGAGAGTGCTTTTTTATTATATCCATTAAAGCCTCCAGTTGAATCCTTTACTGGTAGACCTGTTACAATTTTAACATAAATATTGGCAAAAATTGAAAGTAAAAGCCTAGATAATGGCCAATTTATAACTGTTATACCTTTAATATATCTAGAACCTACTACAATATCTTTATGCTCACTAATAAGTATTTCTCTTAGTTTTATAAGTTCATTAGGATCATGAGATCCATCACAGTCTAATTGGAATATGTAATCATAATTTTGACTTAATGCTTTTTTAAAACCTTCTATATATGCAGATCCAAGTCCATTTTTTTCTTTTCTATTAATTAAGGTGATTTTAGATTTTAGTTTTTTTGAATCAATTATTGTATTAACTAGTTTGGCTGTTCCATCTGGTGAGTTATCATCAACAACAATTATATTAAAATTGACTTTTAAATTTTCAATTTTATTTAAGGTATTTTTAATATTACCGATTTCATTATATGTAGGAATAATAACAACACTATTTGTCATTTCTTGCTCTTTTTT
Organism: Cytophagales bacterium; assembly: GCA_029940715.1. Lineage (GTDB taxonomy): Bacteria > Bacteroidota > Bacteroidia > Cytophagales > MED-G16 > JAPYTU01. Next base: position 4,110 of record JAPYTU010000071.1, read on the forward strand.
TAAAAATATTGATTTTTTTCAAACATAATACAATAATTATTATGATAATCCTCCTTTTAATTTAATTTTTGTAAGGTTATGAATATTTTAAATGATATTAAACTTGAAATTCAATCTGCTCTTAAGGTAATTTTTACTTATGAATGTCACTTAGAAAATATCACTTTAGAAGAAACTATTAAAAATTATGATGGATTTTATACGTTTATAATTTTTCCTCATACATCTAATTTAAAACAAAAACCTGAACATATAGGTGAAAAGTTAGGTGAATATTTAACAGTTAATTCTAGCATAATTTCTGACTTTAATGTTGTTAAGGGATTTTTAAATCTTGATCTATCAGATAATTATTTAATTTCTATTTTTAATCATATTAGTAACCACAAGTCATGGGGTTATAAGAGTAGTTCTGGTAAAGAGGTTATGGTAGAGTTTTCATCTCCAAATACAAATAAACCTCTTCATTTAGGTCATATGAGAAATATATTTTTAGGTTATTCGCTTTCTAAAATTTTAGAGGCTAATGGTTATAAAGTTCATAAAGTACAAATTATAAATGATAGAGGAATTCATATATGTAAGTCTATGGTTGCATGGAATTTATTTGGAAATAATGAAACTCCTAAATCAAGTGGCATGAAAGGTGATAAATTTGTAGGTAAGTTTTATGTAATGTTTGAGAATGAACATAAAAAACAGGTTGATAAATTAGTTAATAATGGAATTAGTGAGGAAGAGGCAAACTTATCTACAGGTATAATGAAAATGGCAAAAGATGTGCTTTTGAAATGGGAAAATAAAGAAAATCAGACCGTTGCTTTATGGAAAAAAATGAATGGTTGGGTTTATGAAGGGTTTCAAAGTACTTATGATTTGATTGATGTAAGTTTTGATAAAAATTATTATGAATCCGAAACTTATTTACTTGGTAAAAGCAAGATACAGAAAGGGCTTAAAAATGAAATTTTTTATAAGGAGAAAGATAACTCTGTTTGGGTTGATTTAACAGAAGATGGTTATGATAAAAAAATATTATTAAGGAGTGATGGAACTTCTGTATATATGACTCAGGATATAGGTACTGCAATAAAAAGATTTGAAGATTTTCCTAAAATTATAAAACAAATTTATACAGTAGGAAGTGAACAAGATTATCACTTTAAAATTTTATTTAAAATTCTTGAGAAGTTAAATTATAATTGGGCAAAAGAGTGTTTTCATTTATCATATGGAATGATTGATTTACCCAGCGGTAAAATGAAGTCTAGAGAAGGAATAGTAGTTGACGCTGATCAATTAATATATAATATGATTCAAACTGCTAAAAAAAGAACTAATGAACTTGGTAAATTAGATGATTTTCAAAATGACAATTCAGAAGATTTATATAATATAATTGCTCTTGGTGCTCTTAAGTATTTTTTATTAAAGGTTGATCCAAAAAAAAGGATGTTATTTGATCCAGAAGAATCAATTGATTTCCAGGGAAATACTGGTCCGTTTATTCAGTATACATATGCTAGAATATTATCTTTAATAAAGAGAGGAGACTCTTTAAACTTAGACTATAAGAATATTGATTTATCAAAGAATTTTCAATTGACAAATATTCAAAAGAAAATAATAAATCATGTGTATCTTTTTTCTGATACCATTAAATTATCTTTAGATATGTATTCTCCTGCAGTTATTGCTAAGTACGTTTATGACTTATGTAAATTATACAATAATTTTTATCAAGAGAATAAAATATTTGATGGTAAAGAAGATGTAACAAGTTTATTTAAAATAAAGTTATCTTACATGGTGTCTAAAATTATAAAGAGTGCACTTTATCTTTTAAATATTAATTTGCCAAATAGAATGTGATGAAAATAACAATAATTATAATAATTTCTTTTTTAGTTATTGGTATGTATTCCTTTAAGAATAGCATGTTAAATGTACATGATATTGCACCTGATAATTTTGATTTAAATTCTTATAATGATGACTTTTATAATCTTTCTGCAAAATCAATTGATGGTGAAATTATAAATTTTTCAAAGTATAAAGGAAAGAAAATTTTAATAGTTAATGTAGCTTCTAAATGTGGGTATACTCCACAGTATGAAGATCTTCAAGTATTACATAAAAAATATGGTGATAAAGTAACCATTCTTGCTTTTCCTTCTAATAATTTTGGTTTTCAAGAACCTGGATCAAATGATGAAATTATAGAATTTTGTGAATCAAAATATGGTGTTGAATTTCAACTTTTTGAAAAAATTGATGTAAGAGGAAAAAATTCTCATGCTGTTTATAAATGGCTGTCTTCTTCTGAAATAAATGGTTGGAATGATAAATCTCCAAGATGGAATTTTTTTAAGTATTTGGTAAGTGAAAATGGTAAGCTTGAAGGTGTTTATTCTTCCTCTACTAATCCTCTTGATAAAGAAATTTTAGATTTTGTTTTAAATTAAAAATTAAATTTTTTTCTTGGTTTAGTTTTTATAAAAATTCTTTTAAAAGAAAGTCCAGTGACTGATGCAAATCCTCCAATACTACCACCAATTATACTTGAGTATATAGTTAATCTGTTTATACTCTCAATATTTAATATTTGAATTATTTTTTCTGAAATTATAGATTCACTTCCACTGTTAAGGTTTATTATTAAAAATATCCATGCAATGCCAATACCTATAAAACCACTAAGAAAATGACTAAAATAATTTTCATTTACAAAATACCCTAATAAAAAAGGAATGAATATAATGCTCCACCAAGGCAAAAAACTAACAAAGTAATATGCACTTATTCCATTAATTAATATTCTAATCAAAAAGTTCATCTAATTATTAAATTTTTTTTCGTAAATAATGTTTTTTCTATTATCAATATAATTGTTGTTAAAGAGTAACTTTTTATAAACTCCATGTCCCCAGTCATCAATTAAACTAAAATAATTACTATTTCCTGGATTTCCTGATTGACCACCAGGGTAAATACCCCATGCTTCAGTTTTTATTTTGTTTAATTTAACTATCATTCTCCATGAAGGTCCATGATTTTCACTGGCTGCATTAATTATATTATTGTATCCTCCTACGTCAACACCAGATTTACTAAAGCTTTTGATATTTAAAAGGTGTTTAATTGTAGTATTTTTATAGTCTTTCCAATTAAGTTTATTATTATTATTTTTTTTCCAATTTTCTAATGAGTCAATAGAAAGTTTATAAGTATAGTTTACTAAGTCAGATAAATTTTCTTTTTTATTTGTGTTTAAAATATCATAATATTCTAAATCTTTATTTTCTTTTATTAGTAAGTATGTGTTATAAGAATTTGGTTTTCTGTAGCTATATTTTAGTGTATCAAACTCATCCCATAATTTTTCTCTAAATATTTTCCACCATGTCACAAAAATAGCAGGAGATTCAGTATTAGTATTTGAGATGTAATCCCAATTGGATAGTTTATTAAAATATTTTTCTAATGTAGAGTCAAGTGATAATGTGTCAATTTCTGATAATAATATTGGTAATATTTCATATGCTTTATAACTA
>JAPYTU010000072.1:0-1206 GCA_029940715.1 Cytophagales bacterium
TATAAATCTTATGATAGAAATTTTGAGTGGGATGGTAGTGGTTTGTCTTCTGGAATTTATTTTTATTTCATAAAGTATACTATTTCTGAATATAAAGGAACTATAACTATTTTTAAATAGTAATTAAGAAACAAAACCAATTATCAGATACAGTACTGACGTTATTATTCCAGAAATAAGTGCATATGGTATTTGTGTCTTTACATGATCAATGTGATCACTTGCTGACGCCATAGAAGAAATAACTGAAGTGTCTGATATTGGAGAACAGTGGTCACCAAAAAGTCCACCTCCAAGTGCAGCTGCTATAGCAATTGAAGAGTCAACTCCCATTTGATTAGATATAGGAACTGCAATTGCTATCATAATTGCAAAAGTACCCCATGATGTTCCAGTTGAGAATGCTATAAAACAACTTGTTAGAAATAATAGAACTGGAACAAGTTTTGGGGAAAGAACATCTTTTAAACTTTCAGAAACATAAGCGCCAGTTCCGAGTTCATTACATAGATTTCCAATAGCAAATGCAAGGATAATAAGAAGTGCTAGCGATATCATACCAGACATTCCTTTTATTGTATTATCAATAATTTCTCTTACCGTCATTATTTTGTTTATAAAATAATATATAGAAGATATAATAAGGGCTATTAGGACAGAATATAATACGGAGGAAGAACCTGAAGCATTACCAATAATGTTAAAAAATGTTTTATTCTCTAATGATTCATCATAGCCAGTGTAAAATAACATTATTGGCATAATTAATATCATAGAAACAAGTGGAAGAAACATATTAAAAGAATTTTCTTTTACTCCTTTTTTTGTCTCAATAATTGTTATTTCTTCTGAGACCATTGGTGTAGAACCCTCATCAAATACACTACCATTTTTTGTTCTTAATTCAGCAGATTTCATAGGTCCAATATCTTTTCCAGAGATAATAAAAATGAAAAGAATAATAATTACTAGTATGGGATAAAAATTATAGGGCATGGCAGAAATTAAGCCCATAAAAGGATTTTCAATTCCTTGAGTCAGAAGAAGTCCCATGATAAATGCTCCCCATCCATTAAAAGGTATCAACAATTTAGAGGGAGCAGAGGTTGAATCTGCTATGTATGCTAATTTTTCTCTGGACAATTTTAATTTATCAAATATTGGTCTAAAGATTGTTCCTACAGTTAAAGCTGATATATTAGATTC
>JAPYTU010000072.1:1306-4451 GCA_029940715.1 Cytophagales bacterium
AACCATCCAATAAATATTCCCGTAAGAAGTGAAATAAATACTTGTTTTGTTCTTATAGCAAGAAAAATTGCAATTATAGGAGGAAGTAAAGATAAAATTCCATAGTTATTCATAAACCAATATTAACTAAATTTACGTAAGATTACTTTAATATTTTTATTCTAATTAGTAATGAGTCATATAAAATTTTTAACTTTTTTCTTTTTCTTTTTCTTAATAGTTTCATGTGATGATTATGAGATTGTACCAGTTCACTTAGACACATACTTAAAGTTATATACACAAGATGTTGATATAGTTATGAACGCTGTTCAAAATTCAGCGTTTGGTGATATTGCTAAATATATTGATTATGGTGTTAGTTTATATTCTATTACCTATAACACAACTTATAAGGGAGAAAACATAAAAGCTTCTGGATTAGTTGCTTTTCCAGAGACAAATAATGCTGTTCCTATACTGAACTTTAATCATGGAACTACCTCTTTACATAGGGATGCTCCAACTGAAGATTTATTTCAATATAGTTTTTTTTCTAATGCAGCTAGTGCTGGTTATATTTTTGTTATTCCTGATTATTTAGGGTTTGGTGTATCAGATGATATTCTTCATCCTTATTATAGATCTGACATTACTGGATCTACGATAGTAGATATGTTAAAAGCAACTAAAGAACTTGCTAAAATAGAAGGATATAATTTTAATGGTGATGTTTTTTTATCAGGTTATTCAGAGGGTGGTTTTGCAACTATGTCAGCTCATAAAACACTTGAAGAAAACAATTCTTATGGTTTGAATTTGGTAGCTTCTGCTCCAGCGGCTGGAGGATATGATATGACTGGAATGTTAAATTATTTTTTGTCTTTAGCTACTTACCATCAACCTTATTACTTGGCATATGTATCCATTTCATATCAAATCTCATATGACTGGGGATTACAATTATCTGATATATTTAATGAGCCATATGCAAGTTTAATACCTCAATACTTTAATGGTCAGTATTCAGGAGGAGAGATAAATTCAGTTTTAAGTTATAGTGTCAATCAATTACTTAATGAAAATTTCAGAAATAATTTTTATACAGATCCTTCATTAAATGTTGTAGTAGAAGCTTTTGAAGAAAATAGTTTTAATCAATGGGTACCTAAAACAAAAATGTTTATGTACCATGGAACTGCTGATATAACAGTTCCATATCAAAATTCTGTTGATACATACAATAATTTTATTGCAAATGGTGTTAATCCATCATTAGTAGAATTTATTCCGTTAGAATCACAAACTCATTCAACTGGTGCTATTCCGTACATGCTTGATATTTTTGATAAATTCGAAAATCTTAAATAGTTAAAATGAGGAATCTTTATTTATTCATATTATTTATTTTTTTACTATCATGTACAAATAGTAAAACGTATGAATCTATAAGTTTAAAAATTGATTTGTTAAATGAAAAGTACGCTCCTGATGCAAGGGTAGCGGTATGGAATATTGATGTTAATGATAAAAAAATACCAATTGAATTAGTAGGTGAAACGAATTTAAATGATGCTAAAAATGATCTTATTGAGTATTTAAAATCTGAAGATATATCTTTTGAAGATAACATAATTCTTTTACCTAATCATGATTTTAAATATGGTATTATAAACAATTCAGTTGCTAATCTTAGAAAAAATCCTTCACATTCTTCAGAGTTAGTTTCACAAACAATATTAGGTACTGGAGTAAGTATTTTAAAGAAAGAGGGGCAGTGGTATTTAATTCAAACGCCTGATAAATACATATCATGGATTGATCATGGTGGAATAGTTCCTATGTCAAAAGAAAAATATGACAATTATTTTTCTAGTGATGTTGGTATATTCACTAGACCTTATGGTTTTTCCTATGAAACAAAGAAAAAAAATAGAGTTGTATCTGATTTAGTTTTAGGTTCTGCTTTAAAAATAGTTGAAATTAGATCTAAACATACTAAATATGAGTATCCAGATGGTAGAACAGCTTGGATTGAAAATAGATTAATGAATTCTATTTCCTCTATTAGAGGTATGAATTATTCTATTCAGAATCTTCTTGAAAATGCTCATAGTTTAATAGGTGTACCATACTTATGGGGAGGAACTTCTTCAAAGGGATTTGACTGTTCTGGTTATACTAAGTCTGTATACCTAATGAATGGATATATACTACCAAGAGATGCATCACAACAGATAAAAGAGGGTACTCTTGTAGATGATTCAAGAAATTGGAATTTATTAGAAGTTGGTGACTTGATGTTTTTTGGTTATTATAAGGATGACAAGCTTCGAATAGATCATGTCTCTATCTGGCTTGGAGATGGGTATTTTATTCAGTCTTCAAAAAATGTAAGAATAAGCTCTGTCTATTCTGACAATTCAAATTTTGATGATTATCATATGACTAAGTATATTGAATCAAGGAGAATTATTGGTTCTAATACAGAAGGAATAAAGAAATTATAATTGTTCTAATTTTTTTATTTTATCAGTAAAATCTTTGCTTGTAAAATCAATACTATTGGTTATTCTAAAGTTCTCTTTTCCATTTTTATCTATTACTATTGTTGTTGGTAAGCTGTAAACATCAAAATAACTTAAATCTCCATTTAATTTTACAAAATTTAAATCAAAAGGTTTTCTTTTTAAGAATTTAGAAATTTTATTCAATGTCTCGTTAGATGCAGCAACAATTTTTACATCATTTTCTTTAAATAGACTTTTTGATTCTTCTAAATTTTTAAATTCTGCAATGCATGGTTTACACCAAGTTGCCCAAAGATTAAGAATGATAACATTACCCTTTAATTCCTCTAAATTAAATTCTTTATTTTCTAAAGTAACTAGGATAGGTAGTACCTGATTTTTATTTTTTTCTATTTTTTCTTTACATGACATTATTATTATAATAAAGAAAAATAAAATATAATTTATTATGTAGTTCAATTTTTAGTATTTTTGTAAAAATAATTTAATTTTAATTAAATGAAAAAACAATTTATATTCATTCTTTTCTTTTTATTCTCATCAGTATTTTCTTTTTCTCAATCATTTAATTCTGTGATAACTGTTAATGGGCTTACTTGTGCTATGTGTTCATTTTCTACTCAAAAAAGTTTAGA
>JAPYTU010000072.1:4551-7524 GCA_029940715.1 Cytophagales bacterium
GAATCATGAAAATTTAAAATCTAAAAAGGTATTTCATCTAGAGCCTGACTCTGAATAGTTGAGAAATTTAATTTTAACATTTTTTTTGCTTATAAGTAATATAACTTTCTCCCAAGAGCTATATATAAATGCGGAGCCTGCAAGTTTAATTCCTAAAGGTTCAAAGGTTGTTAGTTTAGTTAATTCAAATATATTTCTTAATGGTGTAGATGGTTTAGGTAATGGTTTGGGTACTGCTACATTACTTATGTCTTCGTTATCATATGGTATTTCTAAGAGACTAATGGTAAGAGTTAGTTTGCAATTTTCTAATAATCCATTTGTTGATTATTATCCTAATTGGCGTTTTAATGGATTTAAATTTTATTCTAAACAAAGAATTTTATCTAGTGATAGACCAAAGTATCATACGAGACTATCTTCTTTTATTAAAGGGTCTTATCATAATGATAAGTTTATGAAAAATGATTTAGATATAGATATTCAAGATTCTGGTCTTCAGTTTGGTTTTATTGGAACACAATTAGTTAATAAGTTTGCTATATCTATAACCTCAGGTTTAGGATTCTATACAAAAGAAGATTTAAATTTATTTATGAATTCTTTTTCATTGGGTTACCTGGTTTTACCAAGAAAATATAGATCATATAAACAAACAAATTTTAATGTGTACCTGGAATATAAGACAAATACAATATTAAATAATTCTTTTCCGAATAGATATCGTAAATTTTCTTCAGCAATAGCTCCTGGCATTCAATTTATTCTTTTTTCTAGATCTAGATTTGACTTTAGTTATAAAATTAGAAAAGCTAATAGTCCAGAAGAATTTTTAGTTAAATTAATTTATATAATTTACTAATTAGACTTCAATCAAATAGGTACCTTTAAGAACATTAAATCCATTATTGGACCAATATGCTAATTCTGGTTCCAACCCTTCTCTACCTGTAATTGATGCACATCCAACACTTCCATCTTTTCCTAAAGCAACTATTTTATCATTAAAATCGACATTTTTTGGACCACCATTAATGTCTATTATTCTTTTGCAGAGTGCTTCGCAAGCTTGTTGTGGAGTTTTCCCATTTCTCATTTGTTCAACAACAAAAAATGAACCGCATGTTCTTAAAATTTCTTCTCCTCTTCCAGTGGCTCCAGCAGCACCAACTTCATTGTCTACGTATAAACCAGCTCCAATAATAGGAGAATCTCCAACTCTTCCCGGTATTTTATAGGCTAGACCACTTGTTGTAGTTATTCCTGCAACATCATTATTTGAATCTACGGCAAGAACATTTATTGTACCTGTAGTTCTTTTCTTATCGTAATCATTATTTTTTGATGGAAACCAATCATCTTTATCAGAGACATTTTCTTTCCATCTAAGCCATATTTTTCTTGATTTTTCAGTTAATAAGTTTTCTATTTTAAATCCATGAGCTCTAGCAAAATCTTGAGCTCCTTTTCCCATTATATGTATATGGTCCGTTCTTTCCATTACAAGTCTTGCAACAGAACAAGGTGTTTTTATTCCTTCTAATGCTCCAACGGATCCACAATTATGAGTGGGTCCATACATAATGGATGCGTCTAATTGGACTATACCATTTTCGTTTGGTAATCCTCCGTACCCAACTGATGTATCACTAGGATCAAGCTCTGTGATGTTTGCAGATTTTTCTACTGCATCAAGTAAATCTCCATTATTTGATAGAATATCCCAACCTGGTTTTAATACTTTTTCTCCCCATTCATTACCTCTACTACAAATAATTATTGGTCCTTTATTATTATTCTCTTTTGCTTTGACATTTGAAATGAAGGGTGCTGTAGCTCCTACAACAGCTATTTTTTTTATAAATTTTCTTCTTGAACTCATGCTATAAATTTTTTAATGTTATTACGTAGTTGTTAATATGATGTTGTTTTTCTTTTAGTTTATACTGCATCACCCATCTTGGATGGGGTAAAGTTATAATTTCATTAAAGAATTTATACTCTTTGTTTATCATTTCAAAAAATTTTTGATTTTTTCCTTTTCCTATTATCACACATATTTTTTGGTTTCCAAAACTATTTATTTGAATATTAATCCAATTAATTATTGATTTTTTCCAATTCTCTAGAAGAATTTTATTGTCGTAATAATTGAAATTATTACCATTTTCAATAAATCCATATGGACAAATACTTGATATAAAAAATTTATTATAAAATTTTTGGACACCTCCATAGGCTTCAATCATTTCGTAGATATATGAAGCACTAATTTCCTTTTTTTTCTTATAGGTAGAATTGATGCCACAATTTTTTTCTAAAAAATATGGGTCAGTAAATGGAATTCCAGTTATTCCACCGCCAAACCTTCCTGGATTAATTCCAAAGCATATTATTCTATTATTATTATCAGAGTAAAATTTATTATAGAATTCAGAAACTATTTTTTTAGTTTCTTTACTTGAATATGGATCTAGAACTTCTATTGAAGAAGGCGTTTTTAATTTGGTAAGATTAAAAAAAAATTTTATAATCTTATCAGATGTTCTCATTATTTAATCCAAAAATATTAATTTAATGTTTTAGCAAAATTTTCTAGATGTTTTTCTGGCATAGTATCTACTTGGAATTCTACAACAGCATTTGACCATATCATAACTACTTTAGCAACTTTGTTATCATTTGCATTTATTCTATAGAATAATCTTTCAAAATTATTTTCACTGAATCTAGGTTGAACATTAATGCTGTGTGCTAAATCTTTGTTATATGCTTCCATGTCTATTTTTCCATCAGTCATATATGCAAAAGGATATTTCCCTGCAGAGTTAAAATCTACTGTCCATTCCCCTTCTGACCTTGGGGTGATAGCTATAGAGTATTCTCCAGCTCTTAATGTTTTATCTCCAATTTTTACACTAGTACTAAATGTAATTTTTGTAGGACTATTTGCGCCAGCTCTCCATATTTGGT
>JAPYTU010000073.1 GCA_029940715.1 Cytophagales bacterium
CATTATGAAATGGTTGAAAAAGTAGGACTTTATTGGCATTTTGTTGATTTAGTTTGGGTTTTTGTATTTACATTTTTTTATTTAATTTAAGAAACTATGGAACCAGAATTATCTTCGATTGTACCTCAACCACCGAATAAAAGTAGAATTTGGACCATTTGGAAGGTAGCTATAATTTTAGGTATAGTTACAGGTTTAGAATTTGCTGTGGCTCTTCAGTTACCTGAAATTTTTAAACCTTTTAAAATTTGGCTTTTTGTAGGTATGACATTTATTAAGGCTGGATATATAATTGGAGAATTTATGCACTTAGCTCATGAAAAAAAGACTTTAATGTGGACTATCATGTTGCCATGTGTTTTTGTACTTTGGTTAATTGCTGCACTTTTCATTCAAGCAGATGCTATTTATAATGCAATCTATTATTAAAAATTATTATGAAGCCTTATACTAAGGGTTTTATTTTATTAATTACTTTATTTTTTCCTATTCTTATATATCTTTTTTTAAGATTTTTTGGAAATAATAAGTATGAATTACCTTTAATTGATTTAAATAAAAATGATTGTATAGAAATTTTTCAAAATGATTCAATAAGTAATAATTATTATTCAGATTATATAAAAATTATAGATTATAGATTTTCAAATAATAGTATTACTATAAATAATTTGTTGAAAAGATTATATCAAAAAAATAACGTTTCTATAATTACTTTATCAGAAACAAAACAAAATGTTCCTTGGTTAATTTATAATTTTTCTGATGATATAATATTAGAATTTATAGAGTGTGAATATTCTAATATTAAGCTAAATTCTTTTTTAGTTTTGTATGATCAAAAGAATCAAATTAGGGGTTATTATATCTCTGATGATCCAAAAGAGTATGAAAGATTAGATGTAGAGATTGATGTTTTAAAATCAAATTATGAAAAATAACACATCGTTAAAAAACATTATATTATTAGTTTCTTTTATTATACCAATTGCTGTTGCAATATTAATATTTATGCCAGAAAAATTATCAATTTTTGGTGAATGGGCTTATTTTTTACCTCATATTAATGCAATAATTAATTCTTTAACCTCTTTAATACTCCTTCTTTCACTATACATGATTAAAATTAAAAATATTAGAATGCACAAATACTTAATGACAATTGCATTTTTTCTTGGATCAATTTTTTTAGTATTATACATTATATACCATTCTTCTGTAGAAAGTACAGTCTATGCAGGAAATTATAAATCAATTTATTATTTCTTTTTAGTTTCTCATATATCATTTTCAATAATTGTAGTTCCTTTTGTTTTATTTGCTTTTTATTATTCTCTTTCAAATCAGATAATTAAACATAAAAAGTTAGTTAAATTTACTTTTCCTATTTGGTTGTATGTTTCAATCTCAGGAGTTATAGTATATTATATGATAAGTGAATTTTATCAACAATTATGAAGAAGTATTTAATACCATTTTTTATAATAATATTTTTATCACTTTTATTAGATTATGACTCATTTGCTCAAGGCTGTTCTGTATGTAAGGGAATTGTTAAAAGTGAATTAAATGCAGATGGGACTGGAATATCTTCTACAATAAATTCAGGAATTTTATTTTTGTTTTCATCAACTTATATTTTGATATCGATCATAGGAATATTCTGGTATATTAGAAGTAAAAAAACGATTGCTAATCAATATAAAAAGGAGAAAATTTTGAGTAGAGTTTCTTGAATTCATAAATAAGCTATTTTATTTTTTTCATTAGTTTATTTGAAAAAACAAATTTATTTAACTCTTCAATTTCAGATTTTAAAATATTTTTATTGTCTCCTTCCCAAAGTTTTTTTCCATTATGAATAAACATTATGTATTCACCAATTTCAACCACAGAATTCATGTCATGGGTTACAACTATTGTAGTAGTATTTAGTTTTTTTGTAAGCTCTAATATTAGATCATCAATTTTAATTGCTGTTACAGGATCAAGACCAGAATTTGGTTCGTCACAGAATAAATATTTTGAATCATTTACAATAGCTCTTGCTATACCAACTCTTTTTTTCATTCCTCCACTTATTTCTGAAGGCATTTTTTTATTAATGTTTTCTAATCCAACTAGTTTAAGGCAATGATTTACTTTTTCAATTTTATCATTTTCTGTTAAATTGCTTAAAATATCTAATGGAAATTTTATATTTTCTTCAATATTTTTTGAGTCAAAGAGTGCACTGGCTTGAAATAGCATACCTATATCTCTTCTAATTTCAGTAAGTAATTGTTTATTTCCACTTGTAAAATTTCTACCATCAAATAAAACTTTTCCGGTATCAGGGTTTAGAAGACCAACCATACATTTTAATAATATACTTTTTCCGGTTCCACTAGCACCAATAATTAAATTTGTTCTTCCTTTTGTGAATTTTCCTGATATATCAAAAAGAACTTGTTTGTCATTAAAAGATTTTGAAATGTTTTTTATTTCTATCATTTATAAAAGAATTTGAGCTAGTATATAGTCTGCTATTAAAATTGCTATGCAACTATTTGTCACAGCATTTGTACTTGATTTTCCAACTTCTAAAGCTCCTCCCGAAGTATAATATCCTTGGAATGCTGATATTGAAGAAACAATAAAAGCAAACACATAAGCTTTAACTAATGCAAAAGGTATATTAAAAGGATTAAATTCATATCTTAAACCATAAATATAATCTGCACCTGTGATTACTTCTGTTAATGAACCCGCAAAATAACCACCTAATATTGCTATAAAGGCTGAAATTATAACTAAAATTGGGAACATAAGAATTGATGCAATAATTTTTGGTAATACTAAATAAGAACTAGAATTTACACCCATAACTTCTAATGCATCTATTTGTTCAGTTATTCTCATAGTTCCTAATTCTCCAGCAATATTTGAACCAACTTTACCTGCAAATACAATTGCGATTATTGTAGGGGATAGTTCTAATAATGTCATATCTCTTACAACAATTGATATTACATAGTCTGGTATAAGTGGTCCTACCAAGTTAAAAGCTGTTTGTAATGTAGTTACAGCTCCCATAAAAAGGGATACTATACAAACTATAAATAGACTATCGTATCCAATTTTTACACATTCATTTATGATTAATGGGAAATAAGTTTTAACTCTTTCTCTTCTTTGAAATAGTGATATTAAGAATAAGATATACCTTCCTAAATTTTTCAATTAATTAATCTTTTTTTTTGTTTAATATACATACAAATTTGTAAATTAAATACCACATTTTGGTCTAATGAAAAAAACAGTAGTTATAACAGGTGGCTCAAGGGGAATTGGTAATTCAATTGCTCATAAATTTGTAAAAAATAATTATAATATCATAACATGCTCTAGATCAAAAAATAATTTGAGTGAATTAACAAAACAACTAAAAAAAAATAATTCTAAAATTAAAATCTATACAATAGATGTTGATTTATCAATCAAAAATGATTGCATTAAATTTTGCGAATTTGTTAAATCAAAAACAAGAAATATCGATGTGTTAGTTAATAATGTTGGAACATATGTTCCTGGTAAAATAATAGATGAAAAAGAAGGATGTTTAGAACATATGATTAATACAAATCTTTATTCTAATTATGTTGTAACAAGAGGTTTAGTTTCTATTTTTTTGAGACAAAAAAAAGGTCATATTTTTAATATTTGTTCAATAGCCAGTAAAGTTGCTTATGGGGATGGTGGTTCATATAGCATTTCAAAATTTGCATTTTATGGTATGAGTAAGTGTTTAAGAGAGGAATTAAAAGAATATAATGTTAAAGTAACCTCAATATTACCAGGTGCTACAAGGACGGGTAGTTGGGATGGAACTTCTTTAAGTGATGAACGTTTTGTTAATCCAAACGACATTTCTGAATCAATATATTCTTCTTTTAATACCTCTGTTGGAGGAACAATTGAGGAGATTATAATTAGACCTCAATTTGGAGATATTTAACTAATCATTTTGAATAATCACTCAATAAATTTATTTAAATATTATAGGAGACACACAATTAATGTTTCTGTTGGAAATTCAGGGATTGGTGGAAATAATCCAATTAGAATTCAATCAATGACCACGTCTGATACAATGGATACAACTTCTACTGTAAATGAATCTATTAGAATGATAAATTCTGGTTGTGAGTTTGTTAGAATTACTACTCCGAGTATTCATGAAGCTAAGAATTTACTTAATATTAAGAAAGAATTAAAAAATCAAGGTTATAATATTCCAATAATTGCTGATATACATTTTACACCAAATGCAGCAGAAATTGCTGCTAGAATTGTTGAAAAAGTTAGAATTAATCCTGGAAATTATGCAGATAAGAAAAAATTTAATATAATAGAATACGATGATAATTCTTATAATCAAGAGATAGAAAGAATTTATGAAAGAGTAAGTCCACTAATTAAAATATGTAAGGAATATGGTACTGCAATAAGAATTGGTACAAATCATGGTTCTTTGTCTGATAGAATTATGAGTAGGTTTGGTGATACTCCATTAGGCATGGTAGAATCAGCTTTAGAATATCTTAGAATTTGTGAAGATTTAAATTATTATAATATTGTATTATCAATGAAGGCTAGTAATCCTCTGGTAATGGTTCATGCTTATAGATTACTTGTAGATAAATTAGAAAATTCTAAATTAAAAAACTATCCAATTCATCTTGGCGTAACAGAAGCTGGAGAAGGAGAAGATGGACGGATTAAGTCTTCTATAGGTATAGGTACTCTTCTTGATGATGGAATCGGTGATACAGTTAGGGTTTCTTTAACTGAACCACCAGAATTTGAATCTCCAATTGCAAAAATTCTTATTGATAGGTATTTAAATAGAAGTAATCATGAGGATATAAACGTTATTGAGGATCCTATATACTATCCTTTTAAATATTCTAAAAGAGAAACAAATGAAATATCAAACATAGGTGGTACGTATCTTCCTATAGTTATATCTGATTTTTCATTAGCAAAAGAAATTAATGAAGAGTCATTAAATAATCTCGGTTATAAAATAGACAAAAAAAATAAAAAAACAATATTAGAAAATACTGCTCCTGATTATATATATGTAGGAAAAAACTATGTATCAAATAAGTCTTATGATGACATAAAAATTATCATAGATTATGAAGGATGGATTCAAAATTCAGATCAAAAAAATATTTTTCCTCTAATATTATTTTCAGATTTTAAAAATAATAATTTGTCCTTAAACGAAGAATTAAATTTTATTTATTTACAAACAAATGAAGTTTATAAATTATTGACTTGTAAAATTCCAAAAAATATAGTTTTTATTTTAGAATCTAATAATGATCATTTTATGGCTGATATGAGATCTTTTTTCTTTTCTATGAAAAAAATAAAAAATCCTGTTATAATTTCTGGAAATTATAATAATAATAATTTTGAAAAAAATATAATTTACTCTTCTACGGATTTAGGAGGATTATTTCTTCAGGGTTATGGTGACGGAATATTTATTAGAAGTAATAAATATAATTTTGATATAAATAAGAGATTAAATACTTTAAGTTTTAAAATTTTACAGGCAGCAAGAGTTAGAGTGACTACAACTGATTTTATATCATGTCCATCGTGTGGAAGAACATTATTTGATTTGACTGAGACAACAGCTAAGATTAGAGAGAAAACAGATCATTTAAAAGGATTAAAAATTGGAATAATGGGATGCATAGTAAATGGTCCCGGAGAAATGGCTGATGCAGATTATGGGTATGTTGGTTCTGGTAAAGAGAAAATAACTTTATATAAAGGAAAAGAAGTTGTTAAAAGATCAGTACATTATAGAGATGGGGTTGATGAATTAATTAAGCTTATAAAAAATGATGGAAATTGGACCGATCCTTAAAACAAATAATTATGGATAAGAAAAACAAAAAAAAAATATCATATTATTTCGATTTTTCAGAAGTGTTAACTTATTTCTTTAGAAAGAAAGACCCTAGTAGAAAAGTAAATTTTAGTTTGAAAATGATGCATGGAGTTAATAAAATATCTATTATAATTTTTTTGTTAGGTGTTATTTTCATTATTATAAAAAGATTTATATAATGAGATTTTTATATTTTTTTTTCTTGTTGAGTACGTTTAGTTATTCACAAGAATCAAAAATTGAAAAAACAAAAATTAAATATTTAGCTTTAGGAGATTCATACACTATAGGGCAGTCAGTTGATGATAAGTATAGTTGGCCAATACAATTAAAGTTTAAATTATTATATAGTGATAGTAATTTTTCCCTTGATTTAGTTAGAATTATTGCAAAAACCGGATGGACTACTAGTGATTTGTTAAATTATATAAGTAACACAAAAATTAATAATAATTATGACCTTGTCTCTTTATTAATTGGAGTTAATAATCAATTTAGAGGATATGATATAAATATTTATGAAAAAGAGTTTGAAGAATTATTAATTACATCAATTGATTTTGCTAATTCAAATTTTAGTAATGTATTTGTATTATCAATTCCAGATTATGGAGCGACTCCTTTTGGTAAATTAAGAGATAGTAAAAAAATAAAGAGTGAAATAGATTTATATAATGAAATTAATTATAAAATTTCTAAAAAGTATGGTGTTATGTATTTTGATATAACGGATATTTCTAGATTGGCTGAATTTGATTCAACTTTATTGGCTGATGATATGCTACATCCTTCTAAGAAAATGTATAATTTATGGGTAGAAAAAATTGCAAATCAAATAATTAATCAATTATCTAATTAAACTACAACATTTATAATTTTATTTGTTACAATAATAACTTTTTTAACTTCTGAAGTTTTTATCCATTTTTTGACTGATTCATTAGTTATTACTACTTTTTCTATTTCATGATTTGAGGTTTTTAAAGAAAAATTTATTTTGGTTCTCAATTTTCCATTTATCATTATAGGATATTCATATTCATCTTTAATTAAATACTTGTTTTTAAATGTTGGGTAATTAGCATATGATATACTTTTTTTATTTCCAATTTTATTCCATAATTCTTCTGCTATATGTGGTGCAAATGGAGAAATTAGAATTAATAGAGGTTTTAATATTTTAATTTTATTGCAATTTATTTTACCTAATTCATTTACTGTTATCATTAATAAACTAATACAAGTATTTAATGATAACTTTTCTATATCATCTTGAATTTTTTTTATAGCTCTGTGCAAAATTTTATATTCATTTTTATTAGGTTCTTTATCAGATATGTGTAATTGATTGTTTTTATTATTAAATAAGTTCCAAAATTTATTTAAAAATTTAAAAACTCCATCTATTCCATTAGTATTCCATGGTTTTGATTGTTTGATGGGGCCTAAAAACATTTCATGCATTCTTAGTGTATCAGAGCCATATTTATTTATTATTTCATCTGGATTAACAACATTACT
>JAPYTU010000074.1:0-1226 GCA_029940715.1 Cytophagales bacterium
GTATGTATCGGTTGATCCTTATATAAGAGGAAGAATGAATGATGTAAAATCATATATACCTCCTTTTGAGGTTGGCAAGCCAATGCAGTCTGGTGCTGTTGCTGAAGTAGTGGAATCAAAGAACAAAGGTTATTCTGTCGGTACCCATCTTACTGGTATGATGGAATGGAAAAAATATCAAGTTTCTAAAGGAGTAGGGCTATTCCCAGTGAGTGCAGATTTGGCACCTTTATCTTCATATTTAGGAGTTTTAGGTGTGACAGGATTAACTGCATATTTTGGATTATTAGAAATTGGAAAACCAAAAGAAGGAGAAACTTTAGTTGTATCAGGCGCAGCAGGAGCCGTTGGAATAACAGTTTCAGAAATAGGAAGAATTAAGGGATGTAAGGTAGTTGGTATTGCAGGATCAGATGAAAAGACAAAGCAGTTAAAAGATAAATTCAAATTGGATGAAGCAATAAATTATAAAAAAACTAATAATATGGCTAAAGCTATTAAAGAGGCTTGTCCAAATGGAGTTGATATTTATTTTGATAATGTTGGAGGAGTGGTATCTGATGGTGTAATGTTAAATGCTAATAATTTTTGTAGGGTTCCTGTTTGTGGTGCAATATCTCAATATAATGATAAGTCTCTTACTGTTGGTCCTCGAATTAATCCAATTATTATAAGAAACAGGGTAAGACTTCAGGGATTTATAGTTTTTGATTATGCTGATAAATATTTGGAAGCACAAATGAAATTAGCAGAATGGATTAAAGCAGGAAAAATTTCTATAGAAGAAACTATTATTGAAGGATTTGAAAATATTCCTGAAGCATTTTTAGGTTTATTTGATGGAAAAAATATTGGTAAAATGATTGTTAAAATTTAAATGTATATAATATGAAAAGAACTGCACACGTCGTATGGAATGGAAATGGTAAAGATGGAAATGGAACACTTTCTACCCAAAGTGGAGCATTAAAAGATCTTCCTTATAGTTTTAAGACAAGATTTCAAAATGATGATGGAAAACTTGGTACTAATCCTGAAGAATTAATAGCTGCAGCACATGCTGGTTGTTTTAATATGAAACTTAGTTTTGTTTTGAATGAGAATGATTTTTATCCAGATGAGTTAACAACAGATGCTGAGTTAACTTTCGTTGATGGTGTAGTAGAATCAATAGAATTAAAATTAAATGCTAAAATTTCAAATATTAGTAATGATAAATTTCAAGA
>JAPYTU010000074.1:1326-7419 GCA_029940715.1 Cytophagales bacterium
TAGAATTAAAATTAAATGCTAAAATTTCAAATATTAGTAATGATAAATTTCAAGAGTTAGCAGATTTTGCAAAAAATAATTGTCCTATATCAGGACTATTGAAATGTGATATAAAATTAGTTGTTGTATTAGGCTAATTTTATATATTTGGCTTACTAATGAAAAAACAAATTTCTATTTTATTTCTTGCCTTACTTTTAAGTCCAGTTTTATTTAAATCAGTAAATAGTTTTTTTGGACATCAACATGAAATTTGTAGTGCAGATGGAATTCATTATCATGAAATTACTAATGATTGTCCACAGTGCATGACAAGTAAAATAAAATTAGATGTATATTTCATTAATAATTCAGAAGATATACTAAACATATCTTACAGTCAAATAAAGAATAATTACTCTCAACAATTATCTGTTTGTAAGATAAATTTAATTGACTCTCAAAGAGGTCCCCCTTCACTAATATCTTAATTTTAGGGTTAAAAGAGTGCCTTTCTATACAATAGTACAAACTCTTCTATTTATTTCATTAGATTTATTTTATTATGAAAAAATTAGTTTTATTAATATTTATTTTAAGTTCTATTTTTATAGATCTTTTTTCTCAAAATGTAATTTCTGGAATTATTCAAGAAGATGGATCTGGAGAGAGACTCTCTTATTCAAATGTTTATATTGATGAAATCAAAATTGGATCAAGTGCTAATGAAAATGGATATTTCACTTTAGTAGGAGATATTAAAGAGGGCATGACTCTTAAAGCAAGTTACGTTGGCTATAAAACAAAATCGATCACACTAACAAGTGAAATGATTAATAATGATTTTGAAATTAATTTGGCGGTTCTTACATCTACTTTAAATGAAGTTGTAGTGTCCGCGGAGTCTAGTAAATTTCTTCAGGCAAATACTGAAATTAGTAAGCATAGGATGTCAGTAAAACAACTTAGCTTGTTACCCTCAATTGGTGAGGTTGATATATTTAGATCTTTACAACTTTTACCGGGAGTAAGCGCGACTCATGAGAGTAGTTCGGGATTACATATTAGGGGAGGAGAACCACAGGAAAATCTTGTTCTTTTAGATGGAATAAAAGTATATAATGTTGATCATTTTTTTGGATTTTTTAGTGCTTTTAACGCTAATGCAATAAAAAGTGTCGATTTATATAAAGGGGCATTTCCTTCAAAATATGGAGGCAGACTTTCAAGTGTAATTGATCTTACTGGGAAGGTGGGCAGTTTCAATGAAATAAAGGGTAATCTTAGTGTTAACCTTTTAAGTGCTTCAGGAAGTATTGAGATTCCTTTCTTGAAAAAGTTTAGTTTTTTTGCTTCTGGAAGGAGGTCTTTTACAGATATTCTTCAAACATCATTTTTTGAGAAAATATTTAGTCAATTTGATCCTGATGATGACATTGAAAATTTAGAGCCATTTATTCCTACCTTTAATTTTTATGATTTTAACTCTAAGCTATCATTTAAACCATCTAAAGATGATTTGATTACATTCAGTTTTTATAAAGGAGAAGATAATCTTGATGAGTCAAGTGATACAAAAAGATATCAGTATCCAAATTTTGGAAATATTGACAAAATAGAAATTATTGGTGATTTGGATAGGATATCACGTTGGGGTAACGAGGGTTATTCTTTTAAATGGTCTAGACAATGGAATCCAAAATTTTATAATAGTTTAAATGTATCTTATTCCAAATATTATAATTTTCGAGATGATAGCTATTTTGTAGACGTTAGAATTCCAGAATTAGATTCTACTATATTTGATTTAAGTGTTATACTAGATCAAGATAATTCTGTAAAAGATTTTACTGCTCGCTACGATGCAGAAATAGTCTCAGGAAAAAATAATAAGTTTGAATTTGGTGCTGAGTATACAAAATCGGAGGTAGATTATTTATTTGT
Source organism: Cytophagales bacterium (assembly GCA_029940715.1). Classification (GTDB taxonomy): domain Bacteria; phylum Bacteroidota; class Bacteroidia; order Cytophagales; family MED-G16; genus JAPYTU01. The sequence continues at coordinate 3,250 of JAPYTU010000074.1, forward strand.
AAGAGACGATACTCTTAATATAATTGATACAGATCAAGAATCTAAATTATATTCTGCCTACATATCTTATGATTTAAAATCTGTTGAAAACCTTAATGTTAAGATTGGTTTAAGAGGAAGTAGGTACGGCTTCAATGATAAAAATTATTTTTCTCCAAGATTTCAATTTGACTATTCATTAACTGATAAATTAAAAGTTAAAGCTGGCTATGGAGTTCATTATCAATTTGTAAAAAAAATAGTTGGAGAAGGAGTAACGTCTAGATCTAGAGATTTTTGGTTACTTTCAGAGGATAATAATGTAAAAGTTGGAAAATCAACACATTATGTTGCAGGACTTTCATACGAAAGAGATGCATGGCTTATAAATTCTGAAATATTTTATAAGGATGTAGAGAATTTAACTGAGTTTTCATTAAGGTATCAGAATACTGGAATAAGTTCACTATTTTTTACAGGAAGTGGAACAGTTAAAGGTTTTGAAACTCTGCTTCAAAAAAAGATAGAAAAATATACAGGTTGGATATCATACACTTATATTGACGCTGAAAATACCTTTCCACTTTTAAATGATGGCCTTTCTTTTAGAGCTCCTCATACTCAAAAAAATGAGTTTAAAATATTTAATAATTATGAGATAAATGGATGGAATTTTTCAGTCACTTTTATTTACGGGTCAGGAGAATATTTTACTGAACCATCTTATAAGTATGATATTACACTACTTGATGATAGTAATATAACTTTTATTGGAGTTGGACCAAAAAATGGATCTCTTCTTCCTGATTATCATAGATTAGATCTTTCTGTTCATCATATATTTAATATTAATAAGTATAAGGGAGATATTGGTATATCCATTTTTAATGTCTACAACAGATCAAATGTGTGGTATTATGAGTATGATTTTAATCAAGAACCATTTTTAAAAACCAGCAAAAATTATTTGGGTTTTATACCTAATATTTCTTTAAAATTTGAATTTTAATTATGAAAAAGTGTTTGGCATTTATTTTTTCTTTTTTCTTTTTCTCTTGTGACAACGAAATTCCTATAGATAAAAATTTTGTTGTTGAGGCTTTCCTTTTTCAGGGAGAGGTTGTAGATGATATAAAAATTAAAGAGGCAAAAATGTGGAATTCAACAGATAGCATTTCTGATTATATTGAAAATGCAGATGTTATAATTTTTGGGAATGGGACTGAATATAAATTAGATTATAACTCTCAGTTTGAGAGTTATGTGACTAATCAAAATATAGATATAGTATCAGGTAATACTTATGGTCTTGAGGTAACGGTTGGTAATAGGACTGCAACTGGAGAAACTATTGTTCCTACAAAACCTGTAGGTCTTAGATTGTCGACTGAAAAAATTGTAATTCCTCATTTGGTATTAAGTTCTGCACTTCCTAACATTTTAGCTGGACTTTATGAAACGGCAAGGACATCAGTGATTTGGGACAATCCAAATAATGAATACCACTATTTGACTATAAAGTATGATAGTGAAAGTGAAGACCCAATTTTTGGTGAGGAAATTCCAGGTGCAGTAGGAGAATTTTTTAGTAATTTTTCATTACAATCTGAGCCTACAAGAGACACTGAATATAATGCGCTATGTTTAAGCTTAAAAAATTATGGGAGATATAAAGTAACTCTATATAAAATAAATAGGGATTACTATAGTTTATTTGAAAATCAGGTTCAAGATGGAAATGATCTTAATGAACCTCCATCAAACATTTTTAATGCTTTTGGTGTATTTTCTGCTTTTGCTAGTGATACCGTATCTTTTAAAATTGTTAGAGAATAATTATTTTCTTATCCAGTAGGCAATCCAAATAAGAATTCCTTGCATAGGAAGTCTCCAAATAACAATTTGTTGTGATGCCCCAATTGCTTCTTGAGCTTCTTTACTTTGAGCAAGATATATGTTTGCAGGGAAAACTGCTATTAGTAGAAGGATAAGTCCTATCGAACCATAGTATCTATATTTTGGAAATAGTATCATAAGACCAAAGAGTATTTCAAAAAAACCACTTATGTAAACTAATTCAATATGAAATGGAAGATAAGGTGGAATAATAGATAAAAAATAATCAGGTTCTATAAAATGTTTGATTCCTACAATAGCATAAAAAATAGAGGATATTACTATTAAAATTGATTTTTGTAATTTACCTTTCCTTATCATAAACCTTGTAATATGCATAAATTATTACTTATTTTTTTGTTGTTTTCGACTTTTAATATTTGTGCTCAAGATGCTAATGAAATTTTAAAAAAATCTGAAGAAAAAATAACAGGCATAAAATCATCTTATCAGGAAATGATGATAAAGATAGTTCGACCTAAGTGGAGTAAGGAAATGACAATGAAAGGATGGTCCATTGGAGAAGATTATTTTACTTCTGTTGTGCTGTCTCCTGCAAAAGAGAAAGGAATAGTGTTCTTAAAGAGAGAGAATGAAGTATGGAATTATATTCCTTCTATAGAGAGAACAATCAAACTACCGCCATCAATGATGATGCAAAACTGGATGGGAACGGATTTTACAAATGATGATCTTGTACAAAGATCTTCAATTATAAAAGATTATTCTAATTCTGTAATTGGAGAAGAAACAATTGATGGATTGGATTGCTGGATCATAGAGCTCATACCGAATGAAGATGCAGCTGTAGTATGGGGAAAGCTTATTATGTGGATAGATAAGAAAGACTATATGCAGTTAAAAACTCAATTTTTTGATGAGTATGATGAAATGGTAAGTATTATGACAGGAAAATCAATAAAGAGTTTTGATGGAAAAAAATTACCTGCAATCATTGAATTTGTTCCGCTAGATAAAGAAGGGAATAAGACTATTGTAGAGAGGCTAGTCTGGAAATTTGACATTAATATAAATGAACGTTTCTTTTTGCCAAACTATATGAAAAATTTAAGATGATATTAAAGATAGCTTGGCGTAATATTTATAGAAACAAGAAAAGAACTTTAATTACTGTTACTTCAATTTTTGCTGCCCTATCTCTTATAATATTAATGAGAGCCTTGCAGTTTGGATTTTATGATAATATAATTAAGACAGTTGTCGAGTCATATGCTGGATATGTTGAGGTTCATGCAGAGGGTTACTGGGATAATCAAAGCCTTGATAATTCCATGGAAGTAGATCAGAAACTAATAAATGACATAAGTTCAGTTGAAGGTGTTGAAAACATCGTTCAGAGACTTCAATCTTTCTCACTAATTTCCATGGGAGACAGGACAAAAGGTGGAATGATTAATGGAATAAACATATCTGATGAACAGAAAATAACTGACTGGAATAAAAAAATGGTATCTGGATCTTTTGATCTTGGAAAGGATGAAATAATAATTGGTAAAGGCATTGCTGAATATTTTGACATAAGAGAGAATGACACACTGATTCTCTATGGTCAAGGATACAGAGGTATGATGGCAGCAGGAAAATACCCAGTTAAAGGAGTAATCGATTTAAAAAATCCAGACCTTAACAAGCTCGGTATTTTTATGACTATAGAGTCAGCAAGAGATTATGTTTCTTCTGGAATGATATCTACACATATAATTATTGATAAAGAGCAATACTATGATGAGGAGAAAATTGTTAAGGATTTGTCACAGATTCTCTCTAAAGAATATGAAATTATGACTTGGAAAGAAACTTTGCCCGAAATAGAACAGACAATTACTGCTGATAGTGCTGGTGGATTAATTATGGCCTTTATCTTATACATAATAGTTGTGTTTGGAATGTTTGGTACTGTCCTGATGATGACTGAGGAAAGAAAGTATGAGTTTGGTGTCTTAATATCTATAGGAATGAGTAGACTCAGATTATTTGGTATTATCTTAATTGAAACAATTATTTTATCTATGATAGGGGTTTTGTTAGCAATTATTTTAACATATCCCATAAGTTACTACTTCAATCTAAATCCTATAGATATGGCTGTTTTAATGGGAGAGGGAGGTGATAAAGTGATGGAAGATTTAGGTTTTTCTCCTTTAGCTCCTATGTCAATTTCATGGGTTATCCCTCTATCTCATGCCCTTGTTATTTTTATATTTTCTTTGTTGATATCGATCTATCCTGCTATAAAAATATTAAATCTTAATCCAGTAAAATCTATGAAAATAT
>JAPYTU010000075.1 GCA_029940715.1 Cytophagales bacterium
CAATTGAGAATAGATGGAAGATTGTTAAATATGTTCAAACACTTCAGAAACAATAAATATGAAAGACAATTTTATTTTTAGTTTAAACATTAAAAAAAATCTATTTTATCTATTTATAGTTGGATTACTTCTAAGTGTTATTGGAGCTTTTTTTATTATTAATGGTGGTAATGGTCACGCTGAAGAATTACATTCTATAGCGAATGAATCTCATTCTAGTTTTCAATGGTATCATCGTGTGTTTTCTAATTTGTGGATAAATAATGTGTATTTTATTGGAATATCAGTAACTGCAGTATTCTTTGTTTCTATTCAATATGTAGCACAGGCGGGTTGGTCAGCGGGATTTATTAGAATTCCTATGTCTTTTGGTAGTTGGTTGCCCTATGGTTTTGCCTTATTGATAATAACTTTTGCTATAGCAAACCATGATATTTTTCATTGGACTCATGACTATTTATATGATACTTCAGATTCTAGGTATGATAAAATAATAGATGGTAAAAAAGCCTATTTGAATGTGCCTTTCTTTTTATCTAGGATGGTCCTATTTTTTTTAGTTTGGTATTATTTATATAGAAGGATAGTCAAGTTATCAGTTCTTGAAGATATAAATGGAGGAGATAAATATTGGAATAAAATGTTTACTTTATCTGCGATATTTGTTGTTTTTTATGGTCTTTCTAGTTCTGTAGCCGCATGGGATTGGATCTTATCTATTGATACACATTGGTTTAGTACAATGTTCGGTTGGTACGTTTTTGCAAGTTGGTGGGTTTCCTCTTTGGCTTTTATAACGTATGTGGTTATACTACTTAAAGATAATGGATATTTAAAGCATGTCAATTTTAGTGTTATACATGATTTAGGAAAATTTGTTTTTGCATTTAGTGTCTTTTGGACGTATATATGGTTTTCACAATATATGTTAGTTTATTATGCCAATTTACCTGAAGAAACTACTTATTTTATAGAGAGACTGAGAAGTGATAACTATGTTGGTTTCTTTTATGCTAACTTATTTATGAATTTCTTTTTTCCATTTTTATTTTTAATGACAAGGGCTAGTAAAAGACATACAAGATTTTTAAAAATAGTTTGTCCTATTATTTTGTTTGGTCATTTTATAGATTTCTATTTAATGATAACACCCGGTATTGTAAAAGAAAATAATGGCTTTGGATTACTTGAAATAGGTATACTTATGGTCTATTTATCTATGTTTTTGTTTGTGATTTTTAAAAGCTTAAGTAGTAGAAATTTATTAGCAAGAAATCATCCTATGTTAGATGAAAGTACACACCATGATATTTAAATTTGTTATAAGATTATGAATTTTATTTTTTTATTAATTGGATTATTATTAGTTATAGTATTATTTCAGATTTTTAGATCTTCAGAAATTTTGGGGGCAGCCACAAAAAAAACATCAAAATTATTTGAAGATGGAAATAATAGATACAACGCCATTTTAGGTGTAATATTTTTAATAGGATTGATTTTTTCGATTTTTTGGTATGCTATAAAAGAATATAAAAATTATAATCTTCCTATTGCATCTGAACATGCACCAGACGTAGAGTTACTTTTCTGGGTAACTATGGCAATAACAATGTCTGTATTTGTAGTTACTCAAATTGTTATGTTTTATTTTGGTTATAAATACCAATATCAAGAAGATAGAATAGCGGAGTATTATACTGAAAATAATAAGTTAGAAATTATTTGGACTATTATACCAGCTATTGTATTAACAGTATTGATTGGTTGGGGATTATATAAGTGGAATGAAGTCACTGGACCAGCTCCTGCTGATTCTGAAGTTATTGAACTTGTTGGTTATCAATTTGCTTGGGCTTCAAGATATCCAGGCGATGATAATAAACTAGGATCTTATAATTATAAGTTAACTGATGTTGAAAATATAGTAGGTATTGATTTTTCGGATAGTGCATCTTTGGATGATTTTATGCCTAGAGAGATTCACATTCCTAAAGGAAAACCAGTACTTTTAAAAATTAGAGCAAGGGATGTTATTCATAGTGTCTATTTACCTTATTTTAGAGCGCAAATGAATGCTGTTCCTGGAATGCCAACTCAGTTATGGTTTATACCCACAAAAACTACACAAGAAATGAGAGAGGAAATGGGAAATGATAATTTCAACTATGAAATTATATGTAATAAGATTTGTGGAAGAGCTCATTTTTCTATGAAACAAAATTTAATAGTTGAAGAGGAATGGGAATATATTAAATGGAAAAAATCTCAAGATTCTTGGATTAAAAAAAATCCAGATTATTTTGCTAATTTTTTAAAAAACAATGCTAACGATTTGGCCGTATTAAATAATGATTATGAAAGAAACTAAATTATATGAAGAAAAAGTAGTTGATGCTCATGAAGAACATCATGAACAAAGTTTTATTAGAAAATATATTTTTTCTGAGGATCATAAAACTATAGCTAAACAATTTTTAATTACTGGAATTTTTTGGGCAATTATTGGTGGAGCTTTTTCTTTTTTATTTAGAATTCAATTAGGATTTCCTAATGTGGACCTAACATCTCTTAGTCCAATTATAGGAAATTGGTTAACTCCTCAAGGAAAAATTGATCCAGAAGTTTATTTGGCTCTCATTACTATGCACGGTACAATTATGGTCTTTTTCGTTTTAACAGCTGGCTTGAGTGGTACTTTTCTTAATTTTCTTATTCCATTACAATTAGGTGCTAGAGATATGGCAAGTGGTTTTCTAAATATGTTTTCGTATTGGTTCTTTTTTTTATCGAGTGTTATAATGCTTACATCAATTTTTGTGGAGGGTGGACCAGCAAGTGGTGGATGGACAGTTTATCCTCCCCTTAGTGCATTGCCACAAGCTGTATCTGGTTCTGGATTGGGAATGACTCTGTGGCTTGTATCAATGTCATTTTTTGTTGTATCTGCATTACTTGGAGCCTTAAACTACATTACTACAGTAATAAATTTAAGAACTGAAGGTATGACATTTTTTAGAATGCCACTTACCATTTGGGCTTTTCTTATTACAGCTATTTTAGGTGTATTATCATTTCCTGTTCTTTTATCGGCAGCTCTTTTGTTAATTATGGATAGAACTTTTGGTACAAGTTTTTATTTATCGGATATTTATATAGCTGGTGAGGCTTTATCAAATCAGGGTGGAAGTGCTATTTTATTTCAACATTTATTTTGGTTTTTAGGACATCCTGAAGTTTATATTGTCATTTTACCTTCTCTTGGTATTGCATCTGAAGTAATTGCAACATGTTCTAGAAAACCAATCTTTGGTTATAAGGCAATGGTATATTCACTTATTGGTATTGGAATTTTATCGTTTGTTGTTTGGGCACATCATATGTTTATTTCTGGTATGAATCCATTTTTAGGTTCTGTTTTTACAATTTTAACTTTAATAATTGCAGTACCTTCTGCTATTAAGTCATTTAATTATATTGCTACCTTATGGAGAGGAAATATAATATTTACTCCTGCTATGCTATTTTCGATAGGTTTGGTTTCATTTTTTATATCAGGAGGTGTAACTGGTCTATTTTTAGGAAATTCAGTTATTGATATTAATTTACATGATACGTATTTTGTAGTGGCTCACTTTCATATTGTTATGGGAAGTGCTTCATTTTTTGGTCTATTTTCTGGTGTGTATCATTGGTTCCCTAAAATGTTTGGTAGAATGATGAATAGAAATTTAGGATATGTCCATTTTTGGTTTACATTTATAGGAGCTTATCTAGTATTTTTTCCTCTACATTATATAGGTATTGCTGGATTTCCAAGAAGATATTATTCATTCACAAATTTTGAGGCAGGAAAAATTGAGTCATTTATGGATTTAAATGTTTTTGTAACCATTGCTGCTGGAATTACTTTCGCTGCTCAATTTATCTTTTTATTTAATTTTTTCTACTCAATATATAGAGGTAGAAAGGCTTCTCAAAATCCATGGAAATCTAATACTTTAGAGTGGACAACGCCTGTTAATCCAGGACATGGAAATTGGCCAGGTAAGATACCAAAAGTTGAAAGATGGGCTTATGATTATAGTAAACCAGGTGCAAAAGAAGATTTTATTCCTCAAAATGTACCTTATTCAAAAACTCCAGAATCTAATCTTCCGGAGGATGAACATCATTAGTTTTATATATGTTTTTATGGTTAGGTATAAAGTTTAATAATTTAACTCGTATAAGTTTATATCTTCTTTACTTATTAATATTAGTTGGAGGAATAGTTAGATGTACGGGATCTGGTATGGGGTGTCCAGACTGGCCAAAGTGTTTTGGTAAATATATTCCTCCAACTTCTGAAAAACAATTACCATCTAATTACAAAAAGAAATTTTTAGATTCAAGATTAGAAAAAAATGAAAGATTAATAAGTTTATTTTCATATTTAGGTTTTAAAAAATTATCAATAAAAATTGCTAATGATCCTAACATTAGAATTGAAGAGGAATTTAATGTTTATAAAACATGGACTGAATACCTAAATAGATTATTGGGTGCATTAGTTGGTCTAGCATTACTCGTTACATTTATTTCTTCAATTTTTAGAAAACCTTTTAAAAACGGAGTAGTGTTATTAAGCTTTTTTGCTTTATTATTTGTAATGATTGAGGGTTGGGTTGGAGCAATAGTAGTTTCTACGAATTTACTTCCAGGATTAATAACTTTTCATGTTCTTTTAGCTCTTTTGATAATTTGCGTAGTTATAAAATCTTACTTTATATCAACTATTTGTCAATTCAAGATTGGTAATTATCCAAAATATATTTATTATTTATTAATACTATCTATGTTTTTATTTATATCTCAGATAATTTTAGGAACTCAAGTTAGGGAGGCTATTGATTATATGACCAATTATTTAAAATCTATAGATAGGAATAATTTTATAGAAAATTTAGGTTTTGAATTTTTAATTCATAGATCATATTCATTATTGGTTTTAATGGTACATATTTTAATTCTTTATTTGATTTATAAACAACCTATTAAAATTAATTTTTTAAAAAATTTTATTTTTAGTTTATTACTTTTAATTCTTTTAGAAATATTAACTGGTGTAGGAATGGCATATTTTTCAATACCAAAATTTTTACAACCCATTCATTTGTTTTTAGCTTTTTTGATTTTTGGATTACAGTTTTATTTATTCTTAATTATTAGATCTAATAAATATAAAACTGTATGATACTTAAACTATCTAAAACTATATTTGTTTTTCAAAAAATTCTTATGAGTATTAAACTTTTTTTTGAGTTAATAAAATTTAGATTATCCCTTTTAGTTACATTTTCTTCTGTTTTTGGATTTCTATTATCATCTAACTATATTAATTATTTCAGTTTATTTATTCTTATCATTTCTGGATTTTTTATTACTGGATCTTCTATAATCAACAATCAAATTATTGAAAAGGATTCAGATAAGTTAATGAATAGAACTAAAAATCGTCCATTGCCTACAAATAAAATTTCTTCTAGAAATGCACTTTTTATATCTCTTGTACTTTCTATTACAGGTCTAATTTTAATGGTTTTATTTTTAAATAAATTAACAGCTTTATTATCTTTTTTTTCATTGATTATTTATACTTTTTTGTATACTCCTCTTAAGAAAGTCGGTCCTATTGCTGTATTTGTTGGAGCTATACCTGGTGCGTTGCCTCCATTAATAGGTTGGGCAGCATCAACAAATGATATATCTTTAGAAGCTTTGATAATTTTTAGCATTCAGTTTATATGGCAATTCCCACATTTTTGGGCTATAGCTTGGGTATCTGATGATGATTATAAAAGGGCCGGATTTAAATTATTACCAAATAATGGTAAAAAGAATTTTTCAACTGCTGTTAACATAATGACCTACACAATGTTTCTAATTCCTCTAGGACTATTACCAACTATTTTTGGTATTACTGGATTGATATCTGGAGTTGTAGCTGTAGTTTGTGCTATTTTATTTTTAATTCAGACTTTACGATTAATAAAAGATTATTCTAGGACTTCTGCTTTAAGAATAATGTTCGGCTCATTTATTTATTTACCTGTAGTTCAATTAACATATATTTTTGATAAAATTTAAAGAATGAACAATAAAACAAAATCAAGAATTTTAAGAATGAATCCAAATATTTTTTTGGTTTGGATATTTATGATATCTATATCTATGATATTTGTCTCCTTGGTAAGTGCTTACATTGTTAAAAAAGGTGAACCTGGAGGTTTTAATGTTGAGTTACCTTTAATGTTTTATTATTCATCATTTATAGTTGTTTTAAGTAGCGTTTTTAAACAACTAGCATATTATTCTGCAAAAAAAGATAATTTTAAATCTCTAAAAATTTATTTATTATTAAGTTTTATTGGTGGATTATCTTTTTTATTTATTCAGTATTTAGGATGGGTAAATTTAGTTGATGGAGGTGTGTATTTTGTTGGACATCCTGATGGATCTTTTATTTATATTTTAAGTGGTGTTCATGCAATTCATTTAATTTCTGGATTAATTTTTATTCTTGTTGTTTATGTGTTTTCTATTAAATTTAAAATACATTCTAAAAACCTTAATTTAATAGAAATGTCTACTACATATTGGCATTTTCTTACTTTTTTATGGGTTTATTTATTTATTACTTTGTATTTTTATAACATATAAAAAATGGCAAATTCTGTATCAATAAATTCTGATCAAAATAATTTGTGGCGAGGAGGTGTAGAGCCTTTCAAGGCAAGCTATGGAAAGCTAATGATGTGGTTTTTCTTAATATCTGATGCATTTACTTTTTCAACTTTTTTAATTGCTTATGGAGTAATAAGGTATAAACATCAAGCTTTTGAAGGAATGTTAGAGGATTTTTCTTTTTCTCAGTCTTATTGGCCAGTCCCAGAGAAAGTTTTTGATGCTGCTCCTTTTTTGCATGGAATAGAATTACCACTTGTTTTTGTTGGAATAATGACATTTGTTTTGATATTAAGTAGTGTTACGATGGTCTTAGCTGTTGAAGCTGGACATAGAATGGACAGGACTGCAGTAGAAAAATGGATGATTTGGACAATAGTTGGTGGTATAACATTTTTGAGTTGTCAGGCTTGGGAATGGACACATTTTATTGTTGGTACAGATTATGGTGGTAAATTGTTAGATGGTTCAATTTTTTACGGTGCAAATCTGCAAACTAATCAATATGGACCTCCAGATTTTGCAGCATTTTTCTTTTTTATAACTGGATTTCATGGATTTCATGTATTTTCTGGAGTTGCTATTAATTTCTTAATTTTTTATCAAACAACTGTAGGTATTTTAGAGAAAAGAGGTCATTATGAAATGGTTGAAAAAGTAGGACTTTATTGGCATTTTGTTGATTTAGTTT
>JAPYTU010000076.1 GCA_029940715.1 Cytophagales bacterium
AGATATCAAAGAATAGTTTATGAAGGAGCAATTAAAAGCAGTGATAAAATATGGAGCGGAATTAACTCATTTACATCTCAAATTGAAAAGACAGATTTTTATTATTATGAGATTACCCCTATAGAATATATTGATACACCATATCAAAAAATTAGAGAAAAATTAATTGGAGTTTTATATTTAGATAAAGACAGATATTGATATTATAGTTTAAATTGATTTTGGGATTGATAAATTTATTATTAAGGTTTAATTAAAAACTATTACATTTATAATATGTATTTAAAAATATTTATTGCAATATTAATACTGTCAGTAGCCTTAGTTTTATATAATGAAGACTCTTCAAATAATAATAATTCAGTAATAGATACTTCAACAAAACAAGAAGAGACTCCTAAAAAAATTCTTAAATGTGTAGATTCTGATGATCAGCCACAAAATGGGTATTCGCCTTATGATTCTTATTTTGGAAATGGTATTTATAATAATTCAACCGATAATACTCTTATTATAAATACTCCTAAAAGTTCAAATATAGTATTTCTTTTAAAAGATATTTATTCAAAAAAGATAATTAGAAATGAATATATTAGGAAAAATTCTAAATTTTCATTAACAGGTATTCCTTATGGAACGTATGAATTTTCTTATTTTTCTGGAAATGCATGGAGAGATGATTCAAATGTAAATAACGGTAAAATTAAAGGAGGATTTACTTGTAATAAGTCTTTTTCTAAAAACGAAAATGCTAATGACAGAATGGATTATCAAGAAGGTTATTATGGAACGAATGAGTTAACACTAACACAAGTTGTAAATGGAAATTTAGAAACAGAGAGCATAAATGAAAGTGAATTTTTTAATTAACAATTTTATAAAACAATAAGTATGAAAAAATTCTTGATTTTTTTTCTTTTAATATCATATAATTCTTTTTCACAATGTAAAGAAGAAACTAGAGATGATCTTTGGACAGATCTTATATATATAGGTTGTTTAAACGAAAACGCAGATCCTGATGGAAAAGGAAAATTAATATATAAGAATGACAATAATAATATTTATTATGATGGTTATTTTAAAGACGGGGAACATCATGGAGAAGGCACATTATATTTTTCTGATGGAGGAAAAATATGGGGTACTTTTGAAGATGGTGAATTTGTTAAAGGTAATTCTTATTATGAAAGTGATGGTAGAATTGAGAAATATGAAGGAGGATTTAAGGGAAATCAATTTAATTACCAAGGTAATGGTAAATTAACAAAGATAAATAATAATAAACCTACTGAAAATGACGTAATTAAAAAGCTTCAGGTAGATAGCGGAAGATTTATAAATGATAATTTAGCTGATGGAATAAGGAAAGAAGTATGGAGCGATGGTACAGAAATAATTTCAATAATTAAATTTGATATGGAAACATTAGAACCTGATGTGGTTTCAGTAATTAGAAATGATAGAAATTATTATAATATAGATGATATAGATGGGGATGTTGAATTTACTGAGATTGCTCTTGAAAAGAAAGGTAATGCAAATGAAGGTATTTCATACCTTATACCTATGAAAGTTTCTGGAACTTCTACAACTATTGATGGCGAATGGGTATTTGATACTGGTGCGGAGTCATTTTCAATTGGTAAAAGAATGTATGAAAGAATGAAAGACGAGGGTATGCAATTTAAAGATTTAAATATGGAAGTTCAGTCTATTGGAGTTGGTGGAATTTCAAATGGAAAATTAATTATTATTAATGAAATCACTATTGGGGATTACAAAGTTAAAAATGTTATAGCAAAGGTCAATCTAGATCATAATTTTTCATTACTTGGAATGTGGTTTCTGATAAAGTTTAAAGAAGTTGATTGGTCAATGAAAAATAATATACTTAAACTATACAGATAAATTATTAATTATGATTTTTAATATTAAGATGTTTTTTAGAAGTTTAATTTTAATTTTAACAACCATTAATCCTTTATTCTCAAAAGGATATGAAATAATTGATACTAAATCTACAGTTCATTCTTCGTCTGTTGATACTACTAAAGTACAAAATGTTTTAAAAAAAACAGGTCAGTTTTTAAGAGAATTGCTTAAAAGACATAAAACCCCACCTAATTACATTCCTGTAAATCCAGTTGATTTTGTCGATAGAAATGAATTCTATAATAGTATTGATATAGATTCTATTAAAAATTATTTTTCACAAAATAGTAAAAAATCTATACTGAAAAGAAAAAATTCTCCACCTCCTGATATTCCAGATCCAAAAATAAATATCAAAGTACTATACCCAAAAATTAATAAGGGAAAGGGGTATGTATCATTTCAAGTTGGAGATTTTAATTACAATAAGTTTTTAGATGATATCAAACCTGAAGATATCGAATATATTAAACTCAAGTCGAGAAAAGATGATAGAGAATGCTATGTTGAAAAATACAGAATTATAACCGAGGATACTATTTTTAGTCATTATGCATTCTTACTTGACCATAGTGGATCAATGGGTAAGAAAAGAGCAAATGTTTTACAAAACTCAGTCTTCAAATCTGTCTCTTCAAATTATACTATTAATAACTCAAAATTCAACAGATATTCTCTATATAAATTTGATCACAAGACTGGTTTAATTGTTTCTTCAAGTGATATAAATGAGATAAAAAATGGGTTTATGCCATCAAATGGACTAGTTTATTATGGTGGAGGGACAGCTATGAAAGATGGCCTAATTAAAGTTATATCTGATCTCAAGCATGATACTAGAAGTGATAGTAAGGTAGTTGTTATGTTCACAGATGGGGATTCTAATAGTGATGTTATGTCACAAAAAATGAGTTCAGTTATTTCTGATGCATTAAAAGAAAATATAAACATTATAGTAGTAGGATTTGGTTCACACTTTAATGTTAATGCTTTGAATGAGATAGCATATTACTCTGGCGGTAATTTATATCATATTTATAGTGAAGAAGAATTTAATATATTATTTAACAATATTTTTAAAGATTTAGACTCAAAATATGATTTAGAATTTTCCCCATGTATGTTCGGAGAAGAAATAGATATAGAAATTAAATTAAAAAATATTGATAAAGACTCAATAATTGGGAATGCCGTATTCAGATCTCCTGAGGAGGAAGGTTTCGCTATTGATTTAAATATTTTATTTGATGTAGGTAAATTTGATATTAAACCTCAATATTTTGAGAAACTTGACAATCTTGTAAAATATATGAGATATAAAGACTTTAATATACGAGTTGAGGGTCATACGGATAGGCAAGGAAATAGTGACGTAAATAAGAGAATTTCTCTGGAAAGAGCAAATTCCGTAAAGGAGTACTTGGTTTCAAAAGGTATTGATTCCAATAGAATAAATTCGATAGGTTATGGAGAGGATAATCCTGCGTATAATTACATTGGTGATTCAGAAGTAAACGAATTAAATAGGAGAATAAAAATAGTAATAGAATAATAGCTAAAATATTAATTTTAGATAGATTTTTATGACAATACTTCTCTAGAAATTTATAACCAATTTTATTGGGAATAACATAAGAAATAATATCCCAATTTATTCTATAACCTTAAAAGCTTTTAATATTTTTTAGATAAAGAATGAATTTATTGTTATTCATTCTTATATTTATTTCCGTTAATGAAAAATAATAAAAATACCTATACTGAAGAGAGTATAAAGTCACTAGATTGGAAGCAACACATACGATTACGTCCGGGAATGTACATAGGAAAACTTGGGGATGGATCTGCTAAAGATGATGGAATTTATGTTCTCATTAAAGAGATTATTGATAATTCTATAGATGAACATTTGATGGGTTACGGAAAAATAATAAAGATACGTGTTAAAGACTATTCAGTTGAAGTTAGAGACTATGGAAGAGGAATACCCTTAGGGAAGGTTATAGATTGTGTATCAAAAATAAATACTGGTGGAAAATATGATTCTAAAGCATTTCAGAAATCTGTTGGGTTAAATGGTGTAGGATCAAAAGCAGTAAATGCTTTATCGTCTAAGTTTTATGTTGAATCTTATAGGGATGGTGAATGCAAGAAGGCAGAGTTTGATAAGGGTGAATTGGTAATAGATGATGAAATAAATAATACTGATGAGAAAAATGGGACATTTATTATGTTTAAACCTGATAATGAAATCTTTAAAAATTACCATTACATTCCAGAATATCTAGAAGATCAAATATGGAATTATGCATTTTTAAATTCTGGTTTATCACTAAATTATAATGGAAGAAAATTTCATTCCGAAAATGGCTTATTAGATTTATTAACTAAGAAAACAGATCCTGATTCAATTAGATATCCCATTATCCATTTTAAAGGAAATGACATAGAATATGCTCTTACACATACAAGTAATTATGGTGAAGAATACTACTCATTTGTAAATGGACAATACACTACTCATGGTGGCACTCATCTTTCAGCATTTAGAGAAGGTATTGTAAAGACTATAAGAGAATTTTTTAAGAAGGATTATGATGCGTCTGACATTAGAGCAAGTATTGCAGCTTCAATTGCTATAAGAGTTCAGGAACCTATCTTTGAATCCCAAACTAAAACAAAGTTGGGATCATTAAGTATTAGCCCAAAAGGTAAAAAAGTAAGATCATTCGTAAATGATTTTTTAAAAAAAGAACTTGATAATTTTCTTCATAAAAATTCTAAAGTAGCTGAAGCTCTACAAAAAAGAATTATGCAGTCAGAAAGGGAAAGGAAAGAAATAGCTGGAATAAAGAAATTAGCAAATGAAAGGGCAAAAAAAGCTAATCTTCATAATAAAAAGCTTAGGGATTGTAGGGTGCATTTTAATGATAAAAAGGGAGATGAGTTATTAAAAAACGAATCTGTAATTTTTATAACTGAAGGAGACTCTGCGAGCGGGTCTATAACTAAGTCTCGTAATGTAAAAACACAAGCAGTCTTTAGTCTTAGAGGTAAGCCTTTTAATTGTTTTGGTTACACAAAAAAAATAGTTTATGAAAATGAAGAATTTAATTTACTTCAGCACGCGTTAAATATTGAGGATGGTCTTGAAGGATTACGTTATAATAAAATAATAATTGCTACTGATGCTGATGTGGATGGAATGCACATAAGACTTTTGCTTTTAACTTATTTTTTACAATTTTTTCCTGATTTGGTAAGAAAAGGTCATGTTTTTATTCTTGAAACACCTTTATTTAGAGTAAGAAATAAAAAAAAGACGATATATTGTTTTAATGATGAAGAGAGAAATTCTGCAATAGAAGAGATAGGAAAAAATCCAGAAATAACCCGATTTAAAGGACTTGGTGAAATTTCTCCTAATGAGTTTAAGAATTTTATTAATGATAACATAAGACTAGAACCAGTTATTTTAAATGAAAACTCAAAAATTAAAGAACTTCTATCTTTTTATATGGGAAAAAACACACAACAAAGACAAGAATTTATAATAGAGAAATTAAGAGTTGAAAAAGATTTATTTGAAGTAATAGAATGAATGATAATGATTTAGCAATGGACATAGATAATCCTGAGGAAGAATCTGGGGGTGAGATACAAGTCTCTGGAATGTATGAGAATTGGTTTTTGGATTATGCCTCTTATGTAATTCTTGAAAGAGCTATACCATCAATATACGATGGTTTAAAGCCTGTTCAAAGAAGAATATTACATTCCATGAATCGTTTGGAAGATGGTAGGTATAATAAGTGTGCAAACATCATAGGTAGTACCATGCAGTTTCATCCTCATGGGGATGCTTCTATAGGGGATGCACTTGTTAATCTTGGACAGAAAGACTTGTTAATTGATACTCAAGGAAATTGGGGAGATATAAGAACAGGAGATAAAGCTGCCGCATCACGTTATATTGAAGCTAGACTTTCAAAATTTGCTTTAGATACACTTTTTAATGATAAGACAACCGAGTGGAAGCTGTCATATGATGGAAGAAAGAAAGAGCCTGATAATTTACCTGTAAAATTTCCCTTGTTATTAGTCCTTGGAGTTGAAGGGATTGCTGTTGGCCTTTCTACAAAAATTCTTCCACATAATTTTGTTGAATTAATAAAGTCTTCAATATCTTATTTAAAAGGAAAATCTTTTAAGTTATATCCTGATTTTTCAACTGCTGGATTTATTGATATAACGAATTATAATGATGGAAAAAGAGGGGGGAAGATTAGATTAAGATCTAAAATTGAAGAATTAGATAAGAAAACATTAATTATTAAAAATACACCTTATACAACTACAACTTCAGGTCTTATTGAATCAATAATAAAGGCTAATGATAAAGGAAAAATTAAAGTAAGAAAAGTTATTGATAATACAGCTCAAGATGTTGAAATATTAGTCTCCTTACATAAAAATCAATCTCCTAGTATTACAATTGATGCATTGTATGCCTTTACTGATTGTGAAGTATCCATTTCTCCAAATGCATGTGTGATAGTTGATGAAAAACCTAAATTTTTGGGTGTAAAAGAAATTTTAAAATTTTCTACAGACTTAACTAAAACTTTACTAAAAAAGGAATTAGAAATAAAAAGAGAAGAGTTAAAAGAAAAGATATTGTTTTCAACTCTTGAAAAAATCTTTATAGAAAATAAGATATACATTCTTATTGAAAAATGTGATACTTGGGATTCTGTTATTAATACTATAGATAAGGGTCTTGATCCATTTAAAGAAGATTTTTATAGAGAAATAAATAGAGAAGATCTAATTAGATTAACTGAAATTAAAATAAAAAGAATTTCAAAATTTGATAATGATAAGCTCACTGATTCTATTGTCAAGTTGAATAAAGAACTAAAGAAGACGTTTGAATATCTTGAAAAATTAACTGATTACACTATTCAATATTTTTATGATATACTAAATAAGTATGGTAAAGGGAGAGAAAGGAAAGCTGAAATTTCAAAATTTGATACAATTAAAGTTAAAGCAGTTGCAGCTAATAATGTTAAACTATATGTCAATAGAAAGGAAGGTTTTTTAGGTTATGGTATTAAGAAAGATGAATTTGTTTGCAATTGTTCTGATATTGATGATGTTATAGCATTTTGTGCTGATGGAACATATAAAATTGTAAAAATTCAGGAAAAAGTTTTTATAGGAAAAAATATTGTATTATGTCAATTGTGGAAAAAGAGTGATAATAGGATGGTGTTTAATTCAATTTATTATGAGGGGAAATCAAAATATTCTTTTGTGAAACGGTTTCAAGTTATTTCTGCTAGTAAAGAGAGAATGTATAATGTTACAAAGGACAATAAGGGTTCAAAGTTATTATATCTTGAATCTAGACCAAATGGAGAATCTGAGGTTGTTTCCGTACATGTTCATGC
>JAPYTU010000077.1 GCA_029940715.1 Cytophagales bacterium
TGATTATTTTTATCATGCATTTATAATTTTTATATTATGTAGTTTATTTTCATTGATGATAATTTATAAAAAATATGAATAAATTTGGTTTAATTGGTTTCCCATTAGAACACTCATTTTCTAAAAAATATTTTGATAATAAATTTTTGAATAATAATATTAAAAATGTTTCATACGATAATTATGAAATTAATGATATTCAAGAGTTTAAAGATTTAATCAAAAATAATCCAGAAATTAAAGGTTTAAATGTTACAATTCCATATAAAAAAAAAATAATTCCTTTTTTAAATAAAATTGATTCTAAAGCTAAATCAATAGGTGCTGTTAATGTTGTTAAAGTAAATGATGGTTTTTTGATAGGATATAATTCAGATTATTTAGGTTTTAAGCAAAGTTTAGAATCTTGGATACCTAATAATAACTTTTCAGCTTTAGTATTTGGATCTGGAGGTAGTTCAAGAGCTGTAATTCAAGTTCTTAAAGATATGAATATAACATATACAATTGTATCAAGATCTTTATCAAATAATTATAAGACTTATGAACAAGTTATGGATGAAAATTTATTATTAACTAATAAATTAATTATAAATACAACCCCATTAGGAATGTTTCCTAATCTTAATTCTTGTCCAAATATTTCTTATGGCAATCTTAATGATTCTCATTATATTTATGATTTAGTTTATAATCCTGAAAAAACTCTTTTTATAAAGAAATGTCAAGAGTTTGGATCAAATACTAAAAATGGCTTAGACATGCTTTACAGACAAGCTGATATTTCTTGGAATTTATGGAATAAATAATTTAAATATTGAATTTTAATTTACAATCAGATTTTAAACCAAAAGGTGATCAGCTTAGCGCTATAAAGAAATTAAATTATGGTATAAATAATAAAGAGAAAGCTCAGGTTTTACTTGGAGTGACTGGATCGGGTAAAACATTTACAATGGCAAATGTTATTTCAGAACAAAATAAACCTACTCTTATTTTGTGTCATAATAAAACTTTGGCGGCTCAATTATATGGGGAGTTAAAACAATTTTTCCCTGATAATGCTGTTGAATATTTTATTTCGTATTACGATTATTATCAACCAGAAGCTTATCTTCCAACTACTAATGTATACATAGAAAAGGATTTATCTATTAATAAAGTGATTGAAAAGTTAAGATTAAGTGCTTCATCTTCTCTTTTATCTGGAAGGAATGATGTTGTTGTAGTTGCATCGGTTTCATGTATATATGGTATTGGTAATCCTGATGATTTTGGAAAAAATGTTATAAAATTAAAAATAGGGGATAGTTATAATTTAAAAGAGCTACTTTTTTTATTTGTTGATATTCTTTATGAAAGATCTTATGAAGAAGAATTTAAAAGAGGTTCATTTAGGTTAAAAGGAGATACATTAGATATTTTTGTTGCTTATGATGATTTTATTTATAGAATAATTTTTTGGGGTAAAGAAATAGAATCAATTCAAAAAGTTGATCCAGCATCAGGAAGAAAAATTTCAGATCAAGAAAGTATAATAATTTATCCAGCAAATTTGTTTGTCACTTCTAAAGATGTAATAGATATTGCTTTAACTGAAATTGAAAAAGATTTAGATAAACAAGTAAATTTTTTTGAAAAAGAGGGAAAATTTTTTGAAGCTAAAAGAATTAAAGAAAGAACGGAATTCGATTTAGAAATGATAAATGAAATTGGTTATTGTTCTGGAATTGAAAATTATTCTCGATATTTTGATAGAAGAGATCCTGGAAAAAGACCATTTTGTTTACTTGACTATTTTCCTGATAATTTCTTGATGTTTATTGATGAAAGTCATGTGACAATACCACAAATTAGGGCAATGTGGGGGGGGGATAGATCTAGGAAAATGAATTTAGTTGAATATGGTTTTAGGTTACCATCAGCACTTGATAATAGGCCTTTAAATTTTCAAGAATTTGAATCTATGATAAATCAAGTAATTTTTGTTGGTGCAACACCATCAGAGTATGAGCTCACTAGTTCTGGAGGTTCAATTGTTGAACAAATTATTAGACCAACTGGATTATTAGACCCCAAAATTGAAGTTAGAAAATCTGAGAATCAGATTGATGATATTCTGAATGAAATTAATCTTAGAGTTGATAAAGATGAGAGAATTTTAATTACTACTTTGACAAAAAGAATGTCTGAAGAACTTTCTAAGTATTTATTTAATAGTGGTGTTGCTTGTAGGTATATGCATTCGGAGATAGATACTTTAGAAAGAGTTAATATTTTAAGAGGATTGAGGCTAGGTGATTTTAATGTCTTAGTTGGAGTTAATTTATTAAGAGAAGGACTAGATCTACCAGAAGTTTCATTAGTAATAATTCTTGATGCAGATAAGGAAGGATTCTTGAGAAGTGAAAAATCATTAATACAAACTTCAGGTAGAGCGGCTAGAAATGTAAATGGGTTAGTTATTATGTATGCTGATAAAATTACTAAATCAATGGATTCAACTATTAAGAAAACTCAGAGAAGAAGGAAACTTCAAAATGAATATAATATTAAAAATAATATTATTCCAAAATCTATTTTTAAATCCAAAGAATACATAATAGCTCAAACTACAGTTGGTAAAAAGTTAAGTGAAGAAAATAAATTTATATCTAAATTAGAAATTGATCCTGTTATTAAAAGTATGAGCAAAGAAGAAATTGATAAAATCATTTTAAGAAATGAAAAACAAATGAATACTGCTGCAAAAGATTTAGATTTTTTTGAAGCTGCAAGATTAAGAGATGAAATTATAGAATTAAAAAAAATTATAGAATCAAAATTAGATTTTAGGTAATTTCCATCCGTTGTTATATTTAGGAGTAATTAAACTATTTGCTTTGTAATCATAGCCAAAATTACCTCTTTCTTTATTCCAATAAATTTTGTTTCCAGTTTTATAAGCAATATTACCCATATGAGCATTAATAGCTGCTATACTACCGCTTTCAATACCACAGTTTAAAGAATTTGGATCATTATTTTTTATGCAATCTATAAAATTTTTAGTATGGGCATCTAGAGCATTAAAATCAACTGATTGTTTTGGAATTTTTTTAATGTGAAAATTTCCTCCATTTCTATGATCTCTTTCTGGAATAACTTCCCAACCTCCTCTATTGACAACTAAAGTACCATTATTTCCAATAAATGCGATTCCTTCACCTTTTCCATAATTACCTCCATCAATACCATTTGCGTGTTCCCATAGCATTGTAAAATTATCATATTTATATATTGTTTGTAGGGTATCTGGTGTTTCAGTATCTTGATTGGGATAACCAAATTTACCACCAGATGCCATTATTGAAATAGGATCTTTTGCTTTCATACCATACAATGCAATGTCAATTTCATGTACTCCCCAATCAGTCATTAGACCACCAGCATAATCCCAGTACCACCTAAAATTAAAATGAAATCTATTTTGATTAAATTTTCTCATAGGAGCTGGTCCAAGCCACATGTTATAATTAACTCCATGAGGTGGATTAGTATCTGGTTTATTATCTACCCATCCATACCATCCTTGGTATGCCCATACTTTTACTAATCTTATATCTCCTAGTTTTCCAGACCATAGATAATCTAGAGCTTCTTTGTATTGACCGCCACTTCTTTGCCATTGTCCTATTTGAACACATTTATTATGTTTTTTTGCAGAATTGAGCATAATATTTGCTTCAGCTATCGAATTTGAAATTGGTTTTTCACAGTAAGCATGTTTTCCAGCTTCTAAAGAATTTACTAGGTTTAAACAGTGCCAGTGATCTGGTGTTCCAATAACTACTGCATCAATATCTTTGTTTTCTAACATTTCTCTATAATCTTCATAAAGTAGTGGTTTTTTCCCTGTAACTTCCTCAACATTATTAGATCGATTATTTAAAACATTTTCATCAACATCACATATTGCTATACAATCTGTTTCACTATTTTTTAGTATAGATTTCATATCTGCCCACCCCATTCCTTTACATCCAATTAGACCAAAATTTATTTTTTCATTAGGGGAAACGTATTTTCTCATAGATGAAATTGCAGATAGAGGCATTCCAGAAAAAATTGAAGCCCCTAAACCTATTTTAGCAGATTTTATAAAAAAAGATCTTCTGGAGTCAATCATTATTTAAACTTTATTATTTACTTCTTCCCAATTAATTAAATTAAAAAAAGCATTTATATAGTCTGGTCTTCTATTTTGATAATTTAGATAATATGCATGTTCCCATACATCAAT
Organism: Cytophagales bacterium; assembly: GCA_029940715.1. GTDB lineage: Bacteria > Bacteroidota > Bacteroidia > Cytophagales > MED-G16 > JAPYTU01. Next base: position 4,283 of record JAPYTU010000077.1, read on the forward strand.
ACCTAAAAGAGGAATACTTTTATCCGTACATATTCCTGGCATTAGTGGATTATCTTGATTTGCAGATGAACATATTTCTAATTTATTGCCTGTTTTACATAACCATGCCCAACCAGATCCAAACCTAGTCATTGCAGCATTTGTAAATTTCTCTTTAAAATTATCATAACTTCCAAAATTGGAATTTATAGCATCAGCTATTTTTCCAGTAGAATTACCACCACCATTAGGCGAAAGAATTTTCCAGAATAAAGAGTGATTAAAATGTCCACCGCCATGATTTCTTATCGCAGGATTATCTGTATGATTTCTACATAACTCTTCTAATGATTTACTTTCTAATTCTTTTCCTTTTATTGCATTGTTTAAATTTGTTAAATATAAATTATGATGTTTAGTATGATGAATCTCCATCGTTTTTGCATCGATATGTGGTTCTAAGGCATCGTATGAGTAGGGTAGATTGGGTAAAGAAAAGGCCATTTTTGTAAAAGTTTATAAGTTAAAAAATATAACTCAATTTAAGAATTTTATATGATATACTCATAAATCAACTTCTTAATTTAAAAAAAAATGAGTTTAATAATTCTTTACATTCATTTTCAAGAATGTTTGAAGTTATAATCAATTTTTTATTGATGGATTTTAAAGATTTTCTTAGATAGCCTTTTTCTTTATCATCAAGACCATAAACTACTTTAGAAATTTTTGATAAATGAATTGCTCCAGTACACATTGTGCAAGGTTCTAGAGTAATATAAAGTTCACAATCATTTAAGTATTTGCTTCCTATTTTATTTTGGGCTGATGTTATTGCAATCATTTCTGCATGAGCTGTTGCATCATTTAATCTTTGAGATTGATTATACCCTTTACTTATAATTTTATCTTTATGTACTATAATTGCTCCAATAGGTATTTCTTCTTCTTCATAAGCTTTTTTTGCTTCTTTTAAGGCAAGCTTCATATAGTGCTTGTCTCTTTTGATTATTAAATTCATAGTAAATGTAAGATTATAAAAAAAATGAATGCATTGTTTATAAATCTATTAATTTTGTTTGTAAAATTTAATTATGTTTAGATCACATACTTGTGGAGATTTAAGAATAAATGATGTTGGATCAAAAGTTTCTTTGTGTGGTTGGGTTCATAAAGTAAGGGATAAAGGAAAAATTATATGGATAGACTTAAGAGATAAATATGGCATTACTCAATTAATTTTTGAAGATTCTAATACTGACTCAAATACTTTTTTAAAAGCCAGAAATTGTGGAAGAGAATTTGTTTTGAAAATTACAGGACTTGTTTCTGAAAGATCAGCTAAAAATAAAAATATTGATACTGGCAATATTGAAATTATTGTTGATGAAATTCAATATTTAAATAAATCAGAATTACCACCTTTTATTATTGAAGACGAAACTGATGGAGGTGAAGAATTAAGAATGAAGTATAGGTATTTAGATTTGAGAAGGAATCCTCTTCAAAAGAATCTTAAATTAAGACATCAATTAATGAGGGAAACTAGAAATTTTTTGGATTCAAAAAATTTTATTGAAATTGAAACTCCTGTTTTAATAAAGTCAACTCCTGAAGGAGCTAGAGATTTTGTTGTTCCATCTAGAATGAATCAAGGAGAATTTTATGCATTGCCACAATCTCCTCAAACATTTAAGCAACTTTTAATGATTTCTGGTTTTGATAAGTATTATCAACTTGTAAAATGTTTTAGAGATGAAGATTTAAGAGCTGATAGGCAACCAGAATTTACTCAGATTGATTGTGAAATGTCATTTGTTGAAAGAGATGATATACTTTCTAATTTTGGGGATTTAATTAAATATTTATTTAAGAAAGTTTTAGGAATAACTATTAATAATATTCCTGTTATGGAATTCTCTGATGCTATAAATTTTTATGGTAATGATAAACCAGATCTTCGTTTTGATATGCAATTTGTTGATTTATTTAATGATGTTAAAGGTAGTGGTTTTAATGTTTTTGATGATGCTGAAGCAATCATTGGTATAAATGTTCCCAATTGTTCAGAATATTCTAGAAAACAAATTGATGAACTTACTGATTTTGTTAAAAAACCTCAAATTGGGGCAAAAGGATTAGTTTATATAAAGTACAATAAAGATGGTACATTAAAGTCTTCTATTGATAAATTTTATAGTTCTGATAAATTATTGGATATTGTTAGTAAGTGTAATTCTAATAAAGGGGATTTAGTATTAATACTTGCTGGAGAAAAAAATAATACTCAAAATGCTTTATCAGAATTAAGACTTTTAATGGGAAATAAACTTAGTTTGAGAAATCCTAAAGAATTTAAACCTGTTTGGGTAGTAAATTTTCCTCTTTTAAAGTGGAATGAAGAATTAAAAAGGTTTAATGCTATGCATCATCCATTTACTTCACCAATAAATGAAGACATTTCTTTACTTGATAAAGATCCTTCATCTGTTAGAGCAAATGCATATGATTTAGTTATAAATGGTGTTGAAATTGGTGGTGGATCTGTTAGAATTTTTAAAAAAGAACTTCAAGAAAAAATGTTTAATGTATTAGGTTTCACTAAAGAAGAATCAAAAAAACAATTTGGCTTTTTATTGAATGCTTTTCAATATGGAACTCCTCCACATGGTGGGATTGCATTTGGTTTTGATAGGTTATGTGCTTTATTTGGTGGTAAAGAATCTATTAGAGATTTTATTGCATTTCCAAAAAATACATCTGGGCGTGATGTAATGATTGATTCTCCTTCAAAAATTAAACTGGATCAACTTGAAGAACTTGGACTCTGACTGATTATTAAGGATAAATTATATTTTTTAATTCATTCTCTTTCTATTGCATCCATTAAAAATTTTTCCCATCCTGGA
>JAPYTU010000078.1 GCA_029940715.1 Cytophagales bacterium
AGTTGGATGTTTTGAGGGATATAGATTTAAAAACCTTTTATAAATTGTACTTGCAGCCTTTCCACTTAATTGTTGATAAATAATTGCTTTAACTAATGATTTATAAGGATCAGTTTTTTTTTCTAATTCAATAACTCCAAATTTTTCTATAACTTCTTTGAATCTTGGATCCAGTTCAATTAAATTATTGACGGGTAATTTCATTTATTTATTTGAATTCATGGGGGCTATAATTGATATTTTCTAAATCTAGAAAATATTTGTATAAATTCAATCGCAATTTAAATTCCTTAAAATTTCTAACTTTTCTTTTTGACCAAACAACTTCTGATAATGCTGTCATTCTTGGAACAGTCATATATTCAACTTGCTCAGGGGTTTTTATAAATTCAGTCCATAAATTTCCTTGTGCCCCAAGTATTTTGCTAGACTGATTTAAATCTAATTCTTTTGGAATAGGTTCGAACTCATATACTTTTTGAAGAGGAGTAAAACCACCAATAGCTAGTGGCTCATCACTAGATTTTCTTTGGTAATAATCAAAATAACAGTGACTTGTTGGAGTCATGATAGCATAATTTCCAGCTTTTGCAGCAGTTATTCCCCCTTCTATACCTCTCCATGACATGATAGTTGCATTTGGATTAAGGCCACCTTGTATAATTTCATCCCATCCTATTATTTTTTTATTAAGTGAGTTAAGAATTTTTTCCATTCTTGAAATGAAATAACTTTGAAGTTGAGCTTCGTTTTCTAGCTCTAAATTTTTCATTATTTCTTGCACTTCTTCAGACTCAATCCATTGTTTTTTATTTGCTTCATCTCCTCCTATGTGTATGTACTGGGATGGGAATAAATCAGCAATTTCTGTAAAAACATCTTTTAAAAAATTAAATGTATTTTCATTTGGCTTTATAATATCTTCCTGGATTCCCCATATTGTTTTTACTCCAATATTCTTATCAGAAGACCCATATTCAGGGTATGCAGCAATGAGAGAAGATGTGTGACCAGGTAAATCAATTTCTGGTATTATAGTAATAAATCTTTCTGACGCATATGCTACAACTTCTTTTATTTCTTCTTGGGTATAATATCCTTCGTGGGGAATGCCGTCATACTTTTGAACATCTTTCCATATTCTCAGTGATACTGGACTTTTTAATACATGACCTGCTACAGTTTCAGTTCTTTTAGATCCTATTGATGTAAGTTTTGGATATTTTTTAATTTCAATTCTCCATCCTTGATCATCTGATAGATGCCAGTGAAAGGTATTCATCTTGTGCATTGCTATTATGTCTATAAATTTTTTTATAAAACTTAATGGCATAAAATGTCTACTTACATCAAGCATCATTCCTCTGTACCCAAACCTTGGATTATCTTCTATAATCACTGATGCAAAATTATATACGTTTAATTTTTTTGTCTCCGTTTTTTCTAGTCCTTGGAAATAACCAGTTTCATTTATGCTTTTATATCCAGTTGTTGTTATGTTGGCAGCATTAATACTTTGTTTTGAATTAAAGTTTTTATATTCTTCTGTTTTCACGGCAATGTCAAAATCAGTAAATTCATCATCATTTCTTTTTCTTTTTGTGTAATGAATTATTTGTTTTAATGTTTGAATGCCATAAAAAAGACCGTTTTCAGAATTTGCTTCAATGGTGAGGTTTTCTTTAGGTAAAATAATGATTTTATACCCTTCATTTCCAAGGTTATTTATTCCACTTTGAACTTTAAATAGAATATTTGTTTTTTTATTGTATTTAGCATTTAAAATAAAACCAGTTTCATTTTCAACATATTTTATAAAGCTTTTAATAAAGGAACGTGAGTTATTAATACCACTTACTTCTATTGATGTTTTTTTAGATAGTCTAAATCCTATCTCTTTTGAGTTTGGAATAGTAATATTTGTTGGTTCTGGAATGATATAATTTTTTTGAGAATGCCCATATGAAATAGAAAATAGAAAAATGATTATGCATATTACATTCTTCATAAAAATTATTTTATTTCAAATTTATTATAAAAAAATTGATTAAATATTTCATTCTAAGAATTCTATAATTTAGAAATTATAGTCAATCTAAACTTAATTAAATATTTAATATTAAAATTTATTTAAATTTTGTAACTTATTGTTGATGCACGAATATCTTGTACATTAAAAAAATTTAACTTTTAAATATTAAAGTATGAAAAGATTATTAATTATATTTTTTGTCTCTATTTTTTTTATGAGTTGTGAAACTTCAAAAAAAGATGGATGGCCTTTTTATTTTTCTGAGACTCAAGCTGAGATTCAAGCTAAAGCTGAAGCGGCTGCTGCTGAAAAGGAAATGAAAATAAAAAATCAAACAATTTTTGATAGTAATGTTGCTTCAATAAGAGCATTTGTTCAAGGTTTTGCGGATAAGGATTTAGATGCCCAAATGGCATTGTTTTCAGATACTGCAATGTGGAGTCCTCCTCAATATAATGGAAATGCATGGGTAGGAACAGATGATTTAAGAGAAGTCTTGTCAGGATACCACGACAATTTTGAAAACATAACTTTTGAAGAAGGTATAGATTTAGGATTGGGTGGTGAGAGACAACCAGCTTTTTGGAGTGGTTCTGTTTATCCATCTGAGACGGCAACTAGTCTTCCTAATAACATAAGAATTTATGGAACATGGAGGTCTATTCATACAGAATCTGGTAATGAAGTATATAACAAGTGGTATGGACTTATGTTTTTTAATGAAGCCGGTGAAATTGTACGATTTACAGATTGGTTTGATGTAAACGGAATGGCTTTACAAATTGCAGGAGAATAATATTATTAACTAATAAATAATATAACTATGAAAAACTTAATAATTTCTATGGTTGTTGTGATGGTAGTTACTAGTTGTACACAACCACCATCACCTGATACAAGTGCTTTTGATGAGGGTGTAGCAAAATTTAATGCAAATATCGAAATTGTAGATGCAACTTTTAATCTTTTTGAAAATGGAGATCTTGATGGAATGATAGCTAATTATGCAGATGACCTTATATGGTCACCTCCAAATACTAGTGACTCATTATCTAAGGAAGTCTTGGCTGAAGGAATGAGAGGTTGGCATGCTGAATTTGAAAACTTTAAATTTAGAGACAGACAATATTATCCCGGAGTAAGTGAAGGAGATTATATACCAGATGGAGGTGTTCGAGTATATGGAGTTTGGGATTTTACACATAAGGCGACTGGTAAAGTTTTAAGTCAAAAGTATTACGCTGTTTTACAATTTAATGATGAAGGTAAAATTGTTGCTGATTTAGAATGGTTTGATCAAGGAGGTATATTTGATCAGGTAGAAGAATAACTTGCTAATATTTAATTTGAAAATTTTGGGGAAATGAAGTATAGGGAGACAATTATTATATGTCTTTTGATTTTTTCCAGTTGTTTAGAGAATAAAAAGTCAGATGTTTCATATTCGTCTAAACCAAACATTGTGTTTATTCTCACAGATGATCAGGCATGGAATGTACTTGGAAAAGACGGACGCTATGAATTTATGAAAACACCAAACATTGATCAACTTAGCCGAGAAGGGCTGGTTTTTGAAAATGCTTTTGTAACTACATCTCTCTGCTCGCCTAGTAGGGCCTGTTTTCTGACCGGGAGTTATGCACATACTAATGGAGTATATATTAATGAAGACAATGACCCTGATCCAAATGTTCCATTTCTTCCTCAAGTACTTCAGGAGGCTGGGTATGAAACAGCTTTTGTTGGAAAATGGCATATGAAACCCGGAGCAGAGCCCAGAGAAGGTTTTGATTACTGGTTAAGCTTTGACGGACAGGGTAAATATATTAATCCTCCACTGAATGAAGATGGTCGTGATTTTATTGAGGAGGGTTATATAACCGATATATTAACCGATTATGCAGTACGTTGGTTAGAAAAACCAAAAGATAAACCATTCTGCCTCTTTCTCTGGCACAAAGCTGTACATGCTCCTTTCACACCGGCACCACGTGATTCTGCTGCCTTTCCGGAAGCTCTGATACCTGAATATGAAAATTGGTACCACGATATGGAAAACAAGCCAGAATGGTTGAGAAGAGGGTGGGTTTATGGAGTGCATAACAAAAATTGGAAGGATAGCGAAGGGAAACCGGTGCCAGAGAAAATTAAACCGCGACCCTGGGACCCAAAAAATCCTAAATGGATGAATTATCTCAGAGCAATCCTGGCAGTTGACAAGAGTACGGGGGACATTAGGCATTGTCTGGCTGAATTGAATATTTTGGATAATACTGTACTCGTTTTCGGAAGCGATAACGGGTACTTCCTTGGAGCCCACCAGCGTGGCGATAAACGGCTAATGTATGAAGAGTCTCTTCGAATACCTTTGATAATAAGGTATCCTGAAATGATAGAAGCTGGGATAAAAAACAGTGAATTGGTTTTGAACATAGATATTGCCCCGACACTTATCGAACTAGCGGGAGCTAAGGTACCTGGTGAAATGCAAGGAGCTTCATTCGTTCCGCTCCTTAAGAACAAAGTTGTTGATTGGCGTAAATCATTTTTGTATGAATATTTTCAAGAACCTTATGCCCCGGGTTTTGTGACAGTGGCAGGTGTGAGAAATAAGAGATATAAATATATCGAGAGTACTGATATGATTAATGATATTAATGAATTATATGACCTTGAAACGGATCCTGGAGAGATGAATAATCTTGTTAATAGTCCCGAATATCAATCTATAAAGTCAAAAATGATATCAGAGCTAGAAAGGTTAAAAATTGAGACAAGTTACTTTGACCCGGAAATATATAAAGAGTAAATTTATACCATCTAAGATTCCAATAATGATTTACCGATAAAATCTTATTATGAAAAGCAATCCTTTATTTATTAGATTATTCTGTAAAGCTTTGTTTCTGATGATATTATTCTTAATAAGAGTTCAGGTTCTGTACAGTCAGGTAAAAGTTTGGGAAGGAACAATTACTATCCCTACCTATGGTTGGGAAGATGATGTCAATCCAAAATTCTGGGCTATGGAAGCAGGTGCTAAAGGTGCAACTACTGTGAAAGCATCTATAACCTATCCATATAATATGCAGGATCATCTTTCCAGAAAGCTGGAGAAGGTTACTTACAAAGCTATCTTCCTTGAAAATGAATATTTAAAAATAACCTGTTTGCCCGAATTAGGAGGCAGGCTACATTCGGTTTTCGACAAGACTTCCAATCAGGAAATTTTTCATAAAAATGAAGTAATAAAACCAAGTATGATTGCAATGAGAGGTGGTTTTATCAGCGGTGGGATAGAATGGAATGCAGGACCACAGGTACATACGGTGACAATCTTATCACCGGTTGATGTATTTTATGCCAAAAATGAAGACGGCTCTGCATATATTGAAATTAGTAACTTGGAGAAAAGTCTTAGGACAAAGTGGACGGTGCGTGTTACCATTCATCCGGGGAAGGCTTTGCTTGATGAAGATATCCGCATTTACAATCCAACTGATGCAATGAACCCATATTATTTCTGGAATTGCACGGCTTTTCCTCAACTAAAAGGAACACGCTTCATATATCCCATGAGTAGGGGAACTGATCATTTCGGAATAAAATATTTTGATTGGCCAATTCATGAAGGAATTGATCTCTCCTGGACTAAGAATTATATAGAAGCTACATCAATATTTGCTGTTGATTGTGCGTACGATTTTTTTGGTGCATATGATGTAGATCTTGACCGAGGAATTGTACAGGTGGCTAATCATAATGAACATCTTGGAAAAAAAGCATGGACTTGGGGGCAGGGAGAGTACGGTCGTGTCAGTATGAAGAATTTGGGGGATAAAGATCCTGAATATATTGAAGTACAAAGTGGCCCTTTGCAAACTCAGTCTGATTATGGTTTGTTATCACCTGGCGCTTCTATTTCATGGAAAGAGTACTGGTATCCCATACATGGCCTAAGCACAGGTTTTGAGTTTGCCACTGAAAAGGTTGCCATACAGACCAATCACATCAAAAGCAATATTAGCATCAGCCTGATTTCAACAGAAATAATCAAGGGAGCAAAATGCATCCTGATGGCTGGTGAAAAGGAGATCCAAAGAAAAGTGATAGATCTCTCCCCTTCCTCATCAGTTAGAGTGGATATGAACAAATCTTCATTTGATACGGTAACCGTGCTACTTAAGACGAATGAAGGTGATGTTTTGGCGACTTTTCAGACACCTCTCCCTTTGCCTCCGGTAGACCCGATACAACCAGCCTCTTATGTGAATAGGGAGGATGCTACCTTGAGTGTTGAAGAGAATTTTCTCAAAGCTGAGAAATTTGATCGGGCCCTCGATCGGATAAATGCCAGAAAATATTACAATGCAGCACTCAGATTAGACTCGCTCCATTTAGCTTCACTCCGTAACCTGGCTATACTTGATTTTGAATCAGGCAAGTATGAGGTTGCAGCGTCACAGTTGGTAAAAGCCCTGAAGCAGATCCCTAATGATGACGGTTTGGCATGGTACTTCCTTGGACTGAGCCATTTAAAAGAGAAAAATACTGATGCCGCCCAGGCTTGTGGTTTTAAAGCATCGAGGTGCTCAGGAACAGTTGCAAGAGGTTACGATCTGGTTGGAAGAAGTTATATGCTTGAAAATAAATATGATGAAGCTGAAAGATATTTTCAAAAGGCGTACTTATCTGACCTTAATGACCCTCTTATTTATCATCATTACCTGCTTGCGGTTTATGTGGGTGGTAAAAAAGAAAAAGCATTGGCATTGGCTTCAAAACGAATTGAGGAATACCCAACAGAATTAACTACCAGATTTTTATTAGCAATATCAGAGCGAGGAAATAATAGTATAGCTGAGATCAGGGATTTTCTTGGTGAAGATGATTTTCAAATACTGGAAACAAGTTTAGTTTTCTCGCGTCT